>NZ_JBJGZI010000009.1:0-167097 GCF_054050455.1 Geodermatophilus sp. SYSU D00684 | reverse complement strand
GGCCCCCTCCCTCCCGGGAGGGGGCCGCCGTCGCGTGGGCGATGAGTCCGCCCGGTCCGGGCCGTCTCCTCTCCCGACACCCACCGACCCCGGGGAGCACGCGATGTCCTTCCAGGCCTACCTCGACGCGATCGAGGAGAAGACGGGCCTCACCCCGCGCCAGCTGCTCGCGCAGGCGCACGAGCGGGGCCTCGACGCCCCGGACACCAAGGCGGGTGAGGTGGTGGCGTGGCTGAAGGAGGAGCACGGGCTCGGCCGCGGTCACGCGATGGCGCTGGTCCACGTGCTGAGGAACGGCCCGGTCATCGACAGCAGGCACGTCGGCGGCACGGGCTCGCACCGCGACGAGTCCGACACCCTCTGGCTCGACGGCAGGGCCACGAAGCCCGCCGGGTGACGGGCCGCGCGGGGTCCTCCCGCTAGAGGCGGCAGGCGTGGATGCTCGTGACGAGGATGGCGCGGGCGCCGAGCTCCCAGAGCTCGTCCATGACCCGGTTGGTGTCCGACTGGCGGACCATCGCGCGCACCGCCGACCAGCCCTCGGTCTGCAGCGGGCTCACCGTCGGGCCCTCGAGGCCGGGGGTGAGCTCGGTGGCCCGGGCCAGCAGCTCGTTGGGGCAGTCGTAGTCGAGCAGCACGTACTGGCGGGCCACGAGGACCCCGCGCAGCCGCCGCCGCAGCTGGGCGACGGCGGGGATCTCCTCCGCGCCCTCACGGCGCACGAGCACCGCCTCGCTGGTGAGCACCGGCTCGCCGATGATCCGCAGGCCCGCCGCGCGCAGCGTCGTCCCGGTCTCGACGACGTCGCACACGGCGTCGGCCACCCCGAGGCGGCAGGCGGTCTCCACCGCGCCGTCGAGCTTGACCACGCCGGCCTTGATGCCCGACTCGTCGAGGTACCGCTGCAGCAGCACCGGGTAGGCGGTGGCGATCCGCCGTCCGGCCAGCTTCTCGACCGAGTCGATGCCCGACTCGACGGGGCTGGCGAACCGGAACGACGAGCGGCCGAAGCCCAGCGGCATGACCTCGACGGCGGTCGGGCCCCCGCCGTCGGCCGGCGCGGTCTCCAGCAGCATGTCGCGGCCGGTGATGCCGACGTCGAGGGTGCCGGCGGCCACGTAGACGGCGATGTCGCGCGGGCGCAGGTAGAAGAACTCGGTGTCGCTCTCGGGGTCGTAGACCGCGAGGTCCTTGGTGCTGCGCCGCTGGCGGTAGCCGCTCTCGGCGAGCATCGCGGCCGCGGGCTCGCTCAGGACGCCCTTGTTGGGCACGGCGATGCGCAGCACTGGGTGGCTCCTTCGTTGAGTGCTCGTCCGATGGTCTCTCGGCCCTCCTGCAGGGTCCCGCCGCGAGCGGGCGAGCGGTGGGGGGCAGGAGGGTCCTTCCTCAGAGGTGGGTGTAGACGTCGTCGAGGGTCAGCCCGCGGGCGAGCATGAGGACCTGCACCCGGTAGAGGAGCTGGCTGATCTCCTCCGCCGTCCGCTCGGGCCCCTCGTGCTCGGCGGCCATCCAGGACTCCGCCGCCTCCTCGACCACCTTCTTGCCCGCCGCGTGCACGCCGTCGCGGACGGCGGTCACCGTGCCCGACGCGGGGTCGCCCGCGGCGACCTTGGCCGACAGCTCGGCGAACAGCTCGTCGAAGCGCTTCACGCCAGGCCCTGCCCGACGGCCGGGGTGACCTGGAAGCCGGTGGACTGCCGCGGCCCGCGGAGGTCGCGGAGGGTGAGCGCGGTGGCCAGGGCGGCGACGGCGGCCTCCCAGCCCTTGTCCTCCGCGGAGCCGGGCAGGCCGGCGCGGTCGCGGGCCTGCTCCTCCGTGTCGCAGGTGAGCACGCCGTTGCCGACGGGCGTGCCGGCGTCCAGCGCCACCCGGGTGAGGCCCGCGGTGACCGCGTCGCAGACGTACTCGAAGTGCGGCGTGCCGCCGCGGATGACGACGCCGAGCGCGACGACGGCGTCGTGCCGCTCGGCCAGCGCCTGGGCGACCACCGGCAGCTCCACCGCGCCCGGCGCCCGGACGACGGTCGGCTCCCCGATGCCGCTGGCGCGGGCGGCCTCGACGGCGCGGGCGAGCAGCGCGTCGGTGATCTCGGCGTGCCAGGTGGTCGCGACGATGCCCAGCGTCAGCCCGGCGGCGTCGACCGCCTGCGCCTCGGGGCGTCCCTGTCCGCTCACGCTGCCTCCTCGCTGGCGCTCGTCGACCGCGTGCGCGGACCCGCTGCTGTGCCCCTCGGTGAACTCGCCAGCTCGTTCACAGCTGCTGCTCCCGCCGGCCCAGCGGGACGTCGGTGCCGGGGACGGTGGCGTGCTCACCGGCGGGGACGTCGGCGGGGCCGGACTCGGTCTCGGGCTCGATGATGTCGAGCAGGTGGCCCATCCGGTCGCGCTTGGTGCGCAGGTAGGACAGGTTCTCGGCGGTGACGTGGCTGGGCAGCGGGACCCGGCCGGTGACCTTGAGGCCGTAGCCCTCCAGGCCCGCGCGCTTGGCCGGGTTGTTGGTCAGCAGCCGCATGGTGTGCACGCCGAGGTCGACGAGGATCTGCGCGCCGGTGCCGTAGTCGCGGGCGTCGGCGGGCAGGCCGAGGTCGAGGTTGGCGTCGACGGTGTCCACGCCGGCGTCCTGGAGCTGGTAGGCCTGCAGCTTGTGCAGCAGGCCGATCCCCCGGCCCTCGTGCCCGCGGATGTAGAGCACGATCCCGCGGCCCTCGTGCGCGACGGCGGCCAGCGCGGCCTGCAGCTGGGGGCCGCAGTCGCAGCGCAGCGAGCCGAAGACGTCGCCGGTGAGGCACTCGGAGTGCACGCGGACGAGCACGTCCTCGCCGTCGCCGATGTCGCCGTAGACGAAGGCGACGTGCTCGCGCTCGTCGTAGGAGCTGCGGTAGCCCACCGCGGTGAAGGTGCCCGGCGCCAGCGGCACGGTGGCCTCGGCGACCCGCTCGACCAGCTTGTCGAACCGCTTGCGGTAGGCGATGAGGTCGGCGATGGAGATCAGGCACAGGTCGTGCTCGTCGGCGAAGACCCGCAGCTCCTCGGCGCGGGCCATGCCGGTCGGGTCCTTCTCGCTGACCAGCTCGCACAGCGTGCCCGAGGGGCGCAGGCCGGCGAGGACGGCGAGGTCGACGGCGGCCTCGGTGTGCCCGGGCCGGCGCAGCACGCCGCCGTCCTTGGCGCGCAGCGGCACGATGTGCCCGGGGCGGGCGAGGTCGGCCGAGGAGGTGTCCGCGGCGGCGAGCAGCCGGATGGTGTGCGCGCGGTCGGAGGCCGAGATGCCGGTGGTCACGCCCTCGCGGGCGTCGACGGTCACGGTGTAGGCGGTGCCGCGGCGGTCCTGGTTGACCCGGAACATCGGCGGCAGGTCCAGCCGGTCCGCGTCGGCCTCGGTGACCGACACGCAGATGTAGCCCGAGGTGTACCGGACCATGAAGGCCACGAGCTCGGGGGTGGCCAGCTCCGAGGCGAAGATGAGGTCGCCCTCGTTCTCGCGGTCCTCGTCGTCGATGACGACGACGGGGCGGCCGTCCTTGACCGCCGCGATGGCGCTCTCGACCGTGTCCAGGCGGACTGCTCCGCTCATCGTCGCGCTCCCAGCAGACGTTCCACGTACTTGGCGATCACGTCGACCTCCAGGTTGACCGGGTCACCCGGGGCGCGGCCGCCCAGCGTGGTCTCCCGGAGGGTGGCGGGGATGAGGCTCACCTCGAACCAGGGCTCGGGGTCGTCGGCCGCGCTGAGGGCGCTGACCGTGAGCGAGACGCCGTCGACGGTGATCGAGCCCTTCTCGACGACGTAGCGCGCCAGCTGCGGCGGCAGCGCGACCCGGACGACGTCCCAGTGCTCGCTCGGCGTGCGCGAGACGACCGTGCCGACGCCGTCGACGTGGCCCTGCACGACGTGCCCGCCCAGGCGCCCGCCGGCGGCGACGGCGCGCTCGAGGTTGACCGGGTCGCCGTCGCCGAGGGTGCCGAGGCTGCTGCGGCGCAGCGTCTCGGCCATGACGTCGGTGGACCACACGGAGCTGCCGTCGGCGTCGGGCTCCACGCCCGTGACGGTGAGGCAGACGCCGTTGACCGCGATCGAGTCGCCGAGGCGCACGTCCTCGAGCACGCGGCGGGCGCGGATGCGCAACACCGCGGCGTCGGCGGACTCCTCGCGCGCGGCGAGGGAGCCGACCTCCTCGACGATGCCCGTGAACACGTCAGCCCCTCTCGTCCGCGACCGGTCGGTCTCCAGTGTGCCGGGTCGGCCGCAGGCGGATCTGCGCGTCCCCGCCCAGCAGGGTGACGTCCCGGACCTCCAGGGTCAGCGCCGCGCCGATCGTGCTGATTCCCAGGTCCCCCACCAGCGAGGGACCGGCGCCCAGCAGCTTCGGCGCGAGGTGGACGACGGCCTCGTCGACCAGGCCGTCACGGAGGAAGGCGGCGGCCAGCGTCGGGCCGCCCTCCAGCAGCACCCGGCGCACGTCGCGGTCGAACAGCTCGGCGAGCAGCTCGGCGGGGCCGGCCGCGCGGCTGACGTGGGTGGGCGCGGAACCGTCGAGCACCCGCGCGGTGGCCGGCAGCCGGCCGCGGCGGTCGTGCACCACGCGCAGCGGCTGGCGGGCGGCGTCGCGGCCGTCGGCGTCGCGGACGGTGAGCTGCGGGTCGTCGGCCAGGGCGGTGCCCGACCCGACGACGACCGCGTCGCACGTGGCGCGCAGCGCGTGCACGGCGGCGCGGGCCGTCGGGCCGGTGATCCAGCGGCTGGTCCCGTCGGCGGCGGCGACCCGCCCGTCGAGGGTGGCGCCGACCTTCCAGACGACGAACGGCCGGCCCGCGCGGACGCCGGTGAGCCACGCGGCGAGCGCGCCCTCCTCGGCGGCCTGCCGCTCGACGCCCACCTCCACGTCGACACCGGCCGCGTGCAGCCGCTCGGCGCCGCCGACGGCCAGCCGGGTGGGCTCGGGCACGGCGACGACGACCCGGGCGATCCCGGCGGCCAGCAGCGCGTCGGCGCAGGGGCCGGTGCGGCCGGTGTGGGCGCACGGCTCGAGGGTGACGACGGCGGTGCCGCCGCGGGCGCGCTCACCGGCCTGGCGCAGCGCGTGCACCTCGGCGTGCGGCCCGCCGGGCGGGGAGGTGGCGCCCTCCCCCACGACCGCGCCGTCGGCGTCGAGGACGACCGCGCCGACCGGCGGGTTGGGACTGGTGCTGCCGAGGACGCTCTCGCCGAGCGCGCGCGCCCTCACCATGGCGGCCTGCTCGGCCGGGGTGACCGTCACCCGGCGGCCGCCGCCGTGGCCTGGGCGCGCAGCGCGGCGATCGCGCGGGCGGGGTCGTCGGCGCCGTAGACGGCCGAGCCCGCGACGAAGACGTCGGCGCCTGCCTCGGCGGCCCGCTCGATGGTGTCGGCGTTGATGCCGCCGTCGACCTCGACCAGCAGCCGCAGGTGGCCGGTGTCGACCAGCTCGCGGGCGCGGCGGACCTTGGGCAGCACGTCGGCGATGAACGCCTGGCCGCCGAAGCCGGGCTCGACGGTCATGACGAGGAGGGTGTCGAAGTCGCGGAGGACGTCCTCGTAGTCCTCCAGCGGCGTGCCGGGCTTGATGGCCAGGCCGGCCAGGGCGCCGGCGGCACGGATGTCCCGGGCGACGTCGCGGGGGTCGCCGGTGCAGGCCTCGGCGTGCACGGTGACGTTGCGGGCGCCGAGCTCGGCGTACCCGGGCGCCCAGCGCTCGGGCGCCTCGATCATCAGGTGGCAGTCCAGCGGGATCGGGCTCACCGCCTGGATCGCCTCGACCACCGGCCGCCCCAGGGTGAGGTTGGGGACGAAGTGGGCGTCCATGACGTCGACGTGCAGCCAGTCGGCGTCGGCGACGCGGGCCACCTCGTCGGCCAGCCGGGCGAAGTCCGCCGAGAGCAGGCTGGGGGCGATCATCGGGGTCCGGGCCACGTCGTCCGAGTCTAGGCAGCCGGTGATCACCCCCTCGCGGCGCCGCCGTCCCGCTACCGTGCCGCCCGTGTCGGACACCGGGGTGGCCGCGCGGGTCGCCGCACCGTGCCTGGCCGGACGCGGGCGCCCGGGCGACTGGTCGATCTGCGGTCCGGCCGTCCGTGCGGGGCTGCTGCTCGACCTCGGGCTGGGCGGCCGGGTGACCCAGACGGCCGACAGCGTCGTCGACCGCTCCCCGACCGGGTCCGCCGCGGCCGACCGCCTGCTCGCGGCGATCGCCGCCGGGCCGGAGCGGTCCCTCGACAGCTGGGTCGAGGACGGGCCGGTCGGCCTGCGCGACGTCGCCGACGCGGAGGTCGCCGCCGGCCGCTGGGACCGGCGGCGGCTGCGGTGGCGCCGGGACCGGTTCCTGCCCCACCGCGAGCGGCTCGACGTCGACCGCACCCGGGACCCCGGCTCGCTCGACGGCCGGTGGACCGCCGCGGACGCCGCCGTCGCCGCGGTGGCCCTGGCCGCCGGGCTGCGCGGCGGCGGCCCGGTGCCGCCGGAGCCGGAGCTGGTCGCCGCCACCGGTGCCGCGGCGTGGCTGTGCGGGCCGGTCACCGGGCACCTGCACGCCACCGCCCGCCGCTACCGCACGCAGGCCACGGCGCTGCGCGCGGGCGACGCGCCGGGCCCGGCCTGACCGGCGCTCAGCCGCGGTCGGGCAGCGCGGTCCACTCGGCCCAGGACAGGTCGCGGCCGACGAAGCGCGGCGCCCGCAGCGGCCACTCCGCGGCGAGCCAGCGCGGGACGAAGGCGTCCAGCGCCGCCTCGACCTCGGTGCCGGCCAGGCGGTCGACCACCCACCAGGACACCTCGGCGTCGGCGTCGCCGGCCTTCTCCGGCGGGTCGACGTAGGCGCAGCCGAGCAGCTCGGTCTCGTCCTCGTCGAGCAGCGCGTAGTTGAAGCTCTCGTGCGCCTCGATCTCCCGCTCGTGGCGGGCGAGGTCCTCCCGGTCCTGCTCCTCGGTCATCGTCGCGGGCGGCCAGCCCCACGCCTCGCCGTAGATGCCCCACAGCCGCTCGCGGGAGCCCATGACGGCGGGGAAGTCGATGGCGGTGTCGGCCGCGCGGATGGGGCGCAGGTGCTGACCGGTGGGCAGGTCGGCGCGGAGGGGGTGGACGAAGTCGTCGGGGAGCCAGGAGTCCGAGGGCGTGGGCACGGCGGGGCAGGCTAGGCGACGGACGCCGGTCGTGGGGCCCCGCGCGTCTCAGCGGGTGCGGCGCAGCAGGGCCAGGAACATCGCGTCGGTGCCGTGCCGGTGCGGCCACAGCTGCCCGTACGGGCCGCGCTCGATCCCGGGGACCTCGGGGAACAGCGGCGCCACCGGGAGCACCTCGACGTCGTCCCGCGCGGCCGCGGCGTCCGCGACCGCGACGGTCTCGGCGGCGTGCGGCGAGCAGGTCACGTAGGCGACGACGCCGCCGGGGCGCACCGAGGCCAGCGCGCGGTCGAGCAGCGCGGTCTGCAGGTCCACCAGCGGGCCGACGTCGTCGGGCGTGCGCCGCCAGCGCACCTCCGGACGCCGGCGCAGGGCGCCCAGCCCGGTGCACGGCGCGTCGAGCAGCACCCGGTCGAACGAGCCCGGCGCCCACGGCGGCTCCCGCCCGTCGGCGACGAGCACCTCGACGTCGTCCTCCCCCGCCAGCGCCCCGCGGACCAGCTCGGCGCGGTGCGGCGCGCGGTCGGCGGCGGTCAGGTGCACCCCGGCCGGGCGGACGGCGGCCAGCAGCCCCGCCTTGCCGCCGGGGCCGGCGCAGACGTCCAGCCAGCGCGTGTCGGGGCCCTCCAGCGGCGCGCGGGGGAGCAGCAGCGCGGCGAGCTGGCTGCCCTCGTCCTGCACCGCGGCCCGGCCCGCCCGCACCGACGGCAGCTTCCCGGGGTCTCCCCCGCCGAGGCGCACCGCGTACGGCGACCACGGCCCCGGCGTCCCGCCGGACTCCCCGGCCAGCGCGGCGCGGTCCACGTGCCGGGCGACCAGGTGCACCTCGGGCGCGGCGTCGTCGGCGAGCAGCGCCTCCTCGAGCTCGGCGTCGCCGCCCAGCGCCTCGCGCCAGGCCGCCACGATCCACCCGGGGTGGTCGGTGGCCAGCACCAGCCGCCGGTCGCCGTCGGCGCCGAGCCGCTCGAGCCACGCGGCGCGGTCCCCGCCGGTGGCCACCTTCCGCAGCACGGCGTTGACCAGCCCGGAGGCGCCGGCGCCGACGATCGCGCGGGTGAGGTCGACGGTGGTCGCGACGGCGGCGTGCGCCGGCACCCGCAGGTCCAGCAGCTGGTAGGCGCCCAGGCGGAGCAGGTCCAGGACGCGCCGGTCGAGGTCGGCCAGCGGTCGGTCGACCAGCCGGGCCAGCACCGCGTCGAGGGTGCCCTGCGCGCGCAGCGCCCCGTAGGCCAGCTGGGTGGCGAAGGCGGCGTCGCGCGGGTCGAGGCCCCGCTCGCGGAGCAGCTGGGGCAGCAGCAGGTTGGCGTAGGCCTCCCGCGCCGAGACGCCGTCCAGGACGTCGTAGGCGGTCAGCCGGGCGCCGTCGAGGGACGGGCGGCGGGGCGAGCGGTCGCGGCGCCCGCCGCGCGGGCCGGCCGGGCGCCGGGGCGGGCGACTCATGCGCCGAACCGCTCGCCGGGCGCCGGGCGGGCGCCGCGGGCCCAGTCGGCGGCCGGCAGCATCCGCTTGCCCGCGGGCTGCACCTCGCCCAGGCGCACCGAGCCGCGGCCGGTGCCGACGACGACGCCGCTGGGCCCGGCCGACACCTCGCCGGGTGCCAGGGCCAGGGCGGTCGGCAGCGGCTCGACCGGGCCCAGGCGCAGCCGGTCGCCGCGCCAGGTGGTCCACGCGCCGGGCGCGGGGGTCACCCCGCGCACCCGCCGGTCGACGACGTGCGCAGGCAGCTCCCAGTCGACCCGGGCGTCGGCGGTCTCGATCCGCGGGGCGAGGCTGACCCCCTCGGCCGGCTGGGGCCGCGGGACGAGGGTGCCGGCCGCGATGCCGTCGAGGGTGGCGACCAGCAGCCGGGCGCCGCTGACCGCGAGCCGGCCGAGCAGGTCACCGGCGGTGTCGCGCGGGCCGATCGGCTCGGTGACCAGGCCGAAGACCGGGCCGGTGTCCAGGCCCTGCTCGAGCCGGAAGGTGCAGGCGCCGGTGACCTCGTCGCCGGCCATGACCGCGTGCTGCACGGGCGCCGCGCCGCGCCAGGCCGGCAGCAGCGAGAAGTGCAGGTTGACCCAGCCGTGCGCGGGCAGCTCCAGCGCCGCGGGCGGGACCAGCGCGCCGTAGGCGACCACCGGCGCGCAGTCGACGGCGAGGTCCGCGAGCTGGGCGAGGAACTCCGGCTCGCGCGGCGACCGGGGCTGCAGCACCGGCAGGCCGGCGGCGTCGGCGCGCTCGGCCACCGGGGAGCGGCTGACCTTCCGGCCGCGGCCGGAGCGGGCGTCGGGCCGGGTGAGCACGGCGGCCACCTCGTGGTCGGAGGCGAGCAGCGCCTCCAGCGAGGGGACGGCGGCCTCGGGCGTCCCGGCGAACAGGAGCCTCAGTGGGGGCTCACCTCCACGCGCGGGACCCAGGCGGCCATGCCGGCCCACTCGGCCTCGGCCAGCGCGGCCCGCGCCGCGGCGGCGGCCTCGGGGTCGAGCCGGTCGACGAACACGACGCCGTCGAGGTGGTCCACCTCGTGCTGCACCGCGCGGGCCAGCAGGTCCGAGCCCTCCACCCGCACCGGGTCGCCGTGCACGTTCCAGCCGGTCGCGACGACGTGCAGGTGCCGCCGGCAGTCGAAGCGGAAGCCCGGGATGGACAGGCAGCCCTCGGGCGCCTCCTCGGTCTCGTCGCCGACCAGGTCGACCGAGGGGTTGACCAGGTGGCCCACCTCGCCGTCGACGTACCAGGTGAAGACCCGCAGCCCGACGCCGATCTGCGGCGCGGCGAGCCCGGCGCCGCCGGCGGCGTGCATGGTGTCGGTCAGGTCCGCGACGAGCCGGCGCAGCTCCGCGTCGAAGTCGACGACGGGCGCCGCGGGCCGGTGCAGGACCGGGTCGCCCAGCAGCCGGATGGGGGTGACGCTCACCCGCCCAGCGTAGGTGGGGGCGTGCGGGGACCCGTCACACCAGGTCGAGCGGGTCGAGCTGGACGCGCACGTGCTCGGGCGCCTTGCGGGCGCTGCGCACGCCCTGCACCTCGGCCAGCGCGGTCGCCAGCGCCAGGCCCTCGGTGCGCGGCACCCGCACGAGGTAGCGCTCGCGCTCGCCCTCCTGCCCGGGCCGCGGCGGCTCCGGCACCGGGCCGAGCAGGTCGGCGTCGTCGGGCAGCCGCGCGGCGCCGAGGAACTCCGCCAGCGCCGCCGGCGACCCGGACAGCGCGGCCATCCGGGTGACCGGCGGGAAGCCGAGCTCGCGGCGGTCGGCGAGCTCGCGCTCGGCCAGCCAGCCCGGGTCCCAGCGGACCAGCGCCTGGACGACGGGGTGCGCGGCGTCGGCGGCGACGACGACCGAGCCGTGTGCCCGCACCAGCGTGGCGGCGTTCATCCAGCGGCGCAGGGTCTCCTCCCCCGCCCGCAGGTCCGCCCGCCCGAGCAGCGCCCACGAGTCGAGCAGCAGCGCGGCGCCGTAGCCGCCCTCGGCGACCGGCTCGGCGCCCGGGGTGGCCACGACCAGCTGCGGCCCGGCGGGCACCGACGGCAGCACGCCGGAGCCGCGCCCGGACACCCGCACCGGCGCCCCGGGGAACGCCCGGCCCAGCTCCTCGGCGGTGCGGTTGGCGCCGACGACGGAGGCGCGCAGCTTCGTCCCGTGGCAGTGCGGGCAGTCGAAGGTGGCCGCGGGGCGGGCGCACCAGCGGCAGGCCGGCACCCGCGAGCCGCCCGGCCCGGGCGTGGGTGCGATGCCCAGCGGCCCGGAGCAGACCGCGCAGCGGGCCGGCGCCCGGCAGCGGTCGCAGGACAGCCCCGGCGCGTAGCCGGCGCGCGGCACCTGCACCAGCACCGGGGTGCCCTCGGCCAGCGCCGCGCGGGCCACCCGGTGCGCGAGGCTGGGCAGCCGGGCGGTGCGCGCGGCGGGGTCCCGCGCCAGCTCGTGGTCCTCGCCGAGGGCCTGCACCCGCGGGGCGACCGCGCGCAGCGTGGCGCGGTCGGCGGCGAGCTCGTGCGCCCAGCCGCTCTCCACCAGCAGCGCGGCCTCGGCGGTGCGCGCGGTGGCCGCGACGACGGCGGCGCAGGAGGACAGGTGCGCGCGGTGCACCAGCACGTCGCGGGCGTGTGCGTAGGGGGCGCGCGGCTCGGCGTGCAGGTCGTCGCCGTCGTCCCAGATCGCGACCAGGCCCAGGTCGGCGACCGGCGCGAACGCCGCCGCGCGGGTGCCGAGGACGACCTTGGCGCTGCCGCGGGCGGCGTCGAGGAAGCGGCGGTAGCGGGCGTCGGGGGCGGCGTCGGCGCGGAGCACGACGAACGACCCCTTCGGCAGCCGGGCGCCGGCCGCGGCCTCCAGCCGGTCCAGGTCGCGGCCGTCGGGGACGACCACCAGCGCGCCGCGGCCGCCGGACAGCGCCGCCTGGCACAGCTCGGCCAGCCGGGCGGGCCAGTCCTCCCCCGGCAGCGCCGTCCACACCGCGCGGGCGGGCCGGCCCTCGGCGACGGCGGCCAGCAGCGCCGGCCCGGTCGGGTAGCGGGCGAAGCCGGCCGGGTCCGGCGGCGCCGGCGGGTCGGCGGGCTCGGCCGGCGGGCGCTTCTCCGCGGCGGCCCGCCGCGGCGGGACGGCCAGCCGCAGGACGTCGGTCAGCGTGCCGGCCCAGCGCTGCGCGACCGAGCGGGCCAGCGCGGCCACCTCGGGGGTGAGCACCGGCTCGGACGAGACCAGCTTGGCGAGCGGGGCGAGCGTGCGGCCGGACTCGCTGACGTCGGTGAGCTCGAGGACGAACCCGTCGACCAGCTGCCCGGCGAAGCGCACCCGCACCCGGCAGCCGGCCCGGACCTCGCCGGCCATCTCGTCCGGGACCGCGTAGTCGAAGGCCCGGTCGAGGTGGGCCAGCGGCACGTCGACGACGACCCGGGCCACGCGTTTCGGCCCCGCGCGGAGGCTCGCCCCGAGCTCGCGAGGGGTGAGGGGCGCGGGGTCCTTCGACAGCGCTGTTCTCCGTTCGGCGGGGTCGTGTCGCAGCAGTGTCCCCGCCGGGTCCGACGATCCTGGCCCCGCTGCAGGGGCCCGCCGCGAACCTGGTGACGTGCTGGAACGGTCACCCTCCAGGCCCCGCGCCGAGCTCGCGAGGCGTGGGGGGAAGGGTGGTCCTCCGTCAGCCCACCGCGGAGCGGAGGGCCTCCACGCGGTCGGTGCGCTCCCACGGCAGCTCGACGTCGGTGCGGCCGAAGTGGCCGTACGCGGCGGTCGGGCCGTAGATGGGCCGCAGCAGGTCCAGGTCGCGCACGATCGCGCCCGGGCGCAGGTCGAACACCGTGGTGACCGCCTTCTCCAGGACGTCGTCCGGCACGGTGCCGGTGCCGTGGGTGTCGACGAACAGGCCGACCGGGTGCGCGGCGCCGATGGCGTAGGCCACCTGCACCTCGCAGCGGCGGGCCAGCCCCGCGGCGACGACGTTCTTGGCCACCCAGCGCATCGCGTAGGCGCCGGACCGGTCGACCTTCGAGGGGTCCTTGCCGGAGAACGCGCCGCCGCCGTGGCGGGCCATGCCGCCGTAGGTGTCGACGATGATCTTGCGGCCGGTCAGCCCGGCGTCGCCCATCGGGCCGCCGATGACGAACTTGCCGGTCGGGTTGACCAGCAGCCGGTAGCCCTCGGTCGGCAGGCCGAGGGCCTGCAGCTCCGGCTCCACGACGAGCTCCTGCACGTCGGGGGTGAGCAGCTGCTCGATGGAGATGTCCTCGGCGTGCTGCGAGGAGACGACGACGGTGTCGACCCCGACCGGCCGGTCGTCCTCGTAGACGACGGTGACCTGGGTCTTGCCGTCGGGGCGCAGGTAGGGCACCGAGCCGTCCTTGCGGACCGCGGCCAGCCGGCGCGAGAGCCGGTGCGCCAGCGCGATCGGAAGCGGCATGAGCTCGGGGGTCTCGTCGGTGGCGTAGCCGAACATCAGGCCCTGGTCACCGGCGCCCTGGCGCTCGATCTCGTCGTCGGTGGTGCCGGTGGTGCGCGCCTCGTAGGCGGTGTCCACCCCCTGCGCGATGTCCGGCGACTGGGAGCCCAGCGAGACGCTGACGCCGCACGAGGCGCCGTCGAAGCCCTTGCGGGAGGAGTCGTAGCCGATCCGCAGCACGGTCCGGCGGACGACGTCCGCGATGTCGACGTAGCCGGCGGTGGTGACCTCGCCGGCGATGTGGACCTGGCCGGTGGTGATGAGCGTCTCGACGGCGACGCGGCTGCGCGGGTCCTGCGTCAGCATCTCGTCGAGGATCGCGTCGCTGATCTGGTCGGCGATCTTGTCCGGGTGGCCCTCGGTCACCGACTCGGACGTGAAGAGGCGGCGTGGCACTCGGTTCTCCCTGGGTCGGTGACGAGATCGTGGCGCGGGCTGCCCGCGCCGTGGGAGCAACTTACCGGCGGGACCCGCCCGTGGCAGCCGCCGGTCAGGCGAGACGGGGCAGGACGACCTGCCAGACCGCCGCGGCGACGGCGTCCTTGCTGCCGTGGGGCACCTCGGTGGCGGTGCCGTCGGCGGCGAGGACGACGGCGGCGTTGTCCGGGCGGCCGAACACGCCGCCGCCGGAGACGTCGTTGACGACCAGCAGGTCGCAGCCCTTGCGGGCGAGCTTGGCCCGGGCGTGGGCCAGCACGTCGGCGTCGGCGTCCCCGGTCTCGGCGGCGAAGCCGACCACGAGCTGCCCGGGGGCGCGCTTGGTGACCAGCTCGGCGAGCACGTCGGGGTTGCGCACCAGCGGGACGGCGTCGGGCTCGCTCGCGCTGTCCTTCTTGAGCTTGGTGGCGGCGACGGTGGCCGGCCGGAAGTCGGCGACGGCCGCGGCCATGACGACGACGTCGGCATCCGGGGCCTCGGCGAGCATCGCGGCGCGCAGCTCCTCCGCCGTCCCGACCGGGACGACGCGGACGCCGAACGGCGCGGGCAGGTCGACGTTGGCCGCGACGACGGTGACGTCGGCGCCGCGGGCGGCGGCGACGCGGGCCAGCGCCCAGCCCTGCTTGCCCGACGAGCGGTTGCCCAGGTAGCGCACCGGGTCCAGCGGCTCGCGGGTGCCGCCGGCGCTGACCAGGACGCGGCGGCCGGTGAGGTCGGCGCGCACGACGTCCGCGCCCGCCGCGAGGACCACCTGCGCCAGCGCGGCGACGTCGGCGGGCTCGGGCAGCCGACCGGGGCCGGAGTCGGGACCGGTCAGCCGGCCGACGGCGGGCGGCAGCACGATCGAGCCGCGGCGGCGGAGCGTGGCGACGTTGTCCTGGGTGGCCGGGTGCAGCCACATCTCGGTGTGCATGGCCGGCACGAACACCACCGGGCAGTGCGCGGTGAGCAGCGTGGCGGTGAGCAGGTCGTCGGCGCGGCCCATGGCGGCGCGGGCGAGCAGGTCGGCGGTGGCCGGCGCGACGACGACGAGGTCGGCGGTCTGCCCGATGCGCACGTGCGCGACCTCGGGCACCTCCGACCAGACGTCGGTGGTGACCGGGTGGCCCGACAGCGCCTCGAAGGTCGCCGCACCGACGAAGTGCAGCGCCCCGGGGGTGGGGACGACGCGGACGTCGTGCCCGGCCTCGGTCAGCGCGCGCAGCAGCAGGGCGGCCTTGTAGGCGGCCACGCCGCCGGCGACGCCCAGCACGATCCGGCTCATGCGCCCCATCCTCCCGCAGACGCGACGACGCCCCCGGCCTGGGCCGGGGGCGTCGTCACTCGCACGGGGCTGGAACGGCCCCCTCGCAGGGTCCCGCGCCGAGCGTGCGAGGCGTGGGGGCGAGGGGGTCCTTGCTCAGTTGTCGCCGGCGGTGTGGGTGAGCAGGCCCTCGTTGATCTCGCGCAGCGCGATCGACAGGGGCTTCTCCTGCGGGGCGGTGTCGACCAGCGGGCCGACGTACTCGAGCAGGCCCTCGGAGAGCTGGCTGTAGTAGGCGTTGATCTGGCGCGCGCGCTTGGCGGCGAAGATCACCAGGCCGTACTTGCTGCTGGTGCGCTCGAGCAGCTCGTCGATCGGCGGGTTGGTGATGCCCTCGGGGGCGGGTGCGACTCCGGACACGGGCGGGCGTGCTCCTCGGTTGGCTCGGTGGGAGTGAGGGGCCTCGGGTGGCCGGTCACTCGGAGGCGCCGGCAGCCTTTCCTGCCGACGGCGCGACCAGCAATCCTACCAACTCGTCGGCGGCCCTCGCGACGTCGTCGTTGACCACCACGACGTCGAACTCCCCCGCGGCGTCCAGCTCGGCCTGCGCGATCGCCAGCCGGCGCTCCTGCACGGCCGGCGGCTCCGACCCGCGGCCGGCCAGCCGGCTCTCGAGCTCCGCCCACGACGGCGGGGCGAGGAAGACCAGCTGCGCCTCCGGGGCGCGCGCCCGCACCTGGCGGGCGCCCTGCAGCTCGATCTCGAGCAGCGCCGGGGCCCCGGCCGCGAGGCGCTCGCGGACCGGGGCGGCCGGCGTGCCGTAGCGGTTGCCCGCGTACTCGGCCCACTCGAGCAGGCCGTCCTCGGCGACCAGCCGGTCGAACTCGGCGTCGCCGATGAAGTGGTAGTGCACCCCGTCGACCTCTCCCGGGCGCTGCCGGCGGGTGGTCACCGACACCGAGACCCACACGTCGGGGTACCGGCGGCGGACCTCGGCGACGACGGTGCCCTTGCCGACCCCCGAGGGTCCGGAGAGCACCGTCAGGCGCGCCGGGGCAGGGATCGGCTGGGCAGTCGGCAACGGGTGGTCCCTCGTGGTGCTGGTGTCGGACGGGTGGTGCGGCGGGGTGACCTCAGACCGTCGAGTCGGCGGGCACCTGGTCGGCGGCCACCGGATCGCCGCCGAACTCCGCCTCCAGCGCCTTGCGCTGGTTGGCGCCCAGGCCGCGCACCCGGCGGGTCGGGGAGATCTCGAGCCGCTCCATGATCTTCGCAGCCCGGGCCTTGCCCACGCCGGGCAGGGACTCCAGGACGGCGGAGACGCGCATCTTGCCGATGACCTCGTCGGTCTCGCCCTGCTTGAGGACGTCGCCGACCGTGGCGCCCTTGCTCTTGAGCCGCTCGCGGAGCTCGGCGCGCGCCTTGCGGGCGGCGGCGGCCTTCTCCAGTGCGGCGGCGCGCTGTTCGGGGGACAGGTCGGGGAGGGGCATGGTGCGTCCCATCGTGTCGTTGCCGGGGATCTGCGACCCGGCGGGTACGTGCGGTGTCGGGTGCGGGCCCGCGGTCTGGGCACCGACGATCAACCTAGTAACCCCGAATCCGCAGGTCACGCGCTGTTTGCACGACCTTTTCGATCTCCGGTCGTCCGCTCGTGACGCCCTGTGGAGGCCTGCTGTGACCCTCCGTGAACACCGCAGGTCACGAAGTATACGAAACGCATTCGTGTCGGCCCGCCGCCCCCGACGCGCCCGGACGTGACACGCCGGGCGGCGCGCCCGGGGCAGCCCCGTCAGCGGGCCGACCGGCGGCCCAGGACCCAGCCGCCGACCGGGGCCGGCACCGGCGCACCGGCGGCCGCGAGGGCGGCCCCGACCAGGTGCCCGGGGTCCCGGACGACCGACCCGGGGCCGGACGTCAGGGTCAGCGTGCTCCCGTGGACGGAGTCGACCTCCTCCAGGGGCGCGTACGCGGTCCAGCCGTACCCCGACGGCGGGCGGGTGGTCGTCCACCAGAGCACCGCGACCCCGGCGACGGCGAGGGCCACCCCGGGTACCGCGACCAGCCGGGGCAGCGCGCGCCTCACCGCCCGAGCTCCTCCGCCCAGCGGGCGGCCGCGGCGCGCAGCCCGGCGGGGTCCGGGCCCGCCGCGAGCACGTCGCGGGAGACGGTGGGGACGACGGCGCGGCCGGTGCCGAACAGCCGCCGCAGGTCCGCGGCGGAGCCGCCCTGGGCGCCCAGCCCCGGCGCGAGCACCGGGCCGCCGAGACCGTCGAGGTCGACGTCGAGCTCGCGCAGCGTGGCGCCGACGACGACGCCGAAGGACCCGGTCGTGGCGCCCCAGCAGCTGCCGAGGTCCCGCACCGCGCCGCGGTCGGGCAGCGGGTCGCCGACGACCCAGCCGGGGGTGTTCCAGCCGCGCACGGTGTCGACGACGGCCTGCGCCACCGACCGCTCCCCCACCCCCGCGTGCTGCAGCGTGCCGGCGTCGGGGTTGGACGTGCGGGCCAGCACGAACAGCCCGCCGCCGGTCAGCCGGGCGGTGTCGACGGCCGGCTGCAGCGAGCCCGGCCCCAGGTAGGGGCTGACGGTGAGCGCGTCGACGGCGCACGGGTGCTCCGGGCGCAGCACGTCGGCGTAGGCGTCCATGGTCGAGCCGATGTCGCCGCGCTTGGCGTCCAGCAGCACCAGCGCCCCGGCCGCGCGGGCCCGGGCGACGGCGTCCTCCAGCACGGCCAGGCCGCGGGAGCCGTGCCGCTCGAAGAACGCCGACTGCGGCTTGACCACGGCGACCTCGCCGGCCAGCGCGTCGACCACCGTGTCGGTGAACCGGCGCAGCCCGTCGACGTCGTCGGCGAGGCCCCAGCGCTCGAGCAGCGGCGCGTGCGGGTCGATGCCCACGCACAGCGGCCCGCGGGCGGCGACGGCGTCGGCGAGCCGCTGCCCGAACGGCGCGCTCACCGCGGCACCGACCGGGACAGCGTGTCGCCGTGCGCGGCGATGCAGTCGCGGGCGAGGAAGGGGTCGGCGAAGGCGCCCGACGCCGACTGCACGGCGTCGGCGCCGGCCTCCCACAGCGCCGCGAACGACGCCGGGTCGGTCACCCCGCCCATCGCCAGCACGTCGAAGCGCCGGCCGGACGCCTCGCGCAGCGCCACCAGCCGGCGGGTGAGGTCCAGCGCCTGCCCGCGGACGGCCGCCCCCGACAGCCCGGCCACCGCGCGGCCGGGGAAGGTCGGCTCGCCGTCGCCGCGCACCACCCGGCTCGCGACCGTGTTGATGCCCGCGACGCCGTCGACCAGCGGCGCCAGCCGGGGCACCAGCGCGGCCAGCCGGTCCTCGTCGAGCCAGGACAGCTTGGCGACCAGCCCGGTGCGGTCGTCCAGCGCCCGGTGCACGCCCTCGACGACGGCGACCGTGGCGTCCGCGTCCAGGCACAGCGGCGGCTTCACGCCGTCCGGCGAGGCCGACAGCGTGTTGGGGCAGGACAGGTTCAGCTCGACGACCGTCGCGCCGGCCTCCTGCGCCATCGCCGCGACCCGGGCGAAGTCGTCGACCAGGGCGGGGCCGTCGCCGGACCCCATGACGCTGACCAGCAGCAGCTGGTCGGCGTCGACGGCGGCCAGGGACCGCTCGAGGTCGGCCATCCACTCCTCCGGCGCCGGGGAGGGGACGCCGAAGGAGTTGACCGTGCTGACGTCCGGGGAGCCGGGCGCCACCCAGTCCCAGGGGTCGGAGACGACGGCGTCGCCCGGCGGGCGCGGCGCGAACGTCCAGTTCGGCTGCACGTTCGGCTCGTGCGCCCGGCTGCGCACCGTCTTGTAGGTGAGCACGCTGAACCCGTTGCGGGCGTGGAAGCGCACCCACTCCTCCCCGCCGTTGAGCACGCACGCCGGCACGCCGATCGGGAAGCCGACGTCGCGGCCGAGCACCCGCCACCGGCGGTCGCCGGCCCGCGGCCGCCGCGGCAGCCGTGGGCCGACCGGGGTCAGGAGGTTGTCGCGGTAGGAGCCGAGCAGGTCGTAGGACGGCGTGCGCACCCCGTGCGCGGCCAGCAGCCCGCCGTGCCCGGCGAAGAACGCCACCCGGGTGAGCAGCGGCAGGTCGCCGTCGCCGGCCTCCCCCGCCGCGAGGCGCGCGGCCAGTTCCTCCGCGCCGGCGCGCAGGGCGGCGAGCTCGTCGGCCGGCGGCGTCGCGAACCGGGTGACCCCGGCGAGGAACGACGCCGCCAGCCCGTCGACCAGCCCGCGGGCGACCAGGTCGTCCCGCACGGCCCCGACGACGCTCACGGGCGCGGCGCCAGCGCGGCGTGGACCTCCTGCAGGCTGCGCACCCCGAGGCCGCCGCGGCGCAGCGCCTCGACGCCCTGCACCGCCGCCGCCAGCCCCTGCACCGTGGTGACGCACGGGATGCCGGCGGCCACCGCCGCGGTGCGGATCTCGTAGCCGTCCAGCCGCGGCCCGCTGTTGCCCGGCGACCCGAACGGCGTGTTGACCACGACGTCGACGTCGCCGGCCAGGATCCGCTCGACGCAGTTGCCCGGGCCGTCGCTGTACTTGCCGACCACCTCGCACTCCACGCCGTTGCGGCGCAGCACCTGCGCGGTGCCGGCCGTGGCGAGCACGCGAAAGCCGAGGTCGGCCAGCCGCTTGACCGGGAACACCGCGGCCCGCTTGTCCCGGTTGGCCAGCGAGACGAACACCGTGCCCTCGGTGGGCAGCGAGCCGTAGGCGGCGGCC
Organism: Geodermatophilus sp. SYSU D00684; assembly: GCF_054050455.1. NCBI lineage: Bacteria > Bacillati > Actinomycetota > Actinomycetes > Geodermatophilales > Geodermatophilaceae > Geodermatophilus > Geodermatophilus sp. SYSU D00684. The sequence goes on along the minus strand of NZ_JBJGZI010000009.1, from coordinate 147,638 downwards.
TGGGACTTGGCGAACGCGGTGCCGAAGCCGTCGTCGAGGCCCATGACCTCGCCGGTGGACTTCATCTCCGGCGACAGGACGGTGTCGACGCCGTGGCCGTCGACGGTGCGGAACCGGTGGAAGGGCAGCACCGCCTCCTTGACCGCGATCGGCGCGTCCTCGGGCAGGTCGGTGCCGTCGCCGGTGGCCGGCAGCACGCCGGCGGTGCGCAGCTCGGCGATCGTCTCCCCCACCGCGATCCGCGCCGCGGCCTTGGCCAGCTGCACCGCGGTCGCCTTGGACACGAACGGCACCGTGCGGCTGGCCCGCGGGTTGGCCTCCAGCACGTGGAGGACGTCGTCCTTGAGCGCGTACTGCACGTTGAGCAGCCCGCGGACGCCGATCCGGGCGGCCAGCGCCTCGGTGGCGGTGCGGATCTGCGCGAGGTCGGAGGAGCCCAGCGTGATCGGCGGCAGCGCGCACGCCGAGTCGCCGGAGTGGATGCCGGCCTCCTCGATGTGCTCCATGACGCCGCCGAGGTAGAGCTCGGTGCCGTCGTAGAGCGCGTCGACGTCGATCTCGACGGCGTCCTCCAGGAACCGGTCGACCAGCACCGGGTGGGCGGGGCTGACGTCGGTGGCCTTGGCGATGTAGGCCTCGAGCGTGGCGTCGTCGTAGACGATCTCCATGCCGCGCCCGCCGAGCACGTAGGAGGGGCGGACCAGCACCGGGTAGCCGATCTCGGCGGCGATCGCGCGGGCCTCGGCGAACGTCGTCGCGGTGCCGTGCTTGGGCGCGGACAGGCCGGCGTCGGCGAGCACCCGGGAGAACGCCCCGCGGTCCTCGGCGTCGTCGATGGCCTCCGGCGAGGTGCCCAGCACCGGCACGCCGGCGTCCTTGAGCCGCTGCGCGAGCCCCAGCGGCGTCTGCCCGCCGAGGGTGCAGATCACCCCGGCGACGGGACCCGCGGCGCGCTCGGCCTCGACCACCTCGAGGACGTCCTCGAAGGTCAGCGGCTCGAAGTACAGCCGGTCGGCGGTGTCGTAGTCGGTGGAGACGGTCTCGGGGTTGCAGTTGACCATCACGGCCTCGTAGCCGGCGTCCTGCAGCGCCATGACCGCGTGCACGCACGAGTAGTCGAACTCGATGCCCTGCCCGATCCGGTTGGGCCCGGAGCCGAGGATCAGCACGGCCGGCTTCTCCCGCGGCTCGACCTCGGTCTCCTCGTCGTAGGACGAGTAGTGGTACGGCGTGCGGGCGGCGAACTCGGCGGCGCAGGTGTCCACGGTCTTGAACACCGGCCGGACGCCGAGCCGGTGGCGCAGCAGCCGGACGCCGTCCTCCCCCGACAGCTCCGGGCGCAGCGCGGCGATCTGCCGGTCGGACAGCCCGTGCCGCTTGGCCCGCCGCAGCACCGCGGCGGTGAGCGCCGGCGCCTCCCGGACCTCCGCGCCGACCTCCCCGACCAGCGCGATCTGGTCGACGAACCACGGGTCGAAGCCGCTGGCCTCGGCGACCTGCTCGACGGTGGCGCCGGCACGCAGCGCCGCCTCGGCCACGTACAGCCGCCCGTCGACCGGCGTGCGCAGCGCCTCCAGCAGCTCCTCGGCGCTGGACCCGGCGACGTCTCCACCCGCCCCGCCGGCCCCGCCGGCCCCGGTCCAGAACCCGGCGACCTTGGTCTCGGTGGACCGCATCGCCTTGCCCAGCGCCTCGGGGAAGTTGCGGCCCATCGCCATGACCTCGCCGACGCTCTTCATCGTCGTGGTCAGCCGCGGGTCGGCGCCGGGGAACTTCTCGAACGCGAACCGCGGGATCTTCACGACGACGTAGTCCAGCGCCGGCTCGAAGCTGGCCGGGGTGACACCGGTGATGTCGTTGGTGATCTCGTCGAGGGTGTAGCCGATGGCGAGCTTCGCGGCGATCTTGGCGATCGGGAAGCCGGTGGCCTTCGACGCCAGCGCGCTCGACCGCGACACCCGCGGGTTCATCTCGATGACGACCAGGCGCCCGTCGGCCGGGTTGACCGCGAACTGGATGTTGCAGCCGCCGGTGTCGACGCCGACCTCGCGCAGCACCGCGATGCCGACGTCGCGCATCCGCTGGTACTCGCGGTCGGTGAGCGTCATCGCCGGCGCGACGGTGACCGAGTCGCCGGTGTGCACGCCCATCGCGTCGACGTTCTCGATCGAGCAGATGACGACCACGTTGTCGCTGCGGTCGCGCATGAGCTCGAGCTCGTACTCCTTCCAGCCGAGCACCGACTCCTCGATGAGCACGGTGTGCACCGGGGAGTCGGCCAGGCCGTGGGAGGCCATCCGGCGCAGCATCGCCTCGTCGGTGGCGAACCCGGAGCCCAGCCCGCCCATGGTGAAGCTCGGCCGGATGACGACGGGGTAGCCGACCTCGGCGGCGGTCGCCAGCGCCTCCTCGACGGTGGCGCAGACCCGGGAGCGCGGGGCGTCGGCGCCGATGGACCGGACGATGTCCTTGAACTTCTGCCGGTCCTCGCCGCGGTTGATCGCGTCGACGTCGGCGCCGATGAGCCGGACGCCGTAGCGCTCCAGCGTGCCGTTCTCGTACAGGCCGATGGCGATGTTGAGCGCGGTCTGCCCGCCGAGGGTGGCCAGCAGCGCGTCGGGGCGCTCCTTGGCGATCACCCGCTCGACGAACTCCGGCGTCAGCGGCTCGACGTAGGTGGCGTCGGCGACGTCGGGGTCGGTCATGATCGTCGCCGGGTTGCTGTTGACCAGGCTGACCCGCAGCCCCTCGGCGCGCAGCACCCGGCAGGCCTGGGTGCCGGAGTAGTCGAACTCCGCGGCCTGGCCGATGAGGATCGGCCCGGAGCCGATGACCAGGACGTGCGAGATGTCGGTGCGCTTGGGCATCAGGCGTTCTCCCCCGTGCTGGACCGGACCCGTGGCGCCGGGCTGACCGCGTCCCCGCCGTCCCGCGTGGCCTGCAGGAGGTCGACGAACCGCTGGAACAGCGGCGCGGCGTCGTGCGGGCCGGCGGCGGACTCGGGGTGGAACTGGACGCTGAACGCCGGGGCGTCGAGCAGCCGCAGCCCCTCCACGACGTCGTCGTTGAGGCCGACGTGGCTGACCTCGACCCGGCCGAAGGGGGTGCCGGTGGGCCGGTCCAGCGGCGCGTCGACGGCGAAGCCGTGGTTGTGGCTGGTCACCCGGACGGTGCCGCTGACCCGGTCGAGCACCGGCTGGTTGAGGCCGCGGTGGCCGAAGCGCAGCTTGTAGGTGCCCAGGCCCAGCGCCCGGCCGAGGATCTGGTTGCCGAAGCAGATGCCGAACAGCGGCCGGCCGGCGTCGAGCACGCCCCGCACCGCGGCGACGGCGTAGTCGGCCGCGGCCGGGTCGCCGGGGCCGTTGGAGAGGAACACGCCGTCGGGGCCGGCGGCGAGCAGGTCCTGCGCGGTCGCGGTCGAGGGCAGCACGTGCGTCTCGACGCCGAGCTCGGCGAGGTGCCGCGGGGTCGCGGTCTTGATGCCGAGGTCGAGCGCGGCGATGGTGAACCGCCGCTCCCCCACCGCCGGGACGACGTACGGCTCGCGGGTGCTCACGTGCGGCGCGAGGTCGGCGCCGACCATGCCCTCGGCGGCCCGCACCCGGGCGAGCAGCGCGTCGGGGTCGGTGGACTCGCTGCTGATCCCGGCGCGCATCGCCCCGCGCTCGCGCAGGTGGCGGGTCAGGGCGCGGGTGTCGATCCCGCTGATCCCGACGACGCCCTGCGCGGCGAGCTCGTCGTCGAGGCTGCCGGTGGCCCGCCAGTTGGCCGGGCGGCGGGCGGGGTCGCGGACGACGAACCCGGCCACCCACATGCGGCGGCTCTCGTCGTCCTCGCCGTTGACGCCGGTGTTGCCGACGTGCGGCGCGGTCATCGTGACGATCTGGCCGGCGTAGCTGGGGTCGGTCAGCGTCTCCTGGTAGCCGGTCATCCCGGTGGCGAACACCGCCTCGCCGACCGTCGTGCCGACCTTGCCGTAGGACTCGCCGCGGAACGTCCGTCCGTCCTCCAGGACGAGGATCGCCTCGCTCACTTCTGTGCCTTTCCGTCCAGGACGGTCGCCTCGCCCCGCAGGAACGTGGCGACCACGCGGCCGGGCAGCTCCCGGCCGGCGTAGGGGCTGTTGCGGCTGCGGCTCGCCAGCGCGGCCGGGTCGACGGTGGCCCGGGCGGCGGGGTCGAGCAGCAGCAGGTTGGCCGGCTCCCCGGGCGCGATCGGGCGCCCGTGGCCGGTCAGGCGGCCGATGGCCGCCGGGCGGGCCGACATGCGGTCGGCGACGCCGGCCCAGTCGAGCAGGCCCGGCTCCACCAGCGTCTCCAGCACCACCGGGAGCGCCTGCTCCAGCCCGAGCATCCCGGGCCGGGCCTGCGCCCACTCGCTCTCCTTGTCCTCCACCGCGTGCGGCGCGTGGTCGGTGGCGACGGCGTCGATCGTGCCGTCGGCCAGGCCCTGCCGGAGGGCCTCCACGTCCGCGTCCGTGCGCAGCGGCGGGTTGACCTTGAACACCGGGTCGTAGGACTCGGCGCAGGCCTCGGTGAGCAGCAGGTGGTGCGGGGTGACCTCGGCGGTCACCTGCACGCCGCGGGACTTCGCCCAGCGCAGGATCTCCACCGAGCCGGCGGTCGAGACGTGGCAGACGTGCAGCCGGGCGCCGACGTGCTGGGCGAGCAGCACGTCGCGGGCGATGACCGCCTCCTCGGCGGCGGCCGGCCAGCCGGTGAGCCCGAGCCGGGCGGAGCGGTCGCCCTCGTTCATCTGCGCGCCGGCGGTCAGCCGCGGCTCCTCGGCGTGCTGGGCGACCACGCCGTCGAAGGCCTTCACGTACTCCAGCGCGCGGCGCATGAGCGCGGGGTCGGCGACGCAGTGCCCGTCGTCGGAGAACACCCGCACCCGGGCGGCGGAGTCGGCCATCGCGCCGAGCTCGGCCAGCCGCTCGCCGCGCAGCCCGACGGTGACCGCGCCGACCGGCACGACGTCGACCAGCCCGGCCTCCTGGCCCAGCCGCCAGACCTGCTCGACGACGCCGGCGGTGTCGGCGACCGGATCGGTGTTGGCCATGGCGTGCACCGCGGTGAACCCGCCGAGCGCCGCGGCCCGGCTGCCGGTCTCCACCGTCTCGGCGTCCTCGCGGCCGGGCTCGCGCAGGTGGGTGTGCAGGTCGACCAGCCCGGGCAGGGCGACCAGCCCGTCCGCGTCGACGACGGTCGCGCCGGTCGCGGACAGCCGGTCCCCGACCGCGGCGACCCGCCCGTCCTTCAGGATCAGGTCGGCGGGCTCGCCGCCGAGGACGCGCGCCCCCTTGATCAGCGTGGTCACGCGTTCCCTCCGAGGAGCAGGTACAGGACGGCCATCCGCACGCTGACGCCGTTGCCGACCTGCTCGACGATCGTCGAGCGGACCGAGTCGGCGACGTCGGCGGCGATCTCCATGCCGCGGTTCATCGGGCCGGGGTGCATGACGATCGCGTCGTCGGACAGCGCGGCCATCCGGACGGCGTCGAGGCCGTAGCGGCGGCTGTACTCGCGGGCGCTGGGGAAGAACGAGGCGTTCATCCGCTCGAGCTGGACCCGCAGCATCATCACGACGTCGGCCTTGGGCAGCACGGCGTCGAGGTCGTAGGAGACCTGCACCGGCCAGGACCCGACGCCGACCGGCAGCAGCGTCGGCGGCGCGACGAGGGTGACCTCCGCGCCGAGCGTCGTCAGCAGCCAGACGTTGGAGCGGGCCACCCGGCTGTGCAGGACGTCGCCGACGATCGCCACCCGCACGCCGTCGAGCCGGCCCAGCCGGCGGCGGATCGTGTAGGCGTCCAGCAGCGCCTGGGTGGGGTGCTCGTGGGTGCCGTCACCGGCGTTGACGACGCTGCCGCGCACCCAGCCGGCCAGCCGGTGCGGGGCGCCCGACGCCGAGTGGCGGACGACGATCGCGTCGCTGCCCATCGCCTCCAGCGTCAGCGCGGTGTCCTTGAGGCTCTCGCCCTTGGAGACGCTGCTGCCCTTGGCGGAGAAGTTGATGACGTCCGCGGACAGCCGCTTGGCCGCGAGCTCGAAGGAGATGCGGGTGCGGGTGGAGTCCTCGTAGAAGAGGTTGACCACCGTGCGGCCGCGCAGCGTGGGCAGCTTCTTGACCTCGCGGCCGGCGAGCGCCTGGTCGATCTGCGCGGCGGTGTCGAGGACGAGCGTGGCGTCGGCGCGGTCGAGGTCGGCCGCGTCCAGCAGGTGCCGCTTCACCGGCCGGTCACCAGCACCTCGTCGACGCCGTCGGTCTCGGCGAGGTGGACCCGCACCTTCTGCGCGCGCGAGGTGGGCACGTTCTTGCCCACGTAGTCGGCGCGGATCGGCAGCTCGCGGTGGCCGCGGTCGACGAGCACCGCCAGCTGCACCGCGCGGGGCCGGCCGAGGTCGCGCAGCGCGTCGAGTGCCGCGCGCACCGAGCGGCCGGAGAACAGGACGTCGTCGACGAGGACGACCAGCCGGCCGTCGATCCCCGCGGGCGGCAGGACGGTGTCCTCCAGCGCCCGGACGCCGCGCATCCGCAGGTCGTCGCGGTAGAGGGTGATGTCGACGGTGCCGACGTCGACCGCCGTGCCGGCGAAGGCGGCGATGCGGGCGGCCAGCCGGCGGGCCAGCGGGGCGCCGCGGGTGGGGATGCCGACCAGGACGACGTCGGGCAGCGCGTCGCCGGCCTTCTCGATCACCTGGTGGGCGATGCGGTCGACGACGCGGGCGACGTCGGCGGCGGCGAGCAGCACGGTGGGCGCCGGGCCGCCGGACGGGTCGGTGGACTGGTTCCCGGGCAGGGGCCCGGTCGTGCCGGCCATCAGGCCTCCTTCCCCGCCTCACGGGACGGGTCGTTAAAGGAGTGGGGTGGACCGGTCTCGACCGTACTGCACCCCTCCGTGTGACCGTCGTCGCGCGTCGTGGCCCCCCAGGTGGGCGCAGGAGTCCCAGATGGCCCGCACGAGGGAAGCGCTGTTGCCATCCGCCACATGTGAGTACGCTGCGTGACGGACCAGCCCTGGACACGACGACGGACAGTGAGCAGAGACGCATGAGCACCGACTACTCACGGGCACTCGGCGCCCGGCTGCGGGCCATCCGCAACCAGCAGGGTCTCTCCCTCCAAGGCGTGGAGGACAAGTCGCACGGACGCTGGAAGGCCGTCGTCGTCGGGTCCTACGAACGCGGGGACCGCGCGGTGACCGTCCAGCGGCTCTCCGAGCTCGCCGTGTTCTACGGCGTGCCGGTCTCCGAGCTGCTGCCCGACCCGCGCCCCTCCTCGGCCGTCACCTCGACGACCAAGATCGTGCTCAACCTCGAGTCGCTGGGCTCGCTGCCCGCCGACGAGGCCGGCCCGCTCGCCCGCTACGCCTCGACCATCCAGGCGCAGCGGCACGACTACAACGGCAAGGTCCTCTCCATCCGCGCGGAGGACCTCAAGTCGCTGGCGATCATCTACGACATGAGCCCCGACGAGCTCACCACCCGGCTCATCGAGTGGGGCGTGCTCAACCCCGGCATGGACGGCGTCGGCGGCCCCGTCGACGACGAGGACGAGGCCTGGGACCGTCGCCGCGCCCCCCGCTGAGGAGACACCGCTGTCCAGCGGCAGGCCTCGCGACAGCACGACGAGACCGGGCCACGGAGTGCGTGCGCCCCGGCCACCGGCCGGGTCGGTCCGGCTCGGTTGACCGGGGCACGTGTCCGCTCCCGCCCGGGCCCGCGGTCACAGCCGCGCGGACAGCCGCCGACCGCGTAGCGTCAACTCCCCCCGGGCGCCGTTCGAGGGGCCTGTGCGCGGTGGCGGGTCCACGAGCGCGTCGGACAGCTCGGTCCGACCGGTGATGCCGAGCTTGCCGTAGATGTGAGAGAGGTGCGCCTCGACGGTGCGCACCGACACGACCAGCCGGTCCGCGATCTGCACGTTGCTCAACCCGAGGCTGGCCAGCCGAGCCACCTCCTGCTCCCGTGCGGTCAGGGACGGGGGCAGCAGCGCCTGCAGGGACTGACTGCCTGCCAGGCCGCACTCGCGTGCCAGCGTGACGGCCCGTGCCATGGCCGTGGCCGCCACACGCCGCGCGCCGCGGCGCTCGTGGGCGGCCGCTGCCTCCGCGGCGGCGTCCGCAGCGGTCAGCACCAGGCCGGCCTCCTCGAAGCGGCGGCTCAGCACGTCGAGGTCGTCCCCGTTCTCGGCCACGATCGCCCCCACGTGGTCGGCGAGGTCCTGCACGTAGGCCGACTCGCAGCGCCGGGCGAGGACGCCGAGCCGGTCGACCACGTGGAGCGGGCGCCCGAAGCGGAAGGTGGTGTGCAGGACGACCGCCTCGGTCGCCACCTGCCCCTGTTCGGCGGCGCTCCGAGCGGCCTCCCGGCTGAGCCGGGCGGCCTCAGCGGAGTGTCCCTGGGCACCGGCCACCACGGCGCGTGCGACGAGGACGAACGGGGCGTAGACGGGGAGCGCGGAGGCGGCTTCGTCGAGTTCGGCAACGAGCCCGCGTGCGGCGTCGACGTCGCCGAGGAGCGCCCGCGCCATCGCGAGCTGGGCGCGGCACAGCGGCAGGAGACCCAGCGGGTCGGCCCTCCGCAGGCCCGCGTACGCGCTCACCAGCCAGCGGGCCGCCAGTCGTACCCGCCCGGCGGCGAGCGCGGCCCAGCCACAGTGCAGGGAGGCGATGGCGTCCCCGTACCACTCCGGACCGGCCAGGTTGCGCCGGTGGAGGTCGGCCGCGAGGGACTCGAGCTCACGCGCCCGTCCGCTCAGGCGGAGCGCCATGACCTCGGCCTGCGTCAACGCCAGGTGCACGAAGGCGGGCACGCTCCTCCCATCCGGCCACGTCAGACGGGCCCGCCCCTCGGCGACCCTGGCCAGCGCCGACCGCGGAGCTCCGGTGACGGCGTGCCCCAGTGCAGCCGCGGCGGTCGCGAGCTGCCAGGCCGACTCCCCTTCGCGGGCGGTGGAGCGCACAGCCGTTGCCTGGTCCACCGCCCCGACCGGGTCGCCGCTGCAGAAGGCGAGAACCGCCCCGGTCGCCGCGAGGAGGGAGCGGCCGTGGTCCGAACGGACTGCCGGGACCACCGCGTCGAGCACGGCCTGCGCCTGGGCGACCTGACCGAGGGCGCAGGCCAGGTCGAGCACCCGGATCACCGTGGCCTCGACGCGGTCGTCGTCCGTGACGGCGACCTCTGCGGCGTGGCGGGTGAGGTCCTCGGTCTCCACCGGGGACCCGGGCCAGGTGGTGGCCTCCACCAGCGCGAGGTACGCCGGCGCCTGCCCGCCCGCCTCGACGGCGGCCCGCGCCAGGCGCCCGGCGAGGCGGTGGTCGAGCATCGGGGGGGGGGGGGGGGGGGGGGGGGGGGGGGGGGGGGGGGGGGGGGGGGGGGCGGGGGCCGCGGCCCGGGCCGGGGGGGGCGGGGGGGGGCGGGGGGGGGGGGGGGCCCACCACGCCCCCGCGCCGGGGCGGGCGGGCGGCGGGGGGGGGGGGGCGGCCCGCCCCCCCCCCCCCCCCCCCCCCCCCCCGGGGAACGGCGGTCAGCGGTAGTCGGACTTCAGCTCCCGCCCGTGGACGATGATCGCGTAGATCACGATGACGTCGATCGTGATCATGAGGACCGACCACACCGGGTACGCGGCGATGAACGCGAGGTTCACCAGCGCGCTCAGGAACGCGATGCAGACGCCGACCACGCGGGCGGCCATGTTGCCCGCCAGGAGGCCGAGCCCCGCCGCGATCCCGACGGCGCCGATGATCATGTGCGTCCAGCCCCAGACGTCGTAGTCGACGTTCACGGCCAGGCCGGAGTCCGCGACCAGGTAGAAGCCGTCGTCGAAGACGGCGATGAGCCCCTGGATGATCTGGAACGTGCCGAGCATGACGAGCATGACGCCGGCGAAGACGACCCAGCCCGCCCAGCCGCTGGGCCGCTCCTCGAGGGGTTGCTGCTCGTAGCGCGGCCGCGGCACCGACGTGCTCGTCGACGTCGCGTCCGCGCGCGAGGTGTCTGTCACGTGCCTCTCCTCCTCGGTCCGGCCCCGGGTCCCGCTGGCCCGTGCGACGGGCGGGACCGGGGCGTGTGCGGCAGCAGCGTGGGGCCGCGGCGGGCGGGCGGGCATCGTCCGCTCCGCATGACCCCGGTCACCTCCCGCCGCGGCGACCCGCCCGCCGGGAGGTCAGACCAGGCCGAGCTCGCGGGCCCGCCGGACCGCCTGGTTGCGCCGGCTGACGGCGAGCTTGCGCAGGATGCTGCGGATGTGCGTGCGGACGGTGTTCACCGAGATGAACATGGTCGCCGCGATCTCCGCCGTGGACAGCATCCCCGCCAGGTGCCGCAGCACCTCGGTCTCCCGGTCGCTGAGCTCCTGGACCACGTCCGGCACCTCCCGGGGAGCCGCGGGGCGGGTGCCTCCCGCGCGCGGCGGGGTGGTCGCCGACGGGTTCAGCCAGGCGGCGGGGCCCTGCAGGCGGGGCTGCGTGCGCAGCAGCCGCCGGGCCTGGGGCAGGGTGTCGACGAAGGGCCAGCGCAGCAGCTCGGGCCGGGCCGTCTCCAGGGCCTCGGCGAGCTCGTCCACCGCGGCGGGCGCGTGGCCGGCCTCCAGCAGCTGGCAGGCGCGGATGACCCGGGCCTCGACGACGGCGGCCGGCGCCCGGGTCCCCGTCGGCTCGGTCGGGGTCACCGCCGTCGCGTCGCCGGACAGGAGGTCGACCGTCGCGCGCAGCCGCCGGCTCCACGGCTCGTCGGCACGGGTCTCCCGGAGGATCGACAGCCCGTCGGTGACGTGCCCGCGGGCGACCGCGAGGCGGACCACCTCGCTGATCACCGGCTCGGCCACCCACCGGGGGAGGCGCGGCCCCCGCAGGTGCGGACCCAGGCACCGCTCCGCCGCGTCGTACTCGTGCCGCAGCCGCAGCAGCTGGCTCTGCAGCACCGCGAGAAGCGGCTCCGCGTGGGCGGCGGCGGCCGTGCCCGCGGCGCGGGACCGCGTGCGGGCGTGCGCCCGGCCCAGCCACTCCCGGGCGGCGGGGAGGTCGTAGCGCCGCAGGTGCGTCCACGCGAGGGCGGTCGCCGACGCCGGCTCGCGGGCGGCGTCGTCCCGCCCCTCCTGGGCCGCGAGCCTCTCGGCCTCGCCGGCCAGCTCGACGGCGTGGTTCAGCCGGCCCTCGAGGGCCTCGAGCAGGCCGAGGGAGGCGACGGTGCCGCTGCGCAGGTGCCGCGAGCCCGTCGCCTGGGCGGCGCCCGCCGCCGTGCGCAGCCCGGCGGCCAGCTGCCCGGTCGGCTCGTCGGTGTCGAGGGCCGCGGCGGCGCGCAGGGCGCCCAGCACCGCGGCGCCCTCCCGCCGGTCGTCGTCCGGCAGCGCGGCCAGCAGCGGAGCCGCGGCGTCGGCCTCGGTGAGCCGGGCGCCGGCGGGGACCCCGGAGACGGCGGCGGTGGCCAGCGAGGCGAGCGCGGCCGAGGCGCGCAGGGCCGGCCGGGAGCCCTCCCCGCGGGCCGCCGCGACGTCGGCGAGGTCGGCGGCGGGGGGCGCGGCCCCGTCGGTCAGGGCGACCGCGGTCCGGAGCACGGCGGCGTCGGGGCCGCGGAACCGCCCGGGCAGCGCGCGCACCCCGTCCACTGCGGGGTCGGTGCCGTGCGCCAGCAGGCGCGGGACGAGCAGGTCGTCGACCAGCAGCCGCGCGAGCAGAGGCCAGTCCTCCGCGGCGGCGGCGTGACCGACCGCCTCGGGCACCCGGCCGGCCGCCGCGTACCAGGCCGCGCAGGTGCGGTGCAGGGCTGCGACGTCGCCGGGGTGGTCGTAGGCCAGCTGGGCCTGCAGCATCTCCCGGAACAGCGGGTGGACCCGGTACCCGCCCGGCGCTCCGGGGGCGGCCTCGACGAACGCGTTGGCCCGCGCGAGGCCCGCGAGGACCCGCCGGCCGATGGGTCGCCCGCACAGCCGGTCCACCAGGTCGGGCCACAGCTCGGCGGTGACGCTGACCCGCAGCAGGAACCTCCGCACCGGGGCCGGCTGCCGCTGCAGCACCTCCGCGAACAGGTACTGCGCCACGCTGCCGTCGTCCTGCGCGAGCGAGGTCACCAGGTGCTCGGGCGACGCCCCCTGCGCGAGGGCGGCGCCCGCCAGCCGCAGGCCGACCGCCCACCCCTGCGCCTCCGCGTGGAGCGTCCGGGCGACCTCCGGCGACACCGGCACGCCCATGGCGGCGAACAGCTCCCGGGTCTCGTCCGCGGTGAAGGCCAGCTCGTCCGCGCGGATCTCCGAGACGGTCCCGGCCAGCCGGTACTGGTGCAGCGGCACCGGGGGGTCGGCGCGGGCGCACAGCACCAGCCGCAGCCTGCCCCCGGAGTGCCGGACCAGCAGGTCGAGCCCGGTGGCGACCGACCGGTCCCGCACGTGGTCGGCGTCGTCGACCACCAGCGTCACCGGCCGGGACAGCGCGGCCACCCGGCCGGCGAGGGACGGGACGAACCCCGGCGGCTCCGGCTCCCCGGGCTCGAGGGCCGGCAGGCCGGCGCGCGCGAGCCCCACCGACTCCAGCGCACCGACGACGTAGCTCCAGAACGCCGCGGCGTCGTCGTAGTCGTCGAGGGTGAGCCAGGCGACGGGGCCGTCCGGCCGGCTGCGCGCCCACGAGGCCGCCAGCACCGTCTTGCCGGAGCCCGCCGGCCCGCTGACCAGGGTCAGGGGCGACCGCTGCACCGCCCGAGAGAGCGCGGTGGTCAGCCGCGGCCGGAGGACGGTGGCCTCCCCCGGCTCGGGCGGGGTGAGCTTGGAGGCCAGCAGGGCGGGACCGGACCGCGCAGCGGCGGGCACCGCCGTCCCCGACCCGGTCGCGTGGATCGGTGACAGACTCGCCATGGCGCGTCCTCCCGCGTGCGGTGCAGCCCCTCCCCGTTCCGGAGCCTCCCTCTGGGCACCTACCGGGCCGGACGTGCGACCGGTCCCTCACCCAGCCTGGCCGTCCCCCCTGCGGGACCTCAGAGCCGAAGGTCACCGGCCTCCCCTGTCCGCGGAACCCGCGGTGGCGAGGCGGAGGTCACCGGAGCCTCCCGCCCCCGCTGGGGGGCGGGTTCATCCATTCCGGATGAGGGACGGCCCCGGCCCCTGCCGGACGCTGGCGGCTCCGAGGGCGGGAGGGCGCATGGTCCTGACAGCGGGCGGCGTCCCCCGGTGGCCGTGAACCCCGGCGGGCCACCGGCCGAGGGGCTGCGGCCGGCCGGGGCACCGCCGGTCTCCCCGCCGCCGGACCGGTTCGACGCCGACGGCGCGGTCCGGGACGTGGTGCAGGCGGCGGTCGCGGTGCTCGAGGTGACCGCCGCGCTCGCCCGCCTCCTCGCCGACCGCGCCGCCACCCGCCGCCGCGCCGTCACCGCCCGGCTGCCGCGGCCCGGGCGCGCCCCGGAGGCGCTCGCCCACCCGGTGGCGGCGACGGCGCGCGCGCTGGCCGGGGCGGCCGACCGCGTGGTCCCGGCGGTGGCCCGGGGACTGCTCGCCCGCCTCGACGTCCCGGCACTGGTCGGCGAGTTCGTGGACCTCGACCGCCTGGCGGCCCTGATCGACGTCGACGCGGTGGCCGACCGGGTCGACGTCGGCCGGGTCGTGGACCGGGTCGACCTCGACGCCGTCGTGGCACGCGTGGACCTCGACCGCGCCGTGGCCCGGGTCGACCTCGACGCCGCGGTCGCCCGGGTGGACGTCGACGCGGTGGCCGACCGGGTCGACGTCGGCCGGGTCCTGGACCGGGTCGACCTCGACGCCGTCGTGGCGCGCGTGGACCTCGACCGCGCCGTGGCCCGCGTCGACCTCGACGCGGCGGTGGACCGGGTGGACGTCCGCCGGGTGCTGGACCGGGTCGACCTCGACGGCGTGGTCGACCGGGTGGACCTGGACCGCGCCGTGGCCCGGGTCGACCTCGACGCCGCGGTGGACCGGGTGGACCTCGACCGCGCGGCCGCGCGCCTCGACCTCGACGCCGCGGCCCTCCGCATGGACCTCGCCGGCCTGGCGCGGTACGTGGTCGAGGTCATCGACCTGCCCGGCCTGCTGCGCGCCTCGACCGGCTCGGTGACCTCGGAGGTGGTGCGCTCCGTGCGCGACCAGGGCGCCGACGCCGACCGGGCGGTGGAGCGGGTCGTCGACCGGCTGCTGCGCCGGCACGCGCGGCGGGCCACGGCGGGCGACGGCGCCCGCGGCCCCGCCGGTCCGGAGCCGCCGTCGTGACCCGGGCCGAGGAGCGGCGCGGCACGCGGGCCGCCGTCCCGGCGCCGGCGCCGGCGGAGCACGCGGGGCCGCGGGGCGGCCGCGCCGGCCTGGTCACCCGCGCGCTGGCCAGCGTGGTCGACTTGCTGGTGGTCGCGCTGCTGGTGGTCGGCGGCTACGCGGCGGTCGCGGCCGCCCGGTTCCTCGTGAACCCGGCCGGCTTCTCCTTCCCCGCGCCGTCGTCGTCGACGCTGCTGTCCTGGGCGCTCGGGGTGCTGGCGGTCTACCTCGCCGTCACCTGGGCCGACGCCGGGCGGACCTACGGGGACCGGCTGCTCGGGCTGCGGGTGGGCGACGACCGCGGGGACCGGCTGGGCTGGGGACGGTCCGCGGTGCGGGCGGTGCTGTGCGTGGCGTTCCCCGTCGGACTGCTGTGGGTGCTGGTCAGCCGGGGCAACCGGTCGGTGCAGGACCTGGTGCTGCGGACCTCGGTCGTCTACGACCGGCCGCCGGCCCCGGTCGTCCCTGGCGGACGATGACCGCCGCCGGACCGCGGGGCAGGCTCGGGGTGACCGGGACGCCGTGCCCCGTGCGCCCCGGCCCCGGCAGCCCCGGGCCGCGACGACCGGCGGGAGGTCCGCCATGCCCACCCTGGCGCCGACCCCGGACCGTTTCACCGTCCTCGACTCCCTCATCGTGCGGGCACTGGCCGAGCTCCGGACCGCGCGGCGCGCCTGCGGCCGGCCGGGCGACGCGAGGGCCCTCGAACTGGCCCTCGAGCTGCGGACGCAGGCCGAGGCCAACCTCAACGCCCTCCTCGAGTACCGGCACGCCGCGCAGCAGCGGTGACCCGGCCGTCCCCCGCGGACGAGGCGCCGGCGGGCGACGCCGGAGCAGGGTCGGTGCGCGCGACACCCGACCGGGGAGGACCCGTGCCACTGCGTGAGGAGACGTCCGGGACGGTCCGCACCGGGACCGCGCCGGCGCGCCTCCCGTCCCCGCTGCTCGTCGCGGCCGCGCACCGGCTGGCCGCCCGGCTGCTGGGAGACACGGGGACGCGCTGGCGGCACGAGCAGGGGGTGGCGCGCCGCGCGGAGGAGGCGGCGGCCGCGGTCGCCCCCGCCGACCGGCCGCTGCTGCTGGCCGCCGCGTGGCTGCACGACATCGGCTACGCCCCGGAGGTCCGGCGCACGGGCTTCCACCCGCTCGACGGCGCCGTGTACCTGCGCGACCGCGGCTGGCACCCCGTGGTCGTCGGGCTGGTCGCGCACCACTCCGGCGCCCGCTTCGTCGCCGACGAGCGCGGGCTCGGGCAGCGGGTGCGGGACCTCGACCCCGGCGGGTGTGCCTCCGGTCCGCTGGCCGACGCGCTGACCTACGCCGACCAGACCACGGCCGCCGACGGCCGCACCGTCGACGTCGAGGACCGCTTCGCCGACGTGCTCGGCCGGCACGGCCCCGACAGCGCCACCGCCCGCGCCCACCCCCGGCGCGCCCCGGTCGTCCGGGCCGCCGTCGCGCGCACCGAGCGGCGCCTCGCCCGCCTGCACGGTCTGCGGGCCGTCCCCTCCCACGACGGGGGGACGGGCGCCGCCGGGGGCTCCAGCTCCCCCGCCCGGGCGGCCGATGGGACCGGGTGACGCCGCACCGCCCCTCCCCCCGCTGGTACCCCGCCGAGGACCCCTGGGAGTGGGCCGGCCGGCACAGGCTCTGGCGCGGGGACGACGTCGCCGCCACGGCGCTGGTGCTCGCGGTCGCCGAGCACGCCGAGGACGCCTCCCCCTGGGCGGGCGGCCAGGTCGTGCGGCTGGTCCGGTCCGTCCTCGACGACGCCTCCCCCGCCGCGGCCCGGCTGGCCGCCGCGCTCACCGGTCCCGCCGCGGCGCTCGGCGAGGTCGCGGCGACGCCGCTGGTGCACGTCCGGGCGGCGGTCGCCGCCCGGCCCGACCTGCCCGGCGACGTCGCGGCCGTGCTGGACCGGGACGAGGCGCTGCGGCGGGCCCGGCAGCGGGTCGCGGCCGCGCCGGCGGCGGACGCGCGCGGCCTGGTCGGGGAGTTCCGCGCGTGGTCGCTGGGCCGGGCGCTGCTGCGGCAGCGCGGGACGTGGGCCGGCCGGGCCCGGCTGGCGGTGCGCCTCGACGAGGAGGCCGCGGACCTGCTCGCGGAGCTCGGCCGGACGCCGGCCGCCGACCTGCTCGTCCGCGCCACCGGCGGGCGCGCGGCCCGCGGCTGAGCCGCCGCCCGGACTGCGGGACCGCAGCCGCTCGGGGAGGGTGGCGGGGGTCCCGCCCGGGGCCGCGGACCGCGGGAGGAGCGACGTGCCGGACTGGGTGACCGACGCGATCTGGTGGCAGGTGCACCCCCTGTCGTTCACCGGCGCGGAGCCGGCCGCCCTCCCGCCCGGGCAGCTGCGGCACCGCCTGCCCCACCTGCAGCGCTGGCTGGACCACCTGCTGGCGCTGGGCTGCAACGGCCTGGCGCTCGGGCCGGTGTTCGCCAGCGGCACCCACGGCTACGACACCGTCGACCACTTCCGCGTCGACCCGCGCCTGGGCGACGACGCCGACCTCGACGCGCTGCTCGCCGCCGCGCACGAGCGCGGCGTCCGGGTGCTGCTCGACGGCGTGTTCAACCACGTCGGCCGCGACCACCCCGCGTTCCGCGCCGTCGTCGAGCAGGGGCGCGACGCCCCGACGGCGGACTGGTTCCGGCTGCACTGGCCGGCGGACTGGACGCCGGGCACCGCGCCGGGCGCCGACGTCTTCGAGGGCCACGACCTGCTCGTCGAGCTCGACCACTCCTCCCCCGCCGTCGCCGACCTGGTGACCCGCGTGATGACGCACTGGCTGGCCCGCGGCGCCGACGGCTGGCGCCTGGACGCCGCCTACGCCGTCCCGCCGTCGTTCTGGGCGCGGGTCCTGCCCGCCGTGCGCGCCCGCCACCCGCAGGCCTACGTCGTCGGGGAGGTCATCCACGGCGACTACCCGCGGCTCGTGGCCGAGGGCGGGCTGGACGCGGTCACCCAGTACGAGCTGTGGCAGGCGGTCTGGCACGGGATCGCCGAGCGCAACCTGTTCGAGCTGGCCTGGTCGCTGCAGCGGCACGCCGGCTTCCTGCGCTCCTTCGTGCCGTGGACGTTCGTGGGCAACCACGACGTCACCCGCATCGCCAGCCAGCTCCCCGACGTGCGGCACCTCCCGCACGCGCTCGCGGTGCTGTTCACCGTGGGCGGGACGCCGGCGGTGTGGTCCGGCGACGAGCACGCCTTCCGCGGGGTGAAGGAGCACCGCGCCGGGGGCGACGACGCCGTCCGCCCGCCGTTCCCCGCCGACCCGTCCGGGCTCTCGCCGCTCGGCGCGCCGACGTTCGCGCTGCACCGGGAGCTGGTCGGCCTGCGCCGCCGGCACCGCTGGCTGCACACCGCGGCGCCCGAGCAGGTGCACGTGGCCAACGAGCAGCTGGTGTACGCCGTCGCCGGGGACGGGCAGCGGCTGCTGGTCGCGCTCAACCTCGCCGACGCCGCGGTGCGCGTGCCCGCCCCGGGCGCGGGGTCGGTGCAGGCGGGCGGCGCGTCGGTGGGCCGCGGCGACGTCGGGCTGCCCGCCCACGGCTGGGCCGTCCTCACCGGCTGAGGTCGCCGCGCCCGGGGCCCTGTCGGCTCCCCGGCGCGGCGGGCATGCTCCGGGCACGCCCGGGTGACCGGGAGTCAGGAGGTCCCCCGGATGACCGAGACCGCCGACCCCGCCGTCCCCGCCCTGCGCGGGATCGCGCTGTTCGACGGCACCGACGACGACCAGCTGCGCACGCTGGCCGCCGTCGGCACCGAGGTGCCGTTCGCGTGCGGCGACGTCCTGTTCGTGGAGAACGCTCCCGCGGAGTCCTGGTGGGTGCTGCTGGAGGGCAGCATCGACCTGGTCCGCCACCTGGGGTCGGAGGAGACCCGGCTCGGGGTCATGGACGTGCCCGGCCGCTGGGCCGGCGGCTTCCGGGCCTGGGACGAGCACGGCGTCTACCTCGCCACCGGCCGGGCGGCCACGGACGGGCGGGTGCTGCGGGTGCCGGCCGGCGCGCTGCGGGACCTGTGGACCAGCCGCTTCCCGCTGGGGCTGTACCTCACCGAGGGCGTGTCCCGGTCGGCGCGCAACTACGAGACGATGGCCCGGCAGCGGGAGGCCCTGGCCGCGCTCGGGACGCTGGCCGCCGGGCTCGCGCACGAGCTCAACAACCCGGCCGCGGCCGCGACCCGGGCGGTCGACGCCCTCGCCGAGGCCCACGCGGCGATGCTGTCGTCGCTGCGCCGGCTGGCCGCCGCCCCCGTCACCGCCGACGAGTTCACCCGGCTGGACACCCTCCGCCAGGAGCTGCGCAGCCGGCCCGGCGGGGACCCGCTGGAGGTCGCCGACCGGGAGGACGCCCTCGCCGACTGGCTGTCCCGGCAGGGCGTGGCGCGGGAGTGGGCGCTGGCGCCCGCGCTCAGCGGGGCGGGCGCCGACGTCGCCTGGGGCGAGCGGGTGGCCGGCGTCGTCGGGGCCGACCGGCTCGAACCCGCGCTGGAGTGGGTGGCGAGCACCCTGGAGGCGAGCGGGCTGCTGGCGGAGGTGAAGGAGTCCACCCGGCGCATCTCCGACCTGGTGGCGGCGGTGCGGTCCTACTCCCAGCTCGACCGGGCCGCCGTGCGGGAGACCGACCTGGCCGAAGGCCTGGAGAGCACCCTGGCGATGCTCGCGCCGCGGGTGCCGCCGGGCGTGACCGTCGTCCGGGACCACGCGCCCGGCGTGCCGCGCATCGAGGCGCGCGCCGCCGAGCTCAACCAGGTGTGGACCCACCTGGTCGACAACGCCCTGCACGCGATGGGCGACCGCGGCACGCTGCGGGTGTCCACGCGGGTGGACCGGGACGCGGTGGTCGTGGAGGTCGGCGACACCGGTGCCGGGATGACCCCCGAGGTCCGGGCGCACGCCTTCGACCCCTTCTTCACGACGCGGGGCGTCGGCGAGGGCACCGGGCTGGGCCTGGACATCTCCCGGCGGATCGTCGACCGGCACGGCGGCGACATCGACATCGACCTGCGGCCCGGCGAGACGGTGCTCCGCGTGCGCCTGCCCGTCCGGCGCCCCGGACGGCACTGACCGGGACGCCACCGGCCGGGGCGCCTCACGGGGGGCCGGCCGCGCCCCCGGCCGCCGGGACGGGCGCCGGGGTGGCCGCCCGCCGGTCCAGGGCGACGGCCAGCGCCGGGAACAGCAGCACGGTGACCACGCCGGCGCCGACCAGCGCCGCGGCGTTCTCCGGCAGCATGTGGCCGCTGCGCAGACCGATCTCGGTGAGCGCGACCAGCACCGGCAGCGCGGTGGCGCTGACCAGGGCGGTCTGCGCGCGCTGCCGCAGCGGCAGCACCCGGCGGTAGACCAGCAGCGCCGGGCCGCCCCGGACGGCGAGCATCAGCGCGAAGAACAGCACCAGCCGCAGCGGCGCGTCGGCGATCGAGCCGAGGTCCAGCGCCATGCCCGAGGCCACGAAGAACACCGGCACGAAGAAGCCGTAGCCGACCGCGTCGAGCTTGGCCTCCAGCTGGGGCGCCGCCCCGCCGACCCACCGCCGCAGCACCATCCCCGCGAGGAAGGCCCCGAGCACCGCGTCCAGGTGGAACTGCTCGGTGACCGCGATCAGCGTGATCAGCAGCAGCACGGTGGCGCGCAGCGTGATCTGCGCGGTCGCGTCCTGGCCCGCGGCGACGACCCGGGTGAGCCGGCCGCCGTCCCGGATGCCGCGGCGCAGCAGGGCGAGGGCGACGGCGAGCGCGGCGACCGCGCCCAGCGACACGAGCGCGGCGACCCGGCCCTGGCTGCCCAGGAACACCGCGATCGCGAGGACCGGCAGCAGCTCCCCCACGCCGCCCGCGGCCAGCAGGTACCGCCCGAGCCGGCCGCCGAGCAGCCCCTTCTCCCGCAGCACCGGCAGCAGCGTCCCCAGGGCCGTGGTGGTCAGCCCGAGCGCCACCGGGAGGAACGCCTCCACGACGTCCCCGGCGGACAGCAGGCCCACCACGCCGAGCGCCAGCAGCAGGGACACCGTCCAGCCGAGCAGCGCGCGGCGGCCGGCGTCCTCCCGGAACAGCCGCGGGTCGAGCTCGTAGCCGGCCAGCAGGAAGACGAAGCCCAGCCCGACGTCGGCGAGCACCCGCACGTCCTGCGCCGTGCCGACGTCGAGGACGTGCGGGCCCAGCAGCATCCCGCCGACGAGCAGCAGCACCACCTGGGGCACCGGCAGCCGCGGGAACAACCCGACGAGGACGGCGGCGAGCAGGGAGACGGCCGTGACCGCGGCCAGGGTGTCGATCACCACGACGTCGTCCACCCGGTACTCCCCTCGCCCGGGGTGCCGGCCGATCCTCCCGCGCACCCCCTGCCGGGGGAACCCGGCCGGTGCTGTCACATCCGCGGGCGCGGCGGTGCTACCTGGACGTGAGCGCGATGAGGCACGGTGTCCCCGCACCGGCGGCCGCCGTGCCGGCCGTCCTGTCCCGGGCCGGGCGGAGCCGGCGCGCGGGCCGGGCGGATCGGGAGGACGGCGGGGCCGTGTCGGGACGAGGAGCGGTCCGCGCCGACCTCGAGCAGGTCTTCCGCGCCTCCTACCCGCGCGTGGTCGGCGTCGCCGCCCGGGTGCTCGGCTCCCGGGACGGCGCCGAGGACGTCGCCCAGGAGGTGTTCCTCTCCTTCGCCCGCACCACGGTGCCGGCGGGCGAGGCGCCGGGCTGGCTCTCGGTCGCCGCGGCCCACACCGCCCTCAACCACCTCCGCTCCGGCCGCCGCCGCGCCACCCGCGAGGAGGCGGCCGGCGGCCCCGGCCCCGCGGTGCCCGACGTCGCCGACGACGTCGTCACCCTCGACGAGCGCCGCCGCGTGCGGGCGGCCCTGGGCCGGCTCCCCCGCCGCCAGGCCGTCGCGCTCGTCCTGCGGCACAGCGGCCTCAGCTACGCCGAGGTCGCCGCCGCCCTCGACCTGTCCCCCGGCAGCGTCGGCACGACCGTGCGACGCGCCGAGTCCGCCCTGCGCGAGGAGTTGACCCGCCATGCGTCATCCGACTGAGGGCACGCTGCGCCGGCTCGTCGACGAGCCGGCCGGTGTCCCCGACGCCGACCGCGAGCACGTCGCCGGCTGCGCGACGTGCCTGACCGGCCTGGCCGCCGCCCAGCGCGACGCCGCCGCCGTCTCCGCGGCCCTGGCCCCGGGCACCGCCCCCGACACCGGGGCCGCCTGGCACCGCCTGTCGTCCGCGGTCGCCCTGGACGAGCGCCGCCGCGCGGCCGCCCCCGCCCCGGCCCGCCGCCGGCGCGCCCGGCTGCGCAGCCCGCTCGTGGCCGCCGCCGGCGTGGTCGCGCTGCTGGCCGGGGGCGGCGTCGCCGCCGCGACGGACTGGCTGCAGGTCTTCCGCACCGAGGAGATCGCGCCGGTCACCGTCACCCAGGCCGACCTGGTGGCGCTGCCCGACCTGTCCGCCTACGGCACCGTGCAGGTGCTGGAGGAGCCCGACGTGCGCCCGGTGGCCGACGCCGCCGCCGCGGAGGACGCCACCGGGCTCGCCGTCCCGACGGTCGGGGAGCTCCCCGGCGGGGTGGGCGGCGACCCGACCTACCAGGTCGGCGACCGGGCCGCCGTGGAGTTCACCTTCTCCGCCGAGCGCGCGGCGCAGGCGGCCGCGGCGTCCGGCGAGACGCTGCCGCCCCCGCCGGCCGGGCTCGACGGCGGCCGGTTCCGGCTGACCGCCGGCCCCGGCGTCGCCGCGGTCTGGTCCAGCGGCAGCGGCGCGCCGGGCCTCGTCGTCGCCCGGGTCGTGGCCCCCACCGCCGAGTCCTCGGGCGTCCCGTTCGCGACCGCCCGCGACTACCTGCTGTCCCTGCCCGGCCTGCCCGAGGACCTCGCCGCCCAGCTGCGGTCCTTCTCCGGCGACGGCACGACGCTGCCGCTGCCGGTGCCGGCGGGCCTGGCGACCAGCTCGACCGCCGACGTCGACGGCGAGGAGGCCACGGTGCTCACCTCGCGGGACGGCTCGGTCGCCGGCGTGGTGTGGGTGACCGACGGCGTCGTCACCGCGGTGGCCGGGTCGCTGGGCGCCGACGAGGTGCTCGCCGTCGCCCGGGGTCTCGGGGAGTGACCTCCCCGACCGCCGCCGCGGAGCGATTGCTGGCCGACCTGCCGCCGTCGCCGGCGGTGTGGTGCCAGGGGCTGCGCAAACGGTACGGGCGGCGGACCGCGGTCGACGGTGTGTCCTTCACCGTCGGCCGCGGCGAGGTGCTCGGCCTGCTCGGGCCCAACGGCGCGGGCAAGACCAGCGTCATCAAGATGCTGCTCGGCCTCGTCCGGCCCGACGCCGGGGAGGTGCTGCTGCTCGGGCGGCCGGCGCGCGACCCGCGGGCGCGGGCCCGCGTCGGCTACCTGCCCGAGCTGTTCCGCTACCAGCCGTGGCTCAGCGCGGCCGAGGTGCTGGCCCTGCACGCCCGCCTGTCCGGCGCGGCGGTGCCGGCGGCCGGGCAGCGCGACGCCCTGGCGCTGGTCGGCCTGGCCGACCGCGCCGGCGACCGGGTGGGCGGCTTCTCCAAGGGCATGCAGCAGCGGCTGGGGCTGGCCGTGGCGCTGGTGGCCCGCCCGGAGCTGGTGGTGCTCGACGAGCCGACCAGCGCGCTGGACCCGCTCGGCCGCGTCGACGTCCGCGACGTCGTGCTGTCGCTGCGCGAGCGCGGCGTCGCGGTGCTGCTCAACTCGCACCTGATCGGCGAGGTGGAGCGGGTCTGCGACCGCGTGGTCATCCTCGACAAGGGGCGGGTCGCGGCAGCCGGGACGCTGGCCGAGCTGCTCGGGCAGCGGGAGGTGCGGCTGCGGCTCGACGGCGTCGACGCCCGCGCCGAGGCCCGGCTGGCCGCCACCGGCCGGCTGACCCGCAGCGGCGACCGGTTCACCGTCACGCTGCCCGAGGACGCCGACGCCGCGGTGCCGGCGCTGGTCGCCGACCTGGTCGCGCTCGGCGTCCGGGTGCACGCGGTGGAGCCGGGGCGGATCAGCCTGGAGGAGCGGCTGCTCGACGTCCTCCGCTCGGGCTCGGCGGCGCAGCGGTGAGCACCGCCCGCGTCGTGCTGACGATCGCCGGCCTGACCCTGCGCGAGGCGGCGCGGCGGAAGGTGCTGCGCTCGCTCGCCGTGCTCACGCTGGCGCTGCTGGGGCTGTCCGCGTGGGGCTTCGCCCGGCTCGACGCCGAGTTCGGCGGGCTCACCAGCGGCGAGGCCCGGATCGCCGCGTCCACCGTGCTCAACTTGGTGATGTTCGGGTTCAGCCTCATCGCCGCGCTGGGGACGGCGTTCCTCGCCGGCCCCACCGTCTCCGGGGAGGTGGAGTCCGGGGCGGCGCTGGCGGTGCTGGCGCGGCCGGTCCGCCGCTCGGCGGTGCTCGTGGGCAAGTGGCTGGGGCTGGTGGCCTTCGGCAGCGCGTTCGTCGCGCTGGCGGGGCTGGCGCAGTTCGTCGTCGTCCAGGTGACGGTCGGCTACTGGCCGCCGCGGCCGCTGGTGGGGCTCGCGCTGCTCGCCGCGCAGACCGCGGTGCTGCTCACCCTGGCGCTGCTGCTGTCCACGGTGATCTCGCCGATGGCCTCCGGCGTCGTCGCGGTCGGCCTGTTCGGCGCCACCTGGATCGCCGGCGTCGTCGGCGGGATCGGCGACGCGCTGGGCAACGAGGGCGTCGCGCGGGTGGGCGCGGTGTCGCGGATGCTGCTGCCCACCGACGGGCTGTGGCGCGGGGCGATGAACGCTTTCCAGGACCCGACGCTGGTCGGGCAGTTCACCGAGCTCGGCGGGTCGCCGTTCTTCGGCGAGGCCCCGCTCACCGCCACCTACCTGGCGTGGGCGGCGCTGTGGGTCGCCGTCGTCCTGGGACTCGCGGGGATGGCGTTCTCCCGCCGGGACCTGTAGCCGTCCCGGCTCGGTACCGTCCGGAGCCGGGGTTCCACGACCCCGCCCCCGCCCGACGACGCCGTCTGGAGTTGCCCCGTGCCGGTCGACCCGCACATCGCCGCCCTGCTGTCCCTGCTCGCCCAGTCCGGCGCGCCGCCCATGTGGGAGGGCACGCCCGAGGCCGGCCGCGCCCAGTACCTGGCGCTCACGCACGGCGCGCGCTCGCCCGAGCACGTGGTGCCGGTGGCGAGCGCCGAGGACCGCACCGTCCCCGGCGCCGGGGGCGACCTGCGGGCGCGGGTGTACCGGCCCGAGGGCGAGGGCCCGTTCCCCACGGTCGTGTTCTTCCACGGCGGCGGCTGGGTGATCGGCGACCTCGACACCCACGACAACATGGCCCGCAACGTCTGCCGCGGCGCCGGGGCCGTGGTCGTCGCCGTCGACTACCGGCTCGCCCCCGAGCACCCGTTCCCGGCCGCCGCCGAGGACGCCGTCGCCGCGGCGCGGTGGGTGGCGCAGCACCTGGACGAGCTCGGCGGCGACTCCCGGCTCGGGCTGGCCGGCGACAGCGCCGGCGGCAACCTGGCCGCCGTCGTCGCCCAGGTCCTCCGCGACGAGGGCACGAAGACGGCCGCGCAGTTCCTCGTCTACCCGTCGGTCGACGTCGCCGGCGAGTACCCGTCCCGGGTGGAGAACGCCAAGGGCTACTTCCTCGAGCAGGACACCATGGACTGGTTCCACGGCCACTACGCCGGGACCTGGGAGGACGCCCGCGACCCGCGGCTGTCCCCGCTGCACGCCGCCGACCTGGCCGGCCTGCCGCCGGCGCTGGTGGTCACCGCCGAGTACGACCCGCTGCGCGACGAGGGCGAGGCCTACGGCGAGGCGCTGGAGGCCGCGGGCGTGGCCGCCGACGTGCGCCGCTACGACGGGATGATCCACGGCTTCTTCGACATGGGCGCCTGGTCCCCGGCCGCGCAGGCCGCGATCGACGAGAGCTGCGCGCGCTTCGGCGAGCTGCTCCGCGGCTGAGTCGGCGGGCCGGCCGCCCGACGGCGGCCGGCCCGTCAGACCCAGTACGTGTCGTGGCGGAGCATGAACTCCGCCCGCTCCTCCGGCGTCATCTGCGCACCCCGCGCGAGCGTCCGGAAGTACTCCTCGCGCGGCCCGCCCGGCGCGAACATCAGGAGCATCGAGGCGTGGTCGCCGCCGCGGAACCCGTGGACCCCGCCCTCGGGGACGTAGAGGAAGTCGCCCGCGCCCGCGGTCACCCAGCTCCGCCCGTCGTAGAGCTCCACCTCGCCGCGCAGGACGTAGAACTGCTCGGAGATCGAGCGGTGGAAGTGCGGGCCGGGGCCGGACGCGTCGGCGCCGAAGGTCCACCGGTAGAGGCCGAACCGGCCGGTCGTCTGGTCCCCGGTGGCGAGGAACTCGCAGGTGACCCCGGCGGCCGAGACGGTGTCCGGCGGCGTGTCGGTGCGGCGCAGCCAGGCGGTGGCCTCGCCGGTGGTGCCGCGGTAGAGGTCGGGCGGGTAGTGGCGGTGCAGGGACACGGGTCCTGCTCCTCTCGTCGCCGGACGCCCATCGTGGCAGCGGACCGGTAGCGTCCGCCGGGTGCCGGACGCTGCGACGGAGCAGGTCGGGCGGCGGCTGGACGCCCTCACCTTCGGGCTGTTCACCGTCGCCCTGGGCACCAACGTCCCGACGCCGCTGCTGCTGGTCTACCGCCGCACCCTCGGGCTGTCCGACGCCGACCTCACCGCCGTCTTCGGCTGCTACGCGATCGGCCTGATCGCCGCGCTGACGGTGTCCGGGGCCGCCTCGGACCGGTTCGGCCGGCGCACCGTCATCCTCCCGTTCGCGGTGCTGGCCGGGCTGGTCTCGCTGCTGTTCGTGCCCGCGGCCGAGCACCTGCCGCTGCTGTACGCGGGACGGCTGCTGCAGGGCGCGGTGTCCGGCGTCGTGTTCTCGGTGGCCAACGCGTGGCTGCAGGACCTCGCCGGGCCCGCCGGCCAGCAGTCGGCGGCCACCCGCGGCGCGGTGTCGACGTCGCTGGGCTTCGCGATCGCGCCCGCGATGAGCGGGGTGCTCGCCGAGTACGGCCCGGCGCCGACGACGCTGCCCTACCTCGTGCACGTCGCCGTCCTGCTGGTGGGGCTGGCCGCGCTGCTGACCGTGCCGGAGACCGTGCGGGAGCGCCGGCCGGGCCGGCTGATGACCCTCGGCCTGCCGCCGGAGGCGCGGCGGCCGTTCCGCGCGGTGCTCGCGCCGACCGCGACGGGCGTGTTCGCCTTCCCCGCGGTGGCGGCGACCGTGCTGCCGCTGCTGGTGGTGCCCGACGGCGTCGGCGTCGCGTACGCCGGGCTGGTGGGCGGGCTGGCGCTGGCGGCGAGCGCGGTCGCCGCGCGGCTCGGGCGGCGGGCCGGGGGCGGCGGCGGTCCGCTCGGGATGACGCTCGGCGCCGTCGGCCTCGCCCTCGGGGTGGTGGCGGTGGCGACCACGTTCGAGCCGCTGCTGCTGCCGGCCGCGGCGCTGATGGGCGCCGGCGGCGGGCTGTGCCTGACCGCGGGGCTGACGCTGACCGCGCAGCTCGCGCCGCCGCACACCCGCGGGGCGATGAACAGCGCCTTCTACGCCTTCGCCTACGTCGGCTTCGGCACCCCACTGCTGCTCGCCTGGCTGGGCTCGGTGTTCGGCACCGTCCCGGCACTGGCGGCGTTCGTGGCGGTGCCGCTCGCGCTCGCCGTCTGGCTGTGGTGGGAGCTCCGCTCCACCGCCCACGGGTGAGAAGTCAACCGCCGGTCACGGACGCGCGAGCCGGAAGCCGACGTCGTCGAGCGGCCCGTTCCGGGCGGCCGTGGTGCCGGCGCGGCAGGCGTGCTCCCACTCGGCCTCGGTCGGCAGCCCGTCGCCCGTGCCGCGCTCGGCCGATGTCCAGTGACCTCGGCGTAGCGCTCCTGGGTCAGCGGGACGGCGGCCAGCTCGAAGGCGTCGACGGCGACCGTCCACCGGCGCTGCGTGCGCCGGTCGGAGAGGATCACCCGGCCCGCGGGGACGGGCAGCATCGCCGGTACCGGCGGTCGGGTGCACGGTCGCGGGACGCTACCGGACGGCCTGCACTCCGGGCCCCGGGTCAAGGGCCCCCGCCGACACTGTGGACAGGCGTCTGAGCTGCGGATTCGCCCCGCGGGACGGTGTCCGATCGGCTAGACTTCGATCATGTGTTCGGGTGATTCCGGTGGCGGTGACGTCCTCGACGACGTCGCCGCGCTGGTCGCCGAGCGCAACCGGATCGACGCCCGGCTGGCCCGCGCGGTCCGCGCCGCGGAGCTGTCCCAGACTCCCGAGCGGGACGGGCTGAGATCCATGTCCTCGTGGCTGCGCGGGCACTGCCGGCTCTCGACGGCAGAGGCCGCGCGGCTGGTGCGCAACGGCCGGGCACTGGAGCACCTGCCGGCGCTGGCCGAGGCCCACGAGGCCGGTCTGGTGTCCGCCGAGCAGGTCACCGTCGCGGCGAAGGCGGTGACCCCCGAGCGGCTGGCCTCGGCCGCCGACCAGGGCGTGGACCTGGCCGTGATCGACGGGGTGTTCACCGGAGTGGCGGTCGAGCGCGCGCACGCCGACCTGGTGCAGGTGGTGCAGCACTACTGCAACGACCTGGACCCCGACGGGCCGGAGCCCGACCCGACCGAGGGCCGGTCGCTGACGCTGGCCAAGCACGCCGACGGCTCGCTGTCCTTCCGCGGCCACCTGGACGCCGTGGGCGGGGAGAGGCTGCAGACCGCACTGGAGGCCCACGTGCAGGCCGACCGGCCCGCGGGGGACGAGCGCAGCCGCGCCCAGCGGCTCGGCGACGCGCTGGTGCAGGTGGCCGACAACGCCCTCGCCGCCGGGACGCTGCCCACGCTGCGCGGGCACAGGCCGCAGATCGCCGTGGTCGTGGACCTGAACGATCTGGTCGACCCGGCCGGAAGCCCGAACGCGGGGCGGATGGGGTTCGGGGCGACCATCTCCGCCGCGAGAGCCCGGTGGCTGGCCTGCGACGGCGCGGTGTCCCGGGTGGTGTTCGGCCCCGACGGCGCCCCGCTGAACCTGGGCCGGGAGCAGCGGCTGATGAGCCGGCACATCCGCAAGGCAGCCGAACTCCGCGACGGCGGCTGCGTGTTCGCCGGGTGCGGCGCCCCGACCTGGTGGTGCGACGTCCACCACCTGGTCCACTGGATCGACGGCGGCGACACCAGCCTCGACAACTCGGCCCTGCTGTGCGAGCGCCACCACACCAAGGTCCACCACGGCTTCCTCGTCGAACGACAACCGACCGGCCGATGGCGCACCTACCGCCCGGACGGCACCGAGATCAGGGTCCCGACGTCCCTGCTCGCCCCCGCCGCCTGACCGCGTGACGTGGACGCGCGCCCGTGTCAGCTCAGCGAGCGGCTGCGCTGCTCCGCGCCGATCTCGCCGTAGGGGTAGTCGGCCCAGCCCGGGTCGCTGACGGCGTCGAGCCGCGCGGTCTCCTCCTCGGTGAGGACGAGGCCGGCGGCGCCCAGGTTGCCGCGCAGCTGCTCGGTGGTGCGGGCACCGAGGATCACCGAGCTGACGCCCGGCCGGGCCAGCAGCCAGGCCAGCGCGACCTGCGGCATCGCCACGCCACGGGCCTCGGCGACGTCCTGCACCGCGGACAGCACGTCCCACGTCCGCTCGCGCGTGGCGACCCGGTCGTAGGCCTCCATCCCGCGCGCCGGGTCCTCGCCGAGCCGCGTCGCCCCCGCGGGCCGCTGGTCGCGGGTGTACTTGCCCGACAGCCACCCGCCGCCCAGCGGGCCCCAGGGCAGCAGCCCCAGGCCGTTGGCCAGGCAGGCGGGCACGATCTCGGCCTCGACGTCCCGCACCAGCAGGCTGTACGACGGCTGCAGGGTCACCGGGACGGCGAGGTGCGCCCGCTCGGCGACGTCCACGGCCCGCTGCACCTGCCAGCCGGTGAAGTTGGACAGCCCCGGGTAGCCGATCTCGCCCGCGGACACGGCGTCGTCGAGGAAGCGCAGCGTCTCCTCCAGCGGCGTGAGCGGGTCCCAGGCGTGCAGCTGGTACAGGTCGACGGAGTCGACGCCGAGCCGGCGCAGCGAGTCGTGCAGCGCCCGGCGCAGGTGCCGGCGCGAGGTGCCGAGCGCATTGGCGTCCTCGCCCATCGGGAAGCGGCCCTTGGTGGCGAGGACGACGCGGTCGCGGACGTCGGCCGGGCGCGAGGCCAGCCAGCGCCCCACGATCTCCTCGGACGCGCCGGCGGAGTAGACGTCGGCGGTGTCGACGAGCGTGCCGCCCGCCTCGACGAACACGTCGAGCTGCTCGTGCGCCCCCGCCTCGTCGGTCTCCGCGCCGAAGGTCATCGTGCCGAGCGCGAGGGAGGAGACGGCACAGCCGCTGCGGCCGAGGGTGCGCAGGTCCATGCGCCCAGCAAGCCACAGGACGCGGGGCCGCGCGAGGTCAGCGCAGGGCCGGCACCCGGTTGGCCAGCTCCAGCAGCACGTCCGCATGGCAGGGCTCGCCGGCCGGGCACCAGCAGGCGAGGTTGCGCCCGCGCAGCTGCCGGCGGGCCTGGGCGGCGAGGTCGCCGGAGGCGGCCCAGCGGCGGAACCACTCGATCGCGGTGGCGCGGTCGGCGCAGCGGACGACGCGGCTGCCGTCCTCCTGCACCCCCGGCTCCCGCGCGGTCGGCAGCGGCCACGCGCTCTCGTCGTCACCGGGCAGCCACAGGTAGGTCTCCCCCACCCGGAACGGGTTGCCCCAGCGCGAGGGGCGGGCGACGACGACGGTGTTCGGCGGCTTCCGCCAGCCGCGCGCCCGGGAGAGCTGCACACGCACCGGACCGGTCATGGGCCGATGCTGCCGCGCGGGTGTGACAGGACCGCGCCACGGCTCCCGGGGCTCCCCCGTCCGGGGACACCCCCAGTGCGACCAGCGCTTTCGGGGGCGTCACCCGATGGTCCGCGCACGGCGCCGTCGCGAGGCTCGAGCTGCCCGGCGGGGCCGAGGTCACGTCCCGCCGGGCTCCACCCCCGTGGCCCGACGACGAGGCGCCGTGTCCGCTCCCGAGTGCACCCTCGACCTCCCCCAGCCCGCCGCTCCGCCCCCTCCCCGCCGCGGCCCGGCGGCGCGCGTCCGGAGCCGGCTCGGCCGCCTGGCGCTGCGCCGCGTCCGCCGCCGCGGGCTGGACCTCTCCCGCCTGACGTTCCTCCCGGCCGCCGCGACGGTCCCGCTCCGGCGGGTCGACGTCGACCCGGTGCCCGAGCTCCGCGACGGCGGGCCGGTGCGGCGGCTGGACCTGCCGTTCGACCTCTCCGTGCTCCTCGTGACCGGCGCCGCGGAGGCCCGCGCGGTGCTCGCCGACCGCGACGGCTTCAGCACCGACGTCCGCCACCTGTTCAGCGGCACCGGCCCGGCCACGGCCGACGACGTCGGCGGCCTGGGGTTCACCGACCCGCCCGACCACACCCGGCTGCGCGGCCTGGTCGCCCCCGCGTTCACCCGGGCCCGCCTGCAGCGTCTCGAGCCGGCGATCGAGGCGACCGTGGCCCGGCAGCTCGACGAGCTCGCCGCGGCCGGACCGCCGGCCGACCTCGCCCGGCACGTCTCCGGCCCGGTCCCGATGCGGACGATCTGCGACCTCCTCGGCCTCGACCGTCCCGACGAGCAGCTGGTCACCCGGCTGGCCACCCGTCGCTTCGACGCCGCCCGCGGCACCGCCGGCGCGTTCGGCGCGGTGTCCGCGCAGCGCCGGTTGCTGTTCGACGCGGTCGCGCGGCAGCGCCGGGACCCCGGCGACGGGCTGCTCGGGCGGATCGTCCGCGAGCACGGCGACGCCGTCTCCGACGCCGACCTGGCCGGCCTGGCGGACGGGATCGTCACCGGCGGGTTCGAGACGACGGCCTCGACGATCTCGCTCGGCACGCTGGTCCTGCTGCGCGACCCGGTCGCCGCGGCGCTGGTGCGCGAGGGCTCGCGCCGGGACGTCGAGGCGGTGGTGGACGAGCTGCTGCGGCTGCTCTCGGTGGTGCAGGTGGCCTTCCCCCGCTTCGCCCGGCAGGACACCGAGGTCGCCGGGCACCGGCTGCGGGCCGGCGACGCCGTCCTGGTCTCGCTGAGCGCCGCCGACCGCGACCCGACCTGGGCCGGCGCGCACCCCGGCGCGCTCGCCCCCGGGCGGCCGACCCGCGGCGGGCACCTGGCCTTCGGCCACGGCATCCACCGCTGCGTCGGCGCCGAGCTGGCCCGGCTGGAGCTGCGGATCGTGCTGCCCGCGCTGCTCCGGCGGTTCCCGGACCTCGCCCTCGCCGTCCCGCCCGAGCGGCTCGCCTTCCGCCGGCTGTCGTTCGTGTACGGCGTGGACGCGCTGCCGGTGACGTTCTGACTCAGCCGGCCGGGTCGGCCCGCAGCAGCGCGGCGCCCGGGACGACGAGGCGGCGCACGTGCGCGTCGACGTCGTCCGGGCCGGGGGCCGGCTCGCCGAAGTCGAGGGCGCCGATCGCGTAGAAGTCCGTCGTCGCGGTGACGCACTGCCAGCGCCAGGCGAGCTCGCGCGCGTCCAGGAGCGGGAGCAGCGGCGCCAGGGCGGCGCAGTACCGCCCGGCCGTCGCCCGCACCGCCGCCGCGCCGTTGGCCTCCCAGCGGTCCGGGGGCTGGTCGAAGATCCGGGTGAACACCCGCGCGGCGTAGCGGCCCCGCCCCGCGCAGCGCAGGGCCACGATCGGCCGCACCCAGCCGTCGACGAGCGCCTCCACACCCGGGTCCCCGCCCAGGCCCGCCAGCACCCGCTCCCGGTCGGCGACCACGCCGTCCACCACCCGGCGCTCCACCGCGGCGACCAGCCCGTCCTTGCCGCCGAAGTAGTAGCCGACCGCGGCGGCGTTGGCGACGCCGGCCCGCCGCAGCACGTCACGCACCGAGGTGCCCGCCGCACCGGCGGTCGCGAGCAGCTCCTCGGCCGCGTCCAGCAACCGCGCGGGGGTTGCGGTCCCGGTCACGGCCCCTCCATCCTGGGTCACCGCCCTGAGACGGGCGTATCAGGCGATCGTCTGGAGCCACAGCATGCCCGACGCTCGAGGAGTCCGGGGCGGGCTCGGCGCGCTGCTCGCCGTCATGTGCGCGGCCCTGGCCCTGGTCATCGGCGCCGGCTCGTCGCTGGCCCTGGCCCTGCCGGAGCTCGCCCGCGCCACCGGCGCCACCCAGACCGAGCTGACCTGGGCGGTCAACGTCTACGCGCTGACGTTCGCCGCGCTGCTGCTGCCACTGGGCATCGCCGCCGACCGCTTCGGCCGGCGCGGCGCGCTGCTGCTCGGGCTCGCGGTGTTCGCCGCCTGCAGCGCGGCGTCCGGCCTGGTCACCGACCCGGTCCAGCTGATCGTGCTGCGCGGCCTGGCCGGCGTCGGGGCGGCGGCGGTCATGCCGGCCACGCTGTCCGTGCTCGTCGACGCCTACCCCGCCGAGCGCCGCGCCGCAGCGATCGGCGTGTGGGCCGCGGTCTCGGGCGCGGGCGCGCTGCTGGGGCTGGTGCTCGCCGGCGTGCTGCTCGAGTTCGCCTGGTGGGGCAGCGTGCAGGTGGCCTTCGGCGCGCTGTCGGGGCTGGTGCTGCTGCTGTGCCTGGTCGTCGTCCCGGCGTCGCGGAACCCGGACCTGCCGCTGGACCCGCTCGGCGGGCTGCTCGCCCTCGCCGGCCTGGGCGGCGTCGTCTGGGGCGTCATCGAGGGTCCCGAGCGCGGGTGGACCGACCGGACGACGCTCACCGCCCTCTCCGCCGGCGGGCTGTGCCTGCTCCTGTTCACCGTGCACGAGCTGCGCAGCCGGCACCCCATGCTCGACGTCCGGCTGTTCCGCCACCGCGGCCTGTCCGCCGGCAGCATCTCCGTCTTCCTGCAGTTCTTCGCCGCCTTCGGGCTGTTCTTCCTCGCGCCGCAGTGGCTGCAGTACGTGCACGGCCTCTCGCCCCTGCAGGCCGCGTTCTGGCTGGCGCCGATGGCGCTGGGCATCGGTCCGACCGCGCAGCTCGCGCCCGTGCTGCTGCGCCGGCTCGGCGCCCGCACCGTCGCGGCGTGGGGGCTGGCCCAGATGGGCGCCGGGCTGTTCCTGCTCGCCCGCCAGGCCGACGGCGACGCGCCGCTGTGGCACTTCGCCGCGGCGCTGTTCGTGTTCGGGGTCGGCTTCGGCCTGGCCCTCACCCCGGGCACGGCGCTGATCATCGAGGGGCTGCCCGCGGACCGGCGCACGCTCGCCGCGGCGGTCAACGACGTGACCCGCGAGGTGGGCGGCGCCCTCGGCGGCGCGGTGGCGGCCAGCGTGCTGCTCGCCGTCTACCGGGACGAACTGGTCCCCGTGGTCTCCGGCCTGCCCGCGCGGGCGCGCGAGTGGGCCGGGGCGGGGCTGGCGCAGGCGGTCGAGGTGGCCGGCCGGTCGGGTCCCGACGGCGCCGCGGTGGCCGGCGGGGCCCGGGACGCGTTCGGCGCGGGTTACGCCACCGCGCTGCTGATCGGCGCCGCGGTGCTGCTCGGCGGCGCGCTGCTGTGCGGCGTGCTCGCGCCCTCCCGGCACGCGGCCCTGCACCGTGCCGGGCAGCCGGGCCCGGTCGCGCCGCCGCGCCGCCCGGTCGTGAGCGTGGCGCGGGTGTCCGTGGCGGTGCCGACCCGGCGCCTGCCCCGCGGCGTGGAGGCGCTGCTGGCCGGCGGCGTGGTGCTGGGCGTGTTCGGCGGGGTCGTCCTGCTCACCCACACGCTCTCGCAGGCCACCGACGCCCCCATGGCGGGCACCGCCCCCGCGGCGCTCACCGCGGCGCCGCAGACCGCCCGGCCCCAGCAGTCCCGCGCCCCGGCCGTGGTCGTGCCCCCGGCCCTGACCGAGACCCCCGGGCAGGCTCCGGAGACGACGGCCGCCGCACCCACCACGACGCCGACGACCCCGCCGACGACGACCTCGGCGCCCACCACGCCCCCGACCGCCACCACGACGACCCCGGCGGCCGGGACCACCACCGCACCGGCGGAGACGACCACCCCGACGGCGGAGGCCACGACGGCGGAGGCCACGACGTCCGCCGCCACGACGACGCCGGCGGCCGGGACCACCACCTCCGCGGCGGAGACCACCGCCGCACCGGCGGAGACCCCGACGCCACCGGCCCCGACGACGACCCCGACCACGACGCCCGCCCCGACCACGACGCCGGCCGAGACCTCGGCGAGCAGCGGCACCACGACCCCGGGCACCACGACCCCGGGCACCACGACCTCCGGCGGCACGACCACCGGGGAGACGACCACCTCCGCGCCGGCGAGCCCCTGAGCCGGATCCGGCAGGACCGCTGCGGTCCCCGGCAGGGACACCCCTGTCGCGGCACGGCGCGGCGACCGATCCTGGGGCATGGACATCGTGACCCCGAGCACGGCGGGCCGGGTCCGGCGGGCGGTGACCCGCTACTGGCAGGCCCAGGTGCACCTGTGGGAGACGTACCTCTCCGCGGACGGCTGGGACCCGGATCCCGGGACCCCTGCGCCCGAGGACGAGGTCCTGCACTGGGTGGGGCGGCGGCTGGTGGGCAGCGTCCTGCCGGACGAGCCGCGCTGACTCACTCCTCCGCGGTCAGCGTGGCCAGCTCCACGACGGCGCCGACCAGCGCCGCGCCGTCGAGCAGGACGAGGTCGTTGTGGTCCGCACCGGGGACCTCCACCAGCCGGTGGAGACCGGCGGCCGCGCCGGCCACCCGCCGGCTCTGCGCCGGCGGCACGATCGTGTCCGCGGTGCCGAGGACGACCGTCGTCGGCACCCGCACCCGGGCGACCCGCTCGGCCACCGGGTAGCGGTCGCGCAGCAGCAGCCGCACCGGCAGGAACGGGTAGTGCTCGGCGCCGACGGCGGCCAGGTCGGTGAACGGCGACCGCAGCACCAGCCCGGCCGGCGGGTGCTCGACGGCCAGCTCGGTCACCACCGCCGCCCCCAGGCTCTCGCCGTAGTAGAGGAGCCGGCCGGCGGGCACGCCGGCCTCCTCGAGCAGCCAGGTCCGCGCCGCCCGGACGTCGAGCGCCAGGCCCTCCTCGCTCGGGCTGCCCGGGTTGCCGCCGTAGCCGCGGTAGTCGAACAGCAGCACCGCCAGCCCGGCGTCCGCCAGCGCCCGGGCCAGCGGCGCGCGCAGCCCCCGGTGCCCACCGTTGCCGTTCGCCACCAGGACGGCGGGCGCGCCGGCGTCCGGGCCGGGGACGAACCAGGCGCCCAGGGTCAGGCCGTCGGCGGTGGTCAGCCCGACGTCCCGGGCGCCGGGGACCGCGACGGCCGCGGCCGGCAGGGGGCCGTCGTCGGGAAGGTAGACCAGGCGCCGCTGGAACGTCCACAGCAGGCCCACGACCACAGCCAACAGGACGACGACGACCAGCGCCGCCCGCGGTCCGGAGCGCACGACCCGATGGTCGCGGACGGCCCGCACCACCACCCTCCCGGACCGGGCGGCGGCCGCGGGACGCACCCGGGGAGGGCCCGCGACCGGTAGCGTCGGGGCGGACCGGAGGAGGACCCGTTCCCACACACCGCGGACGCTGCGCCGAAGCCCACCTCGGATGCCCCTGCCGGGGCGACGAGACCGTCCACGAGCGACGCGCGAGTGAGATGCGCGACGCCCGTGCCCGGTCCGGCGAACCGGTGGACTGCCCCGAGTGCGGCTCCCTCACCACCCCGCTGTCCCTGCTCACCTGGGGGAACTGCCGGGTCTGCCGCACGGCGCAGTCCCGGCTGACCGACCCGCTCCGCTGGTGACGACGGCGGGACGGCCGCCGTCCCCCCGCCGGGAGCCGGTACAGTGGCGTCCGGTCGCTGTCGTGCCTCTGCTTCGTTCTCGGACGTCCGCAGTCGTCTCTGCCTGACGTTCCTCTCGGTCCTGCCGGTCGGTGCGGCGACCCGGCGCCGGCACCTGCCGGGCCGACACCCCAGCACGGAAGAGAGAACGACATGACCCAGGGCACCGTGAAGTGGTTCAACGCGGAGAAGGGCTTCGGCTTCATCGAGCAGGACGGCGGCGGCCCCGACGTCTTCTGCCACTTCTCGGCGATCAGCGGCTCCGGCTACCGGTCGCTGGACGAGGCGCAGCGCGTCGAGTTCGACGTCACCCAGGGCCAGAAGGGCCCCCAGGCGGAGAACGTCCGCGCGATCTGAGCACCACCGGGAGCACGCGGCGCGACCGCGCCGCGTCCTCCCGCCGCACCACCACCGGACCCCCACGGCCCTCAGGCCGCGGGGGTCCCGTCGTCCCCGGGCCCGGAACCGGACCGCGGGGCGCCCGGCGGGCACGCCCCCGTGTGAGAGTGGCGGCCATGTACCTGCTCGAGTACTCCCTCGCCGACGACTACCTGGAACGGCGGGCGGCGCTGCGGGAGGACCACCTCGCGCTCGCCCGCGCGGCGCACGAGCGGGGTGAGCTGCTGCTGGCCGGCGCGCTGCCCGACCCGTTCGACCGGGCGGTGCTCGTCTGGACGGCCGACCGCGAGGTCGTGGAGCGCTTCGCCGAGTCCGACCCGTACGTCGTCCACGGCCTGGTGACCGGCTGGACGGTCCGGCCGTGGAACGTCGTCGTCGGGGGGCAGCAGTCGTGAGCGGCTTCCCGACCGTCGCCGAGCTCGCCGCCGAGGAGGACGAGCTGCGGTTCACGACCTTCACCAACGACGACGCCTGGGACCTCGGCTCGGCGCTCGTGGCCACCGCCCGCCGCGCCGACGCGCCGGTCGCGGTCGAGATCCGGCGCAACGGGCACCGGCTGTTCTCCGCCGCCCTGACCGGCGCCACCCCGGACAACGCGGACTGGATCGCGCGCAAGGCCCGGACCGTGCACCGCTTCGGGCACAGCTCGCTGTACGTCCGGCAGTCGTGGATCGAGCGCGGCACCACCTTCGAGGAGTCCTCGGGGCTGGACCCGCGGCGGTACGCCGCGCACGGCGGCGCCGTGCCGGTGGTCGTGCGCGACGTCGGCCCGGTCGGTGTCGTCGTGGTGTCCGGGCTGCCTCAGCTGGAGGACCACCGGATGGTCGTCGCGGCGATCCGGGCGCACCTCGGCCGCTGATACGGGTCGGTACTGGTACCTGTGGGCTCCGTGTCACAGGATGTGCACCGACGCCGGCGACGAGGCCGGCGACGGCACCCCGGAGGGCTGAGGACGTGACGGTGCGCAGTGCGGTCCGCTGGGCCGCGACACACGGCGCGATGCGGCTGGCGATCCGGGCGCGGGCCCGGGCGGGCAACCCAGACGCCGAGGTCCTCCGCGACCCGGTGGTGCGCGAGGACCCCTACGCCCACTACGAGCGGCTGCGCACGCCCGCGCCGTTCGCCGGCGGCGCGTTCGCGCGCGTCAGCGTGCACCACGACGTCTGCACCGACGTCCTGCGCAGCGACGACTTCGGCCAGATCGGCGGCAACCGCACCGAGGGCCTGCCGCCGGTGCTGCGGCTGGCGCTGCGCCTGGCCGGCCCGCGGCCCAGCGTCGGGCCGATCGACCCGCCGTCGATGCTCGCCGTCGACCCGCCCAACCACACCCGCT
Source organism: Geodermatophilus sp. SYSU D00684 (assembly GCF_054050455.1). Classification (NCBI taxonomy): domain Bacteria; kingdom Bacillati; phylum Actinomycetota; class Actinomycetes; order Geodermatophilales; family Geodermatophilaceae; genus Geodermatophilus; species Geodermatophilus sp. SYSU D00684. The sequence continues at coordinate 109,947 of NZ_JBJGZI010000009.1, read as the reverse complement.
ACCGCCGGCTGGTCAGCCGCGCCTTCACCGCCCGGGCGGTCGCCCGGCTGCGCGAGCGCACCGGCGAGATCGCGCACGACCTGCTCGACGACCTCGAGCGGGAGGCCGCGGCCACCGGCGGGCGGGCCGACCTCGTCGCCCGCTACGCCAGCCTGCTGCCGGTCACGGTCATCTCGGAGATGCTCGGCGTCCCGGTGGCCATGCGCGAGCAGTTCCTCGCCTGGGCCGACGGCGCCACGCCGAGCCTGGACATGGGCCTGTCCTGGCGCACCCACCGCGAGGTCGAGCGCAACCTCGGCGAGCTCGACGCCTGGTTCCGCGGCCACCTGCGCCGGCTGCGCCGCGAGCCGGGCGAGGACCTGCTGTCGAACCTGGTCACCGCGGCCGACGACGACGGCGCCGCGCTCACCGAGCAGGAGCTCATGGCCACCGCCGCGCTGGTGTTCGGCGCCGGCTTCGAGACGACCGTCAACCTGGTCAGCAACGGCGCCGCGCTGCTGTTCGCCCACCCGGACCAGCGCCGGCTGCTCGCCGAGGACCCGTCGCTGTGGCCGAACGCCGTCGACGAGGTGCTGCGGCTGGAGTCGCCGGTGCAGCGGACCGGCCGGCGGGCCAAGCGCGCCACCGAGGTGCACGGCGTGCCGATCGCCGAGGGCGACCTGGTGCTGCTCGTCCTCGCCGCGGCCAACCGCGACCCGCGGGTGTTCGACGACCCGCACGTCTTCGACGTCACCCGCCGCAACGCCCGCGACCACGTCGCCTTCTCCAGCGGCATCCACTTCTGCCTGGGCGCCGCCCTGGCCCGGATGGAGGGCGAGGTGGCGCTGCAGGCGCTGTTCGAGCGGTTCCCCGGCCTCGCCGCCGCCGGCGCCGGGCACCGCCGGAGCACGGTCATCCTGCGCGGCTGGGAGTCGCTGCCGGTCTCCCTCGCCCCGGCGCGGTCCCCGGCCGCCGACCTCGCCCGCTGAGGGGGCCGCGTAGCGTGCCGCCGGTGGAGACCCCGCTGCGCACCTGGGCCGGCAACCTCACCTACCGCGCCGCGCGGGTGCACCGGCCGCGGACCGTGGCCGAGGTGCAGGAGGTCGTCGCCGGCAGCGAGCGGGTCAAGGCGCTGGGCTCGCGGCACTGCTTCAACGACATCGCCGACACGACCGCCGACCTCGTGGTCCTCGACGACCTGCAGACCGGGGTCGAGGTCGCCCGGGCCGACGACGACGGCGGCGGCGTGCTGTGGGTGCCGGCCGGGATGCGCTACAGCGAGCTGGTGCGCGAGCTGGCCGGGTCCGGGCGGGCGCTGCACAACCTGGCGTCGCTGCCGCACATCACCGTCGCCGGCGCCACCGCCACCGGCACCCACGGCTCGGGCAACCGCAACGGCTCGCTCGCGACGTCGGTCGCGGGGCTGGAGCTGGTGCGCTCCGACGGCGAGGTCGTCGTCCTCGGCGAAGACGACGCCGACCTGCCCGGCGCGGTCGTGCACCTCGGGGCGCTCGGCGTCGTCACCCGGGTCGCGCTGCGGTTCCAGCCGACCTTCGACGTCGCCAACACCGTGTACGTGGACATGACCTGGGACCGGCTGTTCGCCGACCTCGACGCCGTCGCCGACGCCGCCTACAGCGTCAGCGTCTTCACCGACTGGCACCGGGTCACCTCGGTCTGGGTCAAGTCCCGGCCGGAGGACCCCGCCGCACCCGAGGACTTCTTCGGCGCCCGCGCGGCCACCGAGCCGACGCACATGCTCCCGGACACCCCGGTCGAGAACCTCACCCAGCAGCTCGGCGTCCCCGGCGAGTGGCACGAGCGGCTGCCGCACTTCCGCGCCGAGTTCACCCCGAGCAAGGGCGACGAGCTGCAGAGCGAGTGGTTCGTCCCCCGCCGGCACGGCCGGGCCGCCGTCGAGGCGCTGCGCGGGCTCGCCGACCGGGTCGCGCCGCTGCTGCAGGTCAGCGAGATCCGCACCGTCGCCGGCGACGAGCTGTGGCTGAGCCCGGCGTCCGGCGGCGACGTCATGGCGCTGCACTTCACCTGGGTGCCCGACCAGCCCGCGGTCACCGGGGTGCTGCCGGCGATCGAGGCCGCGCTGCGGCCGTTCGGCGCCCGTCCGCACTGGGGCAAGCTGTTCACCACGGAGGCCGCGGAGCTGGCCGGGCTCTACCCGCGGATGACCGACTTCCGGGCGCTGGTGCGCCGGTACGACCCGCGCGGCGCGTTCCGCAACGACTACCTGGACCGGACGGTCGCCGCGTTCGCCTGACCGCTCAGCCCAGCGCGCGCAGCCGGCCGGCGAGGAACTCCCGCTCGACGGCGTTCTCGGTCAGCAGCAGCGCCTCGGTGTACGCCTCGCGGGCCTCGGCGACCCGGCCGAGCCGCCGCAGCAGGTCCGCGCGGGCGGCGGGCAGGTAGCCGTAGCCGGCCAGCTGCGGCTCGGCGGCGAGCTCGTCGAGGGCGGCCAGCCCCGCCGCGGGCCCGGAGGCGAACCCGACGGCGACCGCGCGGTTGAGCGCCACCACCGGCGAGGGCCACACCGCGGTGAGGACGCCGTAGAGCGCGACGATCTCCGCCCAGTCGGTGTCGGCCCACGACGGCGACTCGGCGTGCACCGCGGCGATCGCCGCCTGCAGCGCGTACCGCGACGGCGGCCGGGCGCGCAGCGCCTCGCGGGCCAGCGCGACGCCCTCGGCGATGGCGGCCCGGTCCCAGCGCGTGCGGTCCTGCTCCTCGAGCAGCAGCAGCCGGCCGTCGGCGCCGGTGCGCGTCTCGCGGCGGGCGTCGGTGAGCAGCAGCAGCGCGAGCAGCCCGGCCACCGCCGGGTCGCCCGGCAGCAGCCGGCGCAGCATCTGGGCCAGCCCGACCGCGCGCTCCACCAGGTCCCGGCGCACCAGGTCCTCCCCGGCCGGCGTGGTGTGGCCGGTGGTGAACAGCAGGTGCACCACCGACAGGACGGCGTCGACCCGCTCGGGCAGCTCCGCGGCCGGCGGCACCCGGTACGGGATCCGGGCGACGGCGATCTTCTTCTTGGCGCGGGTGATCCGCGCGGCCATCGTCGCCGTCGGGACGAGGAAGGCGCGCGCGACCTCGGCGGTGCTCAGCCCGCACACCAGGCGCAGGGTGAGCGCCACCTGCGCCGGGCGGTCCAGCGCCGGGTGGCAGCAGGTGACCACCAGCCGCAGCCGGTCGTCGGGGTAGCCGTGCGCCTCGTCGACCAGGGCGGGCGCGATCCCGCCGTCGACACGGTCGTCCTCGACCAGCAGCGGCAGGTGCCGGCGCTCGACGCCGCGGTGCCGCAGCACGTTGAGCGCCCGCCGCCGCGCCGTCGTGGTCAGCCAGGCGCCGGGCCGGGCGGGGACGCCGTGCGCGGCCCAGTCGGTCAGCGCCGCGGCGAAGGCGTCCTGGACGCACTCCTCGGCGAGGTCGAGGTCGCGGGTGACGCGCACCGTCGCGGCGAGCACGAAGGCCCACTCGCGACGGTGCGCGTCGGCGACCGCGGCCGCGACGGCGGGGCCGAGGGGACCGGCGGTCGGGGAGGACACCGGTCAGTCGAAGGTCATCACCGGGCGGACCTCGACGCCGCCGAAGCGGGCCGGCACCGTCCGCGCGACGGCCAGCGCCGTGTCGAGGTCGGGGGCGTCGATCAGGTAGTAGCCGCCGAGGGCCTCCTTGGTCTCGGCGAACGGGCCGTCGGTGACCTCGCCGCCGCGCACGCTGGTCGCCGTCGTCGTCGGCTCCAGCGCCTCGCCGCCGAGCAGCTTCGCGCCGTGCCGCTCCACGCCCGCGGAGAAGGTGTCGTGCTCGGCCGTGATCTCGCCGTAGACGTCGGGGGTCGCGGTGGCGTACTGCGCCTCGTCCTCGTAGATCAGGACCAGGTACTTCGTCATGGTGTCCTCCGGGGTCCGGGGGCCCGCCTGCCGGGCCCTCCACCTCTACGACACGCAGCACCGCACCAGATCGACAGCCCCGGCGGAAGGACTTCCCGCCGCGCCGTCTCCGGCATGATCTGCCAACCGGACGGCCGGGTTCCGCGAATGTTCTGACGGTGCGCGACGAGGCGGGGACTCCGTAACGTCACTGTCAGCAGTCAGGGCGTACCCGTCCGTCACGCACGGGTCACGCCACCTCCGAGACCCCGAGGAGCTCCCCGTGCCGTCCTCCCGCCTCAGCCTGATCACCGAGTCCTCCGCGCAGCCCGATGCCCTCACCGGCTCGGCCTGGAGCGTCCTGTCCGGCGGCGACGCCGGCTGGCGGCTGGACGCGCTGTGCGCCGAGACCGACCCCGAGGCCTTCTTCCCGGAGAAGGGCGGCTCGACCCGTGAGGCCAAGCGCGTGTGCGCCGGCTGCGACGTCCGCACCGAGTGCCTGGAGTACGCGCTGGCCAACGACGAGCGCTTCGGCATCTGGGGCGGGCTGTCCGAGCGCGAGCGCCGGCGGGTGCGCCTGGCCCGCCGCAGCATGCCGCTCAGCGCCTGACGGCCTGAGCGGGGCGGCGCCGGACCCGCGGGTTACGGTCCGACGCCGGACCACCGCCGGACCACCGCCTCACGAAGGAGCCGCCCGTGGCCGAGGTCGTGTTGTTCCACCACGCGCTGGGGCTGACGCCCGGCGTCACCGCGTTCGCCGACGACCTGCGCGCGGCCGGGCACACGGTGCACACCCCCGACCTGTTCGAGGGCCGCACGTTCGGCTCGGTCGCGGACGGGGTCGCCCACGCGCGGGAGGTCGGCCTCGGCGAGGTGGTGGACCGCGGCGCCCGTGCCGTGGCGGACCTCCCCGCGGACCTGGTCTACGCGGGCATGTCGCTCGGCGTGCTCCCGGCGCAGCAGTCGGCGCAGACCCGGCCCGGCGCCCGCGGCGCGGTGCTCCTCTACTCGTGCCTCCCGGCGGAGGAGTTCGGCTCCTGGCCGGCCGGCGTCCCGGTGCAGGTGCACGGCATGGACGCCGACCCGCTGTTCGTCGACGAGGGCGACCTCGCGGCGGCCCGGGCGCTCGCGGAGCAGGCCGGCGACGCCGAGGTGTTCCTCTACCCCGGCGACCGGCACTGCTTCGCCGACCGCACGCTGCCCTCCCACGACCCGGAGGCGGCCGCGCTGCTCACCCGCCGGGTGCTCGACCTGCTGGCGCGCGCGTGAGCTCGCCGGAGGTGGCCGCCGCCCGGGTGCAGGCGGTCCTCGACATCCCGCTGCACCGGCACCTGGGCATGCAGCTGCGCGACCCCGCCGACCCGACCGCCGGCATCTGGTTCCCCGTCGGCGCCGCCGCGCAGAACCAGGCGGCGCTGCTGCACGGCGGTGTCGTCTACACCTTCCTCGACGTCGCGGCCTTCCTGTCGCTGCTGCCCTCCCTGGGCGACGGCGAGCACGCGGTCACCCACGACCTCACCGCGTCGCTGCTGCGGCCGGTGCGCGCCGGCGCGCGGGTCGACGTCACAGGCTCGGTGCTGCGCCGCGGCCGCGCGGTGGCGTTCCTGCGCGCCGAGGCGACGGTGGACGGCGCCCTCGTCGCCTCGGCGCAGGTCACCAAGACGATCGTCCCGGCGGGCTGAGGGGGCTCACCCCAGCGGGGTCACCACAGCGACATCGAGCGGCGGAAGATGCCGGCGACGTCCTCGGCGGTGACCTCCCGCGGGCAGGTGGCCAGCAGCCGCTGCTGCTTCATCGTGCCCTCGACCAGGTCGTCGACGTCGCCCTCGTCGAAGCCGACCGCGGCGATGCCGTTGGGGATGTCGATGTCGCGCATCAGGTCGGTGAGGACGGTGGGCAGGAACTCGGCCGCGTCGTCGGGCTCGCCGGCGTTGGGGGCGAGCAGCCGCGCCGCCCGGACGTGCCGCTCGGGCGCGGCCTCGAAGGTGAACCGGAAGGCCTCCGGCGCGGTCAGCGCCACCGACATGCCGTGCGGCACCATCGGCTCGCCGGCCGGGTAGTCCTTGGGGTGGAAGTCCTTCACCTGCCCGGCGATCGGGTAGGCGTTGGCGTGCGGGACGTGCACCCCGGCGTTGCCGAAGCCCATCCCGGCGAAGGTGGCGGCCATCGCCATGTCCCCCCGCGCCTGCGTGTCGTCGCCGTGCCGCACCGCCCGCCGGAAGGAGCCCGCCAGCAGCGACAGCGCCTTCTCCGACCACATGTCCGAGATCGGGTTGGACCCGCAGTAGGGCACCCGCTGCTCGGGGGCCTTGCGGTCGTAGGTCGTGTACCAGCGCGCGGTGTAGCTCTCCAGCGCGTGGCACAGGATGTCCATCCCGGCCGCGGCGGTGACCCCGGGCGGCTGGGTGACGGTGAGGTCGGGGTCGATGACGGCGAGGGTGGGCCGCAGCCGCGCGTGGCTGATGCCGGTCTTCACCCGCTGCGCCAGCACGTCCATCACGCAGATCGTCGTGCTCTCCGACCCGGTGCCGGTCGTCGTCGGGACGGCGACCAGCGGCTTGAGCTGCTCGGTCGGCGCCTGCCCCTTCCCCACCGGCACGTTGACGTAGTCCAGCAGCTCGCCGGGGTTGGTGGTGAGCAGGTTGATCGCCTTGGCGGTGTCGATGCTCGACCCGCCGCCGACGGCGACGAACGCGTCCCACGGCCCCGACGCGCGGGCCGCCTCGATCGCCTCGGTCAGGCTGACGTCGGTCGGCTCGACGTGCACGCCGTCGTAGACCCGCGCCTCGATGCCGAAGCGGCCCATCTGGTCGGCGACCCGCTGCGGCAGGCCGGTGGCCGACACGCCGGCGTCGGTGACCACCAGGACCCGCCGCACGCCGAAGCGGCTGAGGTCGTACCCGATCTCCTCCGAGGCCCCGCTGCCGAACTTCAGCTGCGGCGCCCCGTAGGTGAACACGGACTCGGCGGTCATGTCGGCCTCCTCGGCTCGGGCGGATCCGGTTGCACGGATCGTTGCACCCTCCTTGTGGCGGGGACCACAGCGCGGCAGGGTCGGGTGCTCCCGCCAACCTTCCCCCTGGAGGTCAGCCGTGACCGCAGAACCCGAGACCACCGCCGTCCCCGCCCTCGACGACCTGCTCGCCGACTCCCCCACCAACTGGGGCAAGTGGGGCGACGACGACGAGGTCGGCGCCCTCAACTACCTCGGCCCCGAGCAGGTGCTGGCCGCCGTGGGGCTGGTCCGGCAGGGCAAGGTCTTCACGCTGCAGCGGCTGATCGGCGACCCGAAGGGCGACCCGGTGTGGCCGGGCCGCTCCCCCGCCGAGCGCACCCAGATCCTCGACGAGTCCACCTGGGACTCCGACGACGCGCCGCAGTACCCCGGCGGCCTGCACTACGCCGACGACAAAATCAACGCCTTCCTGCAGGGCTCCACGCAGTACGACGGCCTCGGCCACGTCTGGTACGGCGGCAAGATCTGGAACGGCTACGACGCCCGCACCACCGTCGGCGGGCTGGACAAGGCCAGCGTCGAGCCGATCGCCCAGCGCGGCGTCGTCGGCCGCGGCGTGCTGCTGGACATGGCCCGCTTCCGCGGCAAGCCCACGCTCGACAAGGGCGAGACCTTCACCCACGAGGACCTGCTGGCCTGCGCGGAGGAGCAGGGCGTGGAGATCCGGAAGCGGGACATCCTGATCATCCGGACCAACTTCCTGCAGCTGTTCTTCGAGCAGGGCGACGCCTTCTACGACGGCTTCAACGAGCCCGGCCTGGTCTACAGCCCGGAGCTGGTGCAGTGGTTCCAGGACATGGAGATCCCCAACCTGGTCACCGACACGATCGCCAACGAGGTCACCACCGACCCCAACAACGGCGTCGCGCTGGTGCTGCACAACGCGCTCATGCGCAACCTCGGCGTCACCCTCACCGAGATCGCCGACCTCGAGGCGCTGGCCGCCGACTCCGCCGAGGACGGGCAGTACGAGGGCCTCTACGTCGCCGCGCCGCTCAAGGTGCACAAGGGCAGCGGCTCGCCGGTCAACCCCGTCGTCCTCAAGTGAGGCCCTCGTGAGCGTCTACGACGACCGCCCCTGGCTGGCCCTCTACGGCGACCAGCCGCCGGACTACGACATCGAGTTCGGCGACGCCCTGTCGATGTTCCGCGCCGGCGTGCAGCGCGACCCCGACGGCGACGCGCTGCGCTACTTCGACGGCACCGTCGTCCGCCGGGACCTCGACGCGGTGACCGACGCGATGGCCGCCGGGCTGCTGGAGTCGGGCTTCCGGCCGGGGGACCGGCTGGCGGTCTACCTGCAGAACGTGCCGCAGTTCGTCATGGCCATGGTCGCCACCTGGAAGGCCGGCGGCGTCATGGTGTCGATCAACCCGATGAGCCGGGCGCGGGAGCTGTCCTACCTGCTAGCCGACTCCGGCGCGACGGCGCTGCTGTGCCTGGACACCCTCTACGACGAGGTCGCCCGCGACGTCGTCCCGGGCACCGACGTCCGCCTGGTGCTCACCACCAGCGGGCTGGACCTGCAGACCCGCGACGACGAGCGGCTGTTCGCCGGCGTCACCCGGCAGCGGCACGAGGGCACCACCGACCTGCTCGAGTTCGTCGAGCGGTACCGCGGGCAGACCCCGCCGCCGGTGGAGCTCGGCCCCGACGACGTCGCGTTCCTGACCTACACGTCGGGGACGACGGGCGTGCCCAAGGGCGCGATGAACACCCACCGCAACGTCGTGTTCACCGCACAGGTCTACCGGGACTGGGTGCACGCCGGGCGGGACGGCGCGATCTTCGGCATCGCGCCGCTGTTCCACATCACCGGCCTGATCGGCCACGTGGCGGTCAGCATGCTGGTGCCCGCGCCGCTGGTGCTGGCCTACCGGTTCGAGCCGCAGGTGGTGCTCGACGCGTTCCTCGAGCACCGGCCGGCGTTCACCATCGGCGCGATCACCGCGTTCAGCGCGCTGCTCAACGCCCCGGGGTTCTCCAAGGAGCACTTCGACTCGTTCACGTCGATCTACTCCGGCGGGGCGGCGATCTCCCCGGCCGCCGAGCGCGGGTTCTTCGAGGCCACCGGCAAGCAGGTGCACAACGCCTACGGCCTCACCGAGACGACGTCGCCGATGACGGTGACGCCGTTCGGGTCGCCGTCGCCGGTGGACCCGACCTCGGGCGCGCTGTCGGTCGGCGTGCCGGCGCCGAACACCGTCGTCCGCATCCAGGGCGACGACGGGCAGGACCTGCCGCTCGGCGAGGTCGGCGAGATCGTGGCCGAGGGCCCGCAGGTGGTCGCCGGCTACTGGGGCAAGCCCGAGGAGACCGCGGCCAACCTGCCCGGCGGGGCTCTCAAGAGCGGCGACGTCGGGTTCATGGACCCGCAGGGCTGGGTGTTCATCGTCGACCGCAAGAAGGACATGATCAACGCGTCGGGCTACAAGGTGTGGCCGCGCGAGGTCGAGGACGTCCTGGCCGAGCACCCCGCCGTCCGCGAGTCCGCCGTCGTCGGGGTGCCCGACGAGAAGCGCGGGGAGACGGTCAAGGCGTTCGTCAGCCTCCGGCCGGGGGCCAGCACCACCCCGGAGGAGCTGATCGCGCACTGCAGGGAGCGGATGGCCGCCTACAAGTACCCGCGCAGCGTGGTCGTGCTCGACGAGCTGCCGAAGACGGTCACCGGCAAGATCCTCCGCCGCGAGCTGCGGGGGACGTGATCCCGGCCGGGTCCCCGCTCCCCCGGGGGCGGGGACCCGGTCACCGCACCGGCGCGCCCGGCCGGCGCGCCCACGTGGGACGGGCGGCCCGGATCCCGGCCGCGCCGGTGCCCACGACCGCGACCAGCAGGGCCACCCAGGCCCACAGCCACGGGTCGTCGGCCTCGACGTCCCGGCGGTACCAGAGCACCACCACGAGCTCGAGCGCGCCGAACACGGTGTAGGTGACCGCCGCGACGCCCAGCCGGTCCAGGTCCCGCTCCCGGACCGACAGCGCCGCGGCGTACCCGAGGGCGAGCAGCCAGGCGCCGATCACCTGCGAGCTCAGCGGCGTGATCTCCCACGGCCAGAACGACGCGACGGTCTCCACGTGGTGGTGCACGGTGAGCCCGCCGGCGAACAGGACCCCGCCCGCCGCGGCCAGCAGCACCCCCTCCACGAGCAGCAGCCCGGTCAGCCGGGCCGGCATCGGCAGCCGCACGGGCGGGCGCCGGCCCCGGCGGACCTCCTGCCCGAGGACCACCGCCAGGCACAGCGCCGGGACGACGAGGTAGACGGCCAGCCAGATCCAGGCCGCCGCCCGGGCGACCGGCCCGCCGGTGAGCAGGTGCAGCCGGTGGGTGTGGATCAGCGTCGCGGCGCAGGTGAGGACGGTGAACAGGGTGACCGTGAGCACCGGGACCCGGATCCGGCTCCACCGGTCCTCCCGGAGGGAGAGCACCGACAGCACCGCGCCGGCGGTGTAGGCGGCTCCGAGGAACGCGGCGGTGGCCTCGGTGCGGATGGACCAGGCCCAGAAGCGGTCGGCGACGTCGGCGAGCAGGAGCAGCTCGGAGACGGCCAGCAGGGTGAGCCCCAGGAAGGCCGTCAGCAGCCAGCGGGTACCGGGGCGGACCTCCTCGGCGGGGTCCGTCGTCCGCGGTGCGACGGGTTCCATCCGCTGCCGCCTGTCGATCGGGCTCGCGCGCACGCCGGCACCGTGCCTGCACCGGCGTCCCAGGCTGACGCGTCGCCGCCGCCGGGACAAGGGCCCCGGGGCACGACCGGGCCGGTCAGCGCACGTTCTCCGTCCACACGTCCCAGCCGAGCCGGACGATCAGCGCGGTGACCACGACGAGGAACACGACCCGGATGAAGCCGGTGCCGCGAGAGGTCGCCGTCCGGGAGCCGACGTAGCCGCCGAGCGTGTTGGCCGCGCCCAGGCACAGGCCCAGGCCCCAGACCACCGAGCCGTGCGGCACGAAGAACGCCAGCGCGCCCACGTTGGTCGCGACGTTGACGATCTTGGCCTTGGCACTGGCGTTGAGGAAGTCGTAGCCCAGCAGGGACACCAGGGCGAACACGAGGAACGAGCCGGTGCCGGGGCCGAGGACGCCGTCGTAGAACCCGATCACCGCCCCGACGGCGAGCGCGGTGCCGTGGTGGCGGCGGCCGGTGTGCCGCAGCGCCGTCACCTCGCCCAGCGCCGGGCGGAACGCGGTGAACAGCGCGATGCCGACCAGCGCCACGACGATCACCGGCTTGAACACCGCGGCCGGCAGCAGCGCCGCCACCGACGCCCCGCAGAACGAGCCGACCAGGGCGACCGCGGCCATGGGCAGCGCCGTCCGCAGGTCCGGGTGCACCCGCCGCTGGTAGGTGACGGCGCTGGTGGTGGTGCCGAACACCGACGCCAGCTTGTTGGTGGCCAGCGCCTGCACCGGGGCCAGGCCCGGCACCAGCAGCAGCGCGGGCAGCTGGATCAGCCCGCCGCCGCCGACGACGGCGTCCACCCAGCCGGCGGCCAGCGCCGCGACGAGCACGAGGGCGAGCAGGGAGGGCGTCAGGCCCTCCGGGAGGAGCAGGTCAGTCACGCGCGGGTCCCGATGCCGTCACGGACAGCCAGCTTCCCCGACGCCGGGGCGGACGCCGGCGCCGGGTCCGGGGAGCCGCGTTGCGGCCGGTGCCGTCCGGCGGTGCGATCAGGCATGGCGCGCACCCGGGACGAGGAGCCACCCGGCCGTGGAACGGCGACCGACGCCCACTCGCCGCACCGGCTCACCGCCCGCGACTGGCGCCGGGTGCTGCGCCGCGTCGCGCGGCACGTGCTGAGCGACCGGGTCATGGTGCAGGCGTCGGCGGTGGCGTTCTTCGCGCTGCTGTCGGTTGCTCCGGTGCTGGTCACGGCGGTGTCCGTGTACGGCGTCGTCAACAGCCCCGAGGACGCGCTGCACCAGCTGTCCGGGGTGGCGGGGATGCTGCCGGAGGACCTGCGGGCGCTGGTGGTCGACCAGCTGACCACGATCACCACCGCCTCCACGCAGGTGAACACCTGGCGCGGGCTCGGCGGCCTGGCCGCGGCGCTGTGGACGGCGACGACCGCGATGACCTACCTCATCGACGGGCTGACCCTCGCCTACCACGAGACCGAGACGCGGGGCTTCCTCCGCCGCAGCGCGCTGGCCCTCGTCCTCGTGCTCGGCGGTGCGGTCCTGCTCGGCGGGATCATCGCCGGCGCCGGCGAGGTCTCGAGTGCGCTCGCCGGGGCACCGGGCGCCGTCCGGGACGTCGCCCCCGTGCTGACGTGGGTGCTCGCCGCGGTGCTGATGAGCGCGGTGCTCGCCGTCCTCTACCGCTTCGGCCCCGACCGCGCGCAGGCCCGGTGGCGGTGGATCACCCCCGGGGCGGTGCTGACCACCGGGCTGTGGCTGGCGACGACGATCGGCTTCTTCAGCTACGTCCGGAGCCTGGGCGACTACTCCGCGACGTACGGGTCGCTCGCCGGCGTCGCCATCAGCATGTTCTGGCTCTGGACGACGGTCTTCCTCGTGATCGTCGGCGCGGTCGTGAACGCCGAGACCGAGCGGCAGACCGCCCGGGACTCGACCGTGGGCCCCGAGCGGCCGCGCGGCGAGCGCGGCGCGGTGGTCGCCGACAGCGCGCCGCCCTACCCGGGCGAGCGCTGAGGGCGGTCAGAGGTAGTTGACGTGCACGTGGTCGTAGTGGTTGGCCGTCGCGCCGCCGCGGTCCTCCATCGTCTGCCACGACCCGTTCGGCGAGGACAGCATCCGCTGCTCCCAGATCAGGTAGTCGACGCCGAGCTCGTCCCAGTGCGCGCGGTGGTAGGCGACGATCGCGTCGCCGAGGGCGGCGTCGCTCATGACCATGTAGTCCAGCGCCTTGCCGGAGGGGTGGCCGCCCGGGTCGGCCGCGCTGGCGCGGGTGCCGCCGAGGGTGATGGAGTCCGCCCCCGGCACGTTGCTGACCACGGCGTTCGCGGCGGCCTGCACCTGCGACTCGACGGGACCGGCGCTGTTGGTGATCCGGGCGACGACCGAGACGGCGGTGGTGCCCGCGGTCTCCGCGGGGCCGGCCTCCTCGTCCGCGGCCGCGGTGGTCCCGGCGGCCGCGGCGGTCTCGGTGGTCTCGGCGGCCGCGGCGGCCTCGGCGGCAGCGGCGGCAGCGGCGGCCTCGGCGGCCGCGGCGGCCTCCGCGGCGGCGCGGGCGGCGGCCTCGGCCTCGGCCCGCTGCCGGTCGACGGTGGCCTGGTCGGCGGCGGCCTGCGACTGCTGCGCCGCGGTCTCGGCGGCCTCCCGCGAGCTGCGGGTGGCGGCGAGGCCCTCGAGCGGCGCCAGGTCCGGCGGGGTCGTGGCGGCCACCGGGCCGGACTGCGCCGACAGCCCCAGCGCCTCGGCGACGGCGACCGACTCGCTCGCCGTCCCGGCCTCGGCGGTGGCGGCCGGCTGCGGGCCGACCAGGACGTTGACCAGGACCGCGCCGGCGGCGGCGACGCCCAGGTACAGACCCGGACGGCGGTGCGCGGCCAGCGGACGGCGGCGGCTGGAACGGTTCACGGCCGCGCCGGGGCGGCCGGGGGTGGTGCTCGAGGGCATGGGTGCAGGTCTCCCGTCAGCCGCCTACCGAGTTAGCTGACGGGTTCGGGCGGGAAGCGGCCCTACCCGCCCGGACGCACGGGTCCGGTGCGGGATTCACCCCAGTACTGCGGTGGGTCCCCGGCTCGCCCAGGGGGCGACTCGGCGGCGACCGCCCGGGTCCCCTGGCGGGGACGGGGCCGGACGGCCTCGGCCACGGTAACGGCCGTTATGCGTCCGTGACAAACCCCGGCCGTGTTCCGTGGCGGGGACCACGTCCCGGTCAGGGGCGGGTGAGCAGCCGCCCGGCGACGCGCAGGGGCAGGCGCAGCCACCACCCGGTCACCCGCCAGGGCAGGACCGCGGCGGCCCGGACGCCGCGCGCGCCGAGGGCGGCGAGGTCGGCCCACTCGGCCGGCCGCGGCGCCGGGGCGGCCGGCGCGGCGGCGGGGGGCGGCCCGGCGGGGGGCGGCTCCTCGTCCTGCTCCGGCGCCCCGCCGGTCGCCGCGTCCGCCGGCGGCGCTGCCGCCGGCACGGGCTCCCCCGGGCCCTCCTCGGGCACGAGGACGTCGAAGGCGGTCCGGCGGCGCGGGGCGCGCAGCGAGTCGAACGACGGGATCGCCGGGGACGGCGGCGCGTCGTCCCCGTCGGGCAGCGGCCACAGGCCCACCGCCACCGGCTCGGGGACGACGGCGCGGACGGCGGCCACCATCGCCGGCCCCAGCCCGGGGACGGCGGCCAGCTCGCGGCGGGTCAGCGCGGACAACTCCTCGACGGTGGTGACGCCGGCGCGGGTCAGCGCGCCCACCGCCCGCGCGGGCAGGCCCAGCTCCCGGACGCTCCCCGTCGGCACGCCCCGCGACCTCGTCGACATGGCGTCGGACCCTAGCCCTGGATTCACCCCGAGGCGCCCGCCGGGGAGCCGTCCCGGGCCGGCTCCGCGGGACCGGTCGGGGCGGTGCCGGCGTCCGGGGCCGGGGAGGTCGCCGGCGCCTCGCCCGTCGACGTCGTCCCCGCGTCGGGGGCCGGGGGCTCCTCCGTGGCGGGCAAGGCGGTGTCCCCGGGCGTCCCGGTCGCCGGCGCGGTGGGCTCCGGCGGCGTGCCGCCCGACGGCTGGGTCCCGGTCGACTCCGGGGTGCCCTCCGGCGTCGCGCCCGCGGCGCCGGTGCCCTCCGCGGTGCCGGCCTCGGGGGTCGTGGACTCGGGCGTGGTGCTCTCCGGGGTCGTTGCCTCCGGGGCGGGAGCCCCCGGGGTCCCGGCCTCCGGCGTCGTGGCCTCCGGGGTCGTGGCCTCCGGCGTCGTGGCCCCGGGGGTGTCGCCGTCCGCGGCGGGCGCCTCGGGGGTCGCGGCCGGGGACTCCGGCGCGGCCCCGCCGGGCGAGCCGGGACCGGCGCCGGCGGCGGGCGTCCCGGGCTCGGGCACCGCGGTGGCGGGGGCGACGGCGACGAACACCTGCACCCGGTCGCCGGCGGCGAGCTCCACGTCCACCGGGTCCAGCCGGACGACGGTGCCCGGAGCCGCGTCCGCGGTCTGCTCGCTGCGCTGCCCGACGGTGAGGCCGAGGGCGGTCAGGTCGTCGGCGACCTCGGCCACCGGGCGGCCGACGTAGTCCGCGGCCCGCAGCACGATCCCGGCCTGCTGCGTCTCCGCCGCGTCGGCCACCGGCGCGTCGCCGGGGCGGGTCACGGCGAACAGCACGCCGCCGGCGACGAGCAGGACCAGGAGCAGCGGCAGCAGGACCAGTGCCCGGCGGCGCCGGTGCGGCTCCGGCCGGGAGACGGGCCCGGCGGCGGGGGCCGCCTCGGGCGCGGGGGCGGGGGCCGCCTCGGGCGCGGGGGCGGGGGCCGCCACCGGGCGGGTGGGCGGCACCGGGGTGGCCTGGTGGTCGAGCGTCTCCTCGACGGCGGACAGGAAGGCGGCGCCGTCGGGCAGGCGGGCGCCGGGGTCCTTGGTGAGCGCGGCGCCGATGAGCTCCCGGACGTCGGGCGGCAGGTCCTCGGGCAGGGGCTCGGGCTGCTCGCGGACCTGCTTGAGCGCGACGGTGACCGGGTTGGTGCCGGTGAAGGCGGCGTGGCCGGTCAGCGACTCGTAGCCGACCAGGCCGAGGGCGTAGACGTCGCTGGCCGGGCTGACCCGCTCCCCGGCGGCCTGCTCCGGGGACATGTACTGCGCGGTGCCGATGACCTGGCCGGTCTGGGTGAGCGGCACGCACTCGGCCGACCAGGCGATGCCGAAGTCGGTGAGCTTCACCCGGCCGTCGGGCCGGACGAGGATGTTCGAGGGCTTCACGTCGCGGTGCACCACGCCGTGGCGGTGCGCCTCGGCGAGGCCGGCCGCGGCCTGGCGCAGCACGGACAGCGCGGCGTCGGCGTCCAGCGGGCCCTCGGTCTGGATGAGGGTCGACAGCGGCGCGCCCTCGACCAGCTCCATCACCAGGTAGGCCAGGTGTTCGCCGGTGGCGTCGTCGGTGCCCTCGCCGTAGTCCAGGACCGTGGCGATGTTCGGGTGGGTGAGCGCGGCGGCGTGCCGGGCCTCGTTGCGGAAGCGGGCGAGGAAGGTCGGGTCGTCGGCGTACTCGCTGCGCAGCACCTTGACCGCGACCGGCCGGGCCAGCAGGTGGTCCCGGCCCCGCCACACCTGGCCCATGCCGCCGGTGGCGATGAGTCCCTGCAGCTCGTAGCGGTCCCCCAGGGTCCGGCTCCCCTGCTCCACCGTGGTCACTGCGCGACTCCGTCCCGTCCGCTCCGCGGGTGCGCCCGCCTCCTCCGGCCCCCACCGGGAGCTCGTGCGACCCCCCACCCGCCGGGCGGCCGACCCTGGGTCGGTGCCCGTCCGGAGGCCCCGTCAACCACCGGGCCGCCCACCGGCGGCTCCCCCGGTCGCGTGCCGGTGCTCGCGCGACCGGCCCCGGTCGGCCAGGATCCGGGCGATCCGCGGCAACGGGGCCGCGGCCGTTCCGGAGGTCGCCCGTGGACTCGGCCCTCAGCACCGTCGCCCTGCCCGCGGCCCTGGCCGTGATCATGTTCGGGCTGGGGCTGTCGCTCACCGTCGACGACTTCGTCCGGGTCACCCGCCGGCCGCGCGCCGCCGTCGTCGCCCTGGGCCTGCAGCTGCTGGTGCTGCCGGCGCTGTGCCTCGGCCTCGTGGTCGCCGCCGGCCTGGAGCCCGTGCTCGCGGTGGGGATGGTGCTGCTGGCCGCCTCGCCCGGCGGGACGACGGCGAACCTGTTCAGCCACCTGTTCCGCGGCGACGTCGCGCTCAACGTCTCGCTGACGGCGGTCAACTCGCTGCTCGCCGTCGTCACGCTGCCGCTGGTGACCAACCTCGCCGTGACCGTCTTCGACCCGCCCGGCGCCGGGTCGATCGGCCTGCAGTTCGGCAAGACCGTGCAGGTGTTCGCGATCGTGCTGGTGCCGGTGGCGCTCGGCATGCTCGTGCGGCGGGCGGCGCCGGCGTTCGCCGGGCGGATGGACCGGCCGGTGCGGGTGCTGTCCGCGGTCGTGCTCGCGCTGGTGATCGCCGGGACCGTCGTCGCCGAGCGGGAGAACGTGGCCGGGTACCTGCGGGAGGTCGGGCTGGTCGCGCTCGCCTTCTGCGCGCTGAGCCTGCTGGCCGGGTTCGCCGTGCCGCGCGCGCTGGGCGTCGGCCACCGGCAGGCCGTCGCCTGCGCCTTCGAGATCGGCGTGCACAACAGCACGCTGGCGATCACGGTGGCGATCAGCGTCCTCGGCAGCGTGGAGCTCGCCGTCCCCGCGGCGGTCTACGGCGTGCTGATGTTCCCGGTGGCCGCGCTGGCCGGCTGGGCGATGACCCGGTCCTCCCGGTCGGGGGCGCCAGAGCGCGTCGCGTCCTGACCCGCCCGCCGGCGCAGCAGGGCGGGCACGACCTCCGCGCCGGCGGTGCCGGCCGCGGCCCAGCCGAGGACGACCAGCCAGGCCAGCGGGTCCAGCGGGGTGCAGCCGAAGAACCGGCTGAGCCCCGGGGTCTGCACGACCGCGGCCAGGGCGGCCAGCGACCCGGCGGCGGTCGCCAGCACCAGCGGGCTGCGCCGACCGGCCCAGGCGGTCTGCCCGAGCTGGGTGGCGATCAGCGCGGCGAGCCCCATCGTGCTGGCGCGCCGGCGCAGGCCGGTGACGCGGCCGGTGGCCCACGCGCCGGTCGCGCCGGCGGTGGTGGCCAGCCCGCGGACGGCGACCAGGCGGCGCACCGCGTCGGCGAAGCCGCGGTACGGGCCGGCGAGCAGCACCGGCGCGAGCGGGTGGCCGGCCAGGGGCCCGCCGTCCGCGGCCGGGGTGGCCGCCCGCGGCCGGGCCACGGCGACGGCGAGCGCCGGGAACATGTCGGTGAGCAGGTTGACCAGCAGCAGCTGCCGGGTGCCCAGCGGCGCCCGGCCGCCCAGCGCGGAGCCGAGCACGGTGAACGCGACCTCGCCGGCGTTGCCCCCGACGAGGATGGCGACGGCGTCCCGGACGCGGGACCACAGCGCGCGGCCCTCGGCGACGGCGTCGACCAGCCGGGTCAGGTCCCGGTCGGTGATCACCAGGTCGGCGGCGCTGCGGGCGGCGGGCGACTCGGCGCCGGCGACGCCGACCCCGACGTCGGCCAGCCGGATCGCGGCGGCGTCGTTGATGCCGTCACCGGTCATGGCCAGCGTGGCGCCGGCGCGGCGCAGCGCGCCCACGAGCAGCACCTTCTGCTCCGGCGTCAGCCGGGCGAACACCGCCGCCCCGCGCACCAGCGCGGTCCGCTCGGACTCCGACGCCCGCGCCAGCTGCGCGCCGGTGACCACCCGGCCGGCGTCGGGGACCCCGGCCTCGGCGGCGATCGCGGCGGCGGTCTCCGGGTGGTCACCGGTGGCCACGAGCACCCGGACGCCCGCCGCGGCCAGCTGCTCGACCGCCGCGGCCGACGAGCCGCGCACCGTGTCGGCCAGGCCCACCAGGCCGCGCAGGGTCAGCCCGGTCGCCGCCGCCTCGAGGTCGTCGGGGCGGCCGTCCACCGCGCGGTCGGCGACGGCGAGCACCCGCAGCCCGTCGCAGGCCAGCTCCCGCACCCGGTCCGCGGCGTCGCCCGGGTCGGTGCACAGCCGCAGCACGACCTCCGGCGCGCCCTTGACCACCAGCCGGCCCGAGCGCAGCGCCGCCGAGAACCCGCGCCCGGTGGCGAAGGGCACCGAGGCCTCCGGCTCGCCGTCGCCGGCGACACCGCGGTCGGTGGCGGCGGCGTCGACGGCGCGGTCGGTCTCGTGCGCGTCGGTGTCGCCGGCGCCGATCCCGGCCGCGGCCAGGCGCAGCAGGCCGTCCTCGCCGTCGCCCCCGCCGCCCGTGTCGTCCCCGAGGGGCAGCAGCCGGGCCACCCGCAGCCGGTTCTCGGTGAGCGTGCCGGTCTTGTCGAAGCAGACGGTGTCCACCCGGCCGAGCGCCTCCAGCACCCGGGCGCTGCGCACCACCACCCCGTCCCGCGACAGCCGCCGGGCCGCCGCCTGCTGGGCGACGGTCGCGACCAGCGGCAGCCCCTCGGGGACGGCCGCGACGGCGACCGCGACCCCGGAGCTGACCGCCTCGCGCAGCGGCCGCCGCCACAGCACGCCGAGCGCGGCCACGGTCCCGCCGCCGGCCAGCGTCAGCGGCAGCACCGAGCGGGTGAGCTCGGCCAGCCGGGCCTGGACGCCGGCCGGCGGCGCCCCGCGCCCGGCCGCCCGCGCCGCCCGGCCCGCCTGGGTGGCCGGCCCGACGGCGACGACGACCGCGCGGCCGGTGCCGGCGACGACGGTCGTGCCGTCGAAGAGCATGCAGCGCCGGTCGGGCACCTCGGCGCCCGGCGTCGCCGCCACCGACTTGGCCACCGCGAGCGACTCGCCGGTCAGGCTGGACTCGTCGGCCTCGAGGTCCTCGGCGGCCAGCAGCCGCGCGTCGGCGGTCACCACGTCGCCGGACCCGACGAGGACCACGTCGCCCACCCGCAGCGCGCTCGCCGGCACCTCCTCCGCGCCGCCGTCGGTCTCGCGGCGGACCGGAGCGTCCTGCTGCAGCAGCAGCGAGGCCAGCGCCGTCTCCGCGCGCATCCGCTGCGCCGCGCCGAGCAGCGGGTTGCCGACGGTCACCCCCCCGACCAGGAACGCGTCCGCGGTCTCGCCGAGCACGGCGGTGGCGCCGGCGCCGGCGCCCAGGACCGGGGTGAGCGGGTCGGAGAGCTCCGCGGCGACGGTGCGGCCGAACCGGACCGGCAGCCGGACCGCGGCCGTGCCGGTCCCCCGCCGCCACGCGCGGGCCAGCGGGCCGGGCGGGGCGTCCTCGTCCCGGGGCAGGTCCGCCAGCCGGCGCAGGACGTCGTCGGGGTCGAGCGCGTGCCACGGCGTGTGCACCGACGGGGGCGGCGGGGGGCGGCGGGCGGCGCGGACCGCCGTCACGGTGCCGTCGAGCATCGTCCACAGCGCCGCGGTCTTGCCCGGCGTCGTCGCCCGCCGCTGCCCGGCGCGGGCCGAGCCGACGGCGGCCAGCAGCCCGCCCAGCACGTTGCCGGTGACCGCGCTCTGCACCGACCGGCGGGCCAGCCGCCGCGCGTCGGTCACGGCCCGCACCACGCGGCAGGCATCGGCCAGGCCGGCCCCGGTCACCAGGTCCGCCGCCCAGGCGGGCGCCCGGTCCGGCCGCACGGGGGCCACCGCGACGTCGGCGGCCAGCAGCGCGGCCGCGTCGCCGGAGGAGACCAGCAGCACCCCGTGCCCGTCGGCCTGCAGCCGGCGGACGACGGCGGCCGTCGGCTCGTCCGCGGGCGCGACCTCCCCGGCGACGCCGGCGATCTCCCGGGTGCCGGCGTGCGCGGTGAGCACCAGGCGCGCGCCGGTGCCCGCGGCGGTGGTCAACAGCGCCTCGGCGTGCGGGTCGAGCTCGGGGGCGACCAGCACGGTGCCCACCCGCCGGCGCCCGGCGTACAGCGTGCGCAGCGCCGCCCCCGGCGCGTCCGGTGCCTCCCGCGGCGGGCCGAGCCGGGTGCCGTCCGCGCCGGCGCCGTCACCCAGCAGCCGCGCCGCGGCCGTCCAGACGGCGGCGACGTCCCACCCGTCGGCCTCCGCCGTGGCCTCCAGGACGACCGGCGGACCGGTGCACAGGGTCGCCCCGTCGACCACCACGCAGTCCACGCGGTCGAGCCGGCGGTAGGCCATGCCGTCCAGGGGCAGCACGCCGGCGCGGCACAGCAGCCAGTCGAGGGTGGCGGCGAAGGACTCGCGGCCGGCCAGCGCGGCCTTGGGCGTGAGCGCCTTGACCAGGTCGGCGGCGCGGCCGGGGCGGCCGGTCAGGGCGAGGACGGCCAGCACGGCGCCGGTCGTCGTCGGGCCCATCCGGCCCTGGTAGCGGTCGACGACGCCCGGCGGGAGCGGCACCGGCCGCTCCCCGGCGCGGGCCGCCGGGGCCGGGTCCTCCGGCTCGGTGCCGTCCGGCTCGGGCCGGCACAGCTGCTCCTCCCGGCGGCGCCACACCTGCCGCCGGGCGCGGACCTCGAGCACCTGCTGGGCGGAGGCGGCCGCGTTGAGCGCGGGGATGACCGGGCTCTGGGTGGCCGAGTGCAGCACGGCGGAGAGCCCCTCCAGGGCCAGCCGGGTGCCGTACCGGCCGATCCGCCGGGCGAGCAGCTCGGTGATCCAGTCCTGGGTGTCGATCAGCGTGACCGCGAGCGTGGCGTGCCGCGACAGGGCGGGGACGGGCAGCGCCCGGGCGGTGAGCGCGGCGAGCACGCCGAGGGCGTCCACCGCCAGCGCCGTCGCCGTGGCCAGCAGCGGCTCGAGGTCGGCGGGGTGGTCGGCCGGCTCGCGCAGGACGTCCCGCCGGTCGCCGGCGTCCTGCAGCGTGCGCACCGTGCCGAGGACGTCGTCCACGCCCACCCGCCGAGTGTCGACGGCGACCAGCGCCCGGCCGAGGACCTCGTTGACCGTGGCCCACTGCACGCCGTCGAGCCGCTCGAGGCGCGCGCGCAGCGTGCGGCCGGAGTCGGGCGGCGCGCCGGGGGCGCACTCGGGCAGCTCGACCTGCACGAGGCCGGCGTCGGCCCACACCCGCGGCGTGTGCCGCCCGTCGTCGGGCTCGAACATGCCGACGGCGACCCGTGCGAGCTCCCGCAGCCGGCCGGTGGGCAGCGGGTCGGCGCCGGTGAGCAGCGTGCCCGCCGCCCGGACGCCGGAGACGGCGGCCTGGGTGAGGTCGACCGGGCGGCCGGCGATCCGGCTGGTCAGGCCCTCCGCCGTGCGCACCGCGGCGCGGGTGGAGACGCCGAGCAGGCCGGCGGTGAGCACGGCCGGCGCGGCGGCGGCCTGCGCGCCGGTCACCGCGAGGCGCGCCGTGGAGGCCAGGGCGCGCCGGGCGGTGGCGGCGCGGTGGAGGACACGCATCGGCGGGCTCCCCCCTGCACGACACCTGCTGTCCACCCATCGTCCCCCCGACTGTGACCGGAGTCACGGCCGGGTACCGGTCCACGGTCGTCCGCATCCCGTCAGTCCGCCGCGCCGCGCCAGCGCAGCACCTCCAGCGCCGCGGCCACGCCGAGGACGTTCTCGGCCAGCGGCCGGGGCAGCAGCTCGTCGGCGCGGGCCAGCCGGCGCAGCACGGTGTTGCGGTGGGTGTACAGCCGCTCGGCGGTGCGGGAGGCGTTGCCCAGCTCCCGCACGTAGGTCAGCACCGCCTGGCGGGTGTCGGCGTCGGCGGTCGCCAGCCGGCCCAGGGTGCCGGCCAGGAACTCCTCGAGCTGGGTCGGCTCGGTGGTCAGCAGCGACACCAGCTGCACGTCCTCGAAGCGGGCCACCTGCTGCGGGGAGGTCAGCCGCGCCAGCATCCGCTGCGCCGTCGCCGCGTCGAGGTGGCTGCGGCGGAACCCGTCGACGTCGCCGCCCGGCCGGCCCACCGCCACCCGGACGTCGGGGTGCGCGGCCAGCGGCCCGGCCAGCTCCGCCGCCCGCGGCGCGGTGCCCACCGGCAGCCAGACCCACAGCGCGGCCGCGCTGGCGACGACGGTCAGCCGCCGGGTCGCCCCCGCCGCCCGCATCACCGCCTCCGCGGCGGCCTCCAGCTGGCCCGGCGCGGCGCTGCCCGACCCGGTCCACACGACGGCGGCGGTGTGCGGCCCGGTCAGCCCGTAGCCCAGCTGCGCCTCCGCGCGGGCCCGGCCGATCGGCGCGCCCTCCAGCAGCAGGGTGACCGTGGCCCGCCGCTCGGCGTGCGCGCCGCGGGTGAGCTCGGCCCGCTCGGCGGCCATCCGCTCGGACAGCGCCGCGACCGTGTCGTCGATGAACGTGGTGATCGACAGCGCCGAGACGTCGAGCAGCTCGCGCAGCTCGGCCGGGTCGCCGGTCAGCTCGAAGCAGATCTCCATCCACCGCCGCCAGGCCACGCCCTGCGCCGTCCGGTAGGCGTCCAGCCCGCTCTGGTCCAGGCCGCGGCGGACCAGGTCGCGGGCGGTGTCCAGCACCTCCCCGCCGGTGTTGGCCGGCACCCGCCGGCCGGGGTGCTGCACGTTGGCCGCCGCCCAGTGCAGCAGGTTCGCGAGGTTGGCCCGGCGGGTGGCGGCGGCGAGCACGGGGTCCTCGGCGACCGGGCGCATCCGCTCGGTGCCCAGCGACGCGCGGTGCAGCTCCTCGATCCAGTCGGCGCGGGGGTCCAGCGCCACCTCGGCGCCCCGGCGGAACAGCTCCCGCGTGCGGGGCGAGACGGCCGGCCACTCGACGCTCGATGGAGCACTCTGCACCGCACCAGTATCGCGACGGTGCAGTTCGTCGTTGCACCGGGTGACCGGGACCACGCAGTCTCGTGGGCCGCTGCACCCGTGTCCCGAGGACGGAGCACCGCATTGACCACCACGCAGACGCCGGTCGAGCACCTCGACGTGCTGATCGTCGGCGCCGGGATCTCCGGCATCGGCGCCGGCCGGTACCTGACCACCGAGCTGCCCGCGAAGAGCTTCGCGATCCTCGAGGCGCGCGGCGCCTCCGGCGGCACGTGGGACCTGTTCCGCTACCCCGGCATCCGCTCGGACTCCGACCTGTCCACCTTCGGCTACGAGTTCAAGCCGTGGCGGGACCGCCAGTCGATCGCCGACGCCCCGAAGATCCTGGCCTACCTGCGGGAGACCGCCACCGAGAACGGCCTGGACGAGAAGATCCGCTACCACCACCGGGTGCTGGCGGTGGCGTGGTCCAGCGAGGACGCCCGCTGGACCGTCGACGTCGAGCGCACCGACACCGGTGAGCGGCTGCAGCTGACCGCCGGCTGGGTGTTCTGCGCCGGCGGCTACTACCGCTACGACGAGGGCTTCACCCCCGTCTTCGAGGGCCGCGACCGCTTCCGCGGCGAGATCGTGCACCCGCAGGCCTGGCCCGAGGACCTCGACCTCACCGGCAAGCGGGTCGTCGTCGTCGGCTCCGGCGCCACCGCCGTGACGATCGTGCCGGCCATCGCCGGCACCGCCGCGTCGGTGACGATGCTGCAGCGCACCCCCACCTACGTGCTGCCGGTGCCGCGCGAGGACAAGGTCGCCGCGCTGCTGCGGAAGTGGTTCGGCGACGAGCGCGGCTACGCGCTCACCCGCCGCAAGAACATCGCCCAGCAGCGGGCGATCTGGAGCTTCTGCCAGAAGCACCCGAAGGCCGCCCGCAGGGTCATCCGCTGGGTCAACACCAAGCAGCTGCCCGAGGGTTTCGACGTCGACACGCACTTCAACCCGCCGTACGACCCGTGGGACCAGCGGCTGTGCGCCGTCCCGAACGGCGACCTGTTCCGCGCCATCCGCGAGGGCCGGGCCGACGTCGTCACCGACCGGATCGTCGCCTTCGACGAGACCGGCATCCAGCTCGCCTCCGGGCGGCACCTGGACGCCGACGTGGTCGTGACCGCGACCGGGCTGAACGTGCAGGCCTTCGGCGGCGTCGCGATCACCGTCGACGGCGCACCGGTGACGCTGTCGGAGACGGTCTCCTACAAGGGCATGATGCTGTCCGGGGTGCCGAACCTCGCCTACGCGATCGGCTACACCAACTCGTCCTGGACCCTGAAGGTCGGCCTGCTCTGCGAGCACTTCGTCCGGCTGCTGCGGCACATGGACGAGCGCGGCCTGGACACCGCGCGGCCGGTGCTCGCCGACCCGGACATGCCCACCCGGCCCTTCCTCGACTTCGCCGCCGGCTACATCCAGCGCGCCGTCGGCCGGCTGCCGCGGCAGGGCGACCGGATGCCGTGGCTGACCTCGATGGACTACCACTCCGACGTCAAGCTGCTCCGGGCCGACAGCGTCGTCGACCCCGAGCTCCGGCTCACCCGGGCGGCCGACCGCGTGACCGCCGCCGAGGCGGTGCCCGCGTGACCGCCGCCGAGGCGCCGGCCCGCCCGGCCGCCGCCGCGGAGGACCGCTTCGCCGACCTGCCGGCCGGCCCGCGGATCTGCTACCGCGTCGACGGCCCGGCCGACGGCGAGCCGCTGGTGCTGGTCGCCGGGCTCGGCCTGGACCTGACCTCGTGGCCGCGGCGGATGGTCGACGGGTTCACCGACCGCGGCTTCCGGGTGGTCCGGCTGGACAACCGCGACGCCGGCCGGTCGGGCCGCATCGCCACCCCGCCGCCGGGCCGCGCGCGGCAGCTGCTGGCCCGGCCCCGGCCGGACGCCTACGACCTCACCGACATGGCCGCCGACACCGTCGGCGTCCTCGACGCCCTCGGCCTCGGCCGCGTGCACCTGGTCGGCATGTCGATGGGCGGGATGATCGCCCAGGTGGTCGCGGCCCGGCACCCGCACCGGGTGGCCAGCCTGACCTCGATCTTCTCGACCACCGGGTCGCGCCGGGTCGGGCAGCCGGCCCGCTCCACGGTCCTGCGGCTGGCGAAGGCCGCGCCGCGCACCGTCGAGGAGTCGGTCGAGCGGCACCTGGCGATGCTCGGCCACATCGGCGGCCCCGGCTTCCCGCCCGACGACGACCTCGAGCGCGCCTGGGCGGCCGCGGTGTGGGAGCGCGGCGGCGGTGACCGCTCGCGGGAGGTGGCCCGCCAGATCGGCGCCGTCCAGGCCTCGGGCGACCGCACCGCCGACCTGGCGCGGATCACCGCGCCGACGCTGGTCGTCCACGGCGACGTCGACCGGATGGTCCACCCCAGCGGCGGGCGGGCCACCGCGGACGCGATCGCCGGGGCCCGGCACGTCGAGATCCCCGGCATGGGCCACCACCTCGCGCCGGGCGTCGTCGACCGGCTCGTGGAGCTCACCACCGACCTCGCCCGCGGAGCGGGCCGCAGCGACACCGCCCGCGGAGCGGGCCGCAGCGACACCGCCCGCGGCGCGGGCCGCACCGGCACCGCCCGCGGCGCGGGCGCCCACCTGACGGGAGAGAACCGATGAGCAGCCTGCGCGGCAAGGTCGCCGTCGTCACCGGCGCCGGGTCCGGCATCGGCCGGCAGCTGGCCTTCGAGCTGGCCAAGCGGGGGGCGCGGCTGGCGCTGTCCGACGTCGACGAGCTGGGCCTGGGCCAGACCGCCGACCGGGCGAAGGCGCTGGGCGCGGAGGTGCACACCGCGCGGCTCGACGTCAGCGACCGGGCGGCCGTCGTCGCCCACGCCGACGCGGTGGCCGCGCACTTCGGCGTGGTGCACCAGGTCTACAACAACGCCGGCATCTCCGGCGGCGGCCGCTCGGTGCTCGACACCGACTGGGAGACCTACGACCGCACGCTCGGGGTCAACCTGCACGGCGTCATCAACGGCACCAAGGCGTTCCTGCCGCACCTGATCGCCTCCGGCGACGGGCACGTCGTCAACGTCTCCAGCCTCAACGGGTTCATGGCCCAGCCCACGCTGTCGGCGTACTGCGCGAGCAAGTTCGCCGTCCGCGGGTTCACCGAGGTGGTGCGCACCGAGATGATCGCCGGCGGGCACCCGGTGCAGGTCACCGTCGTCCACCCGGGCGGGGTCAGGACCAACATCGCGTCGGCGACGGTGGCCGAGGCGCAGGCGCAGGGCCTCGAGCTCTCCCCCGCGGAGCTGACCCGCAACCGCGTCTACAACGAGAAGCTGCTGACGATGCCCGCCGAGCAGGCGGCGCGGATCGTCGTCGACGGCGTCGAGGCCGGGAAGCCGCGCGTGCGGGTCGGGAAGGACGCCGTCCTGGTCGACCGGCTGGTCCGGCTGCTGCCGGCCCGCTACCCGGTGCTGTCCGCCTGGTACGACCGCAAGCTGTTCGGCCGCGCCTGAGGCCCGGAGCCCCGGCCGCCGCCCGGCGGCCGGGGCTCAGGCCCGGTGCAGCCCCGCGGGATGCGGGGCCAGGCGCCAGCCGGTGGCGCCGGTGAGCGCGATCGCGGCCGCGACGGCGACGTACAGCCAGGCCGCCGGCCGGTCCCACGCGACGTCGCCGCGGTGCAGCAGGACGACCACGAGCTCCAGGACGCCGAACACCGTGTAGGCGATCGCCGCGGTGCGCAGCCGCTCGAGGTCCCCGGCCAGCGCGGCCAGCGCGGTGGCGACGCCGAAGGCGACCAGCCAGGCACCCACCACCCGGGCGGTGAGCGGGGTGAGCGTCCAGGGCCACAGCGTCGTCGCCGACGACGGCGCGACCGAGATCGCGGCGCCCACGGCCAGCAGGACCACCGACTCCACCGCCAGCGCCACCCGCAGCACGACCGGCACCGGACGGGTCCGCGGCGGGTCGGTGCCCGGCGCCCGCTCCTGGACCGGCAGGACGACGAGCATCGCCAGCGGGATGACCACGTACACGGCGGTCCAGAACCAGGCGGCGCCGCGGGCGAGGGCCGGCGCCGCGGCGAACTCGGCCTGGAAGTGGAACCGGTCGACGTGCACCAGCGTGGCGACCAGCGTGAGCACGGTGAACACCAGGATGGTGAGCACCGGCACCCGGCTGTGCGCCCACACCGGGTCGCGCAGCGAGAGCACCACCAGGGTGAAGCCGGCCGCGTAGCCCGCGCCGAGGAAGGCCGCGGTCGCCGGCGGCTGGATGGTCCACGCGAAGCTCTCGCTGGTCCGCGTCGACAGGACGAACAGCGCGACGAAGCCGAGCGCGGTGAGGACGCTGAAGGCCAGCAGCAGCGCCCGCATGGCCGGCAGGAGCTCGCGCCGCCCGGTCGCAGACCGCCGCAGGGCCGTGGGGGCAGGGTCCACCGCGGACCTCCGTGGTCGCTCCGCCCCCGTGCGCGCCCCATTGGAGCACCGGCGCCGGGGACTGTCACCGGACTTCCGTCCCCGTCCGGTACCGCCCTCGGGACCTACGCCTCTACGGCGCGGCGGACCATCCTGCCGATGCTCGACCCGGCAGTGCTCCACCCGACGATGCTCGACGCGTGCAGCGAGGCGGGTCCCGATGACGCCACCGCTCCCCGGTCCCCCGGGCGGCCGGGCGTGACCGCCGGGGTGGCGCTCTCGGCCGAGACCCGGCTCGCGCGCCTGCTGGAGCGGCTGCTCACCGCCGCGGAGGCGTCGCTGGCCGCCGGGGACCTGGAGCCCGCGCGCACCACGGCCGAGGAGGTGCGCGCGGTCGACCCCGACAACCGGCGCGCCGCGCTCGTCCTGCAGCGGGTGGCCCGCCGCCAGGTCGGCCCGGCCGGCGAGCGGGCCCTCATGACCCTGCTGTTCTCGGACCTGGTCGGGTCCACGCTGCTGTCCGAGCAGGTCGAGCCCGAGCAGCTGCGGGACCTGTTCGCCTTCTACCGCGCGGCGGCGCGCGAGGCCGTCGACCGGTACGGCGGCACCCTCATGCACTACTCCGGCGACGGCATCCTCGCCGGCTTCGGCCACCCGGTCCCGCACGAGGACGACGCCCGCCGGGCGGTGCTCGCGGGCCTGGACCTGGTGGTGGCGCTGCACGACGCCCGGGCGCGGCTGACCGACCGGTTCGGCGTGGCCCTCGACGTCCGGGTCGGGATCCACACCGGCCGGGTGGTGGTCACCGACCTGGTCGACGACGGCGCCGTCGCCGAGCGGGACTCCGTCGTCGGCCTGGTGCCCAACCTCGCCGCGCGGGTCCAGCAGACCGCCGACCCCGGCACGGTGGTGATCAGCGACGTCACCCAGCAGCTGGTCGACGCCGACTTCTACCTGCAGTCCCTGGGCGAGCGCGCGCTCAAGGGGATCAGCCGGCCGGTCGAGGTGTTCCGCGTCGACCGCCCCCGCTACGCCGCGGCCCGCTTCCAGTCCGAGCGGTACCGCAAGGCCGGGCTGGTCGGCCGGGACGAGCCCCGCGCCCGCCTGCTGGGCGCGTGGGACGCCGTGCGGCGGGGCGACACCGGCGCCGCGTTCCTCGTCGTCGGCGAGCCGGGCATCGGCAAGTCGCGGCTGGCGGCGGAGGTCCTCGACCGGGTGGAGGCCAGCGGCGGCCGGGTGGTCGGCGCCGCCTGCCTGCCCTACCACGCCAACGTCTCGCTGTGGCCGATCGCGCGGATGATCGAGCGCCTGGTGAGCCGGGCCGGCGAGGGCGGGGACCGGCTGCGCCCGCTGGTCGCGCACCTGGAGTCCCTCGGGCTGGACCCCGCGGCCGTCGTCCCGCTGATCGGCCCGCTGGCCGGGCTGCCGCCGACGCCGGAGTTCCCGGCGCCCGAGCTGGACCCGGGCGCGCTCCTCGACGAGACCCTCGACCGGCTCGTCGACTGGATGGCCGCGGCCGCCGTCCGGCGGCCGCACCTGCTCGTGGCCGAGGACCTGCACTGGGCCGACCCCTCCACCGTCGACCTGCTGGGCCGCCTCGCCGCGCGCCGCCCGGCGGGCCTGCTGGTGCTCGCCACCAGCCGCGACGAGACGGCGGTCCCGTGGCGGGGCGCCGCCCGCGTGGTCCCGCTCGGGCGGCTCGACGACCGGGCCGCCGACCGGCTGGTCGGCAACCTCACGGCGGGCCGGGACCTCGACGACGCGGTGCGGTCGGCGATCGTCGAGCACGCCGAGGGGATCCCGCTGTTCGTCGAGGAGCTCACCCGCTCCGGCATGGAGGCGCGGCGCGCCGAGCCGATCCCGCTGCGGCTGCAGGAGCTGCTGACCTGGCGGCTCAAGGCGCCCGGGGTCGACCTTCGGGTGGTCCAGGCCGCCGCCACGATCGGGCCCACCTTCGACCCGGCGACCGTCGCCGCAGTGGTGGGCGACCCGGACGTCGTGGCCGAGCAGATGACGGTGCTCGCCGACCTCGGCGTCGTCGAACCGGCGGGGCTGGCGACGGGCGCCTACCGGTTCCGGCACGCGCTGATGCGCGACGCCGCCTACGAGACGCAGGTGCTCGACGTGCGGCGCCGGACGCACGCCGCCGTGGCCGAGGCGCTGGCCGCGCGCGGTGCCGAGCCGGCACTGATCGCCCAGCACCTGGACCTGGCCGGTGCGGCGATGCCCGCAGCGGGCCGCTACGTCGAGGCCGCGCAGGCCGAGCAGGCCCAGGGCGCCCACGCCGAGGCGATGCGGCTGCTCTCCCGGGAGCTGGAGCTGCTGGCGCCCCTGCCTCCGTCCGAGGAGCGCGACCTGGCCGAGCTCTCCGCGCGGATGCTGCGCGGCCTGTCGCTCAGCGCGATGCGCGGCTACTCCTCCCCCGACGTCGAAGCCGACCACCGGCGGGCCCAGGAACTCGCCGCCCGGCTCGGGCGGCCGGAGGCGCTCCCGGCGCTGATCGCGCTGTGGGCGTACTGGATCACCAGCGGCCGGCTGACCACCGGTCGCGGCGTGCTCGACCAGCTCACCGCGATGGTCCGCGAGCCCGCGTTCGCCGCCTTCGAGGCGGAGCTGGACGCGGTCACGGGCGTCCACGAGTTCCACCGGGGGCACCTCGTCACGGCCCAGGGGCACCTGGAGCGGGCGCTGGCCGGCTTCGCCGCCCGCCCCGCCGGGCAGGCGGTCTCCCCCATCTGGCCGCTGCCCAACGACCCGGTCTCGGGCGTGACCACCGCCCTCGCCGCCGTGCTCACCGCACGCGGCGAGGTCGACGAGGCCGAGCGAACGCAGCAGCGGGCCCTCCGCCTGGCCGAGGCGATCGACTCCCCGCACGGCCCGTACAGCGTCGCCTTCGCCAAGATCGGCTGGTACGCCTGGGCCCGGCGCCTGCTCGGCGACGAGGAGGGCGCCCGACGCCTGGCCCAGGAGGCCGTCGCCATCGGCCGGGAGCACGGCTACGCGTACTGGACGGCGCTCGGCTGTGCCTATGCCGCCACCGGGACCCCCGGCGGCGCGCCGGAGCGGGAGTTCCTCGAGCAGTCCCTCGCGGGCCTGGCGCTCATCGGCCAGCGGGCCTTCGTCGCCTCCCACCTGGCCTTCCTCGCCCGGCTGGACGCGGCGGCCGGTGACCTCGACCGGGCCGACCAGCACCTGGCCGAGGCGTTCGAGGCGGCCCGGACGAGCGGCGAGGACCTGCACCTGCCGGAACTCCTCCGCCAGCGCGCGAACGCCACCCTGGCCCGCGGCGGGGACCCGGCCGATGCGGTGGCCGACCTGACCGAGGCGCTGCGGCTCGCGACCCGGCAGGGTGCGCGGCTGTCCCGGCTGCGCGCCGCCGTCGACCTCGCCGGGCTGTCCCCGGACGCCCGCCCCGGGGACTGGCGGGTCCTGCTCGCGGAGGCGCGCGAGGACATGCCGGCGACGACGACGACCCCCGAGACGGTCGCGGCCGACGTGCTGCTGGGCGGCTGACCGGGGCTCAGCGGCGGCGCGGCAGCACCACGCGCGCGCGGGTCACGCCGTCCTCGGAGGTCAGCGTCAGCCGGCCGCGGTGCTTCTGGGCGACCACCGCCAGCGACGTCGCCAGGCCCAGCCCGGTGCCCTGGCCGACCGGCTTGGTGGTGAAGAACGGGTCGAACGCGCGCGCGAGCACCTCGGGGGGCACCGGCGGGCCGGTGTCCTCCACGTCGACCACCACGGCGTCGTCCTCCCCGCGGGTCCGCACCGTCACGGTGCCGTCCGGGTCCACCGCGGCGAGCGCGTTGTCGAGCAGGTTGGTCCACACCAGCGCCAGGTCCGCGGCCCAGCCCTGCACCGTCTGCGGCCGCGGGTCGAGGTCCACGACCACCCGGACCCCGGGGGGCACCGCGTGGCGCAGCAGCACCAGCGCCTGCTCCAGGCTCGCGTGCACGTCGACGTCGGCCAGCGACTGGTCGGAGGAGTAGGCCAGCGGGCGCACCCCGGAGACGATCCGGGACAGCTGGTCGGCGCCGGCCGCGACCTCCTCCAGCAGGGCGGCGACCTCGGCCGAGCGGGCCAGCCCGCGCACCGCCCGGCCGCGCCCGGCGGCCGGCAGCCCGGCCAGCGCGCCGGCCAGGCCCGCCGGGTCCACGCCCAGCCGCACCAGGTCGGGGGCGACCGCCCAGCCGCGGCCGACGCCCGCCGCGGCGAGGACGTCGGCGAGCGCCCGCTCGGCGTCCCCGCGCGCCAGCGGGTCGTCCGGGACGGGCACCGCGCCGGCGAGCGCGCGCAGCGGGGCGTCGGGGTCGTCGTCGCCGGACAGCAGGGTCCGCAGCCGGGCGACGCCGCGCTGCACGGCGGCCGCCGGGTTGTTGAGCTCGTGCAGCAGGCCCGCCGACAGGGCGCCGAGCGCGGCCATCCGCTCGTGCTGGCGGACCAGGCCCTCCTCGCGGTCCAGCCGCCGGGTGGCGGCCAGCAGCATCGCCCGGGCCGACGCGGGGTGGGTGAGCAGCCGGTCCAGCGCGTCGGCGCCGATCCGCTGGACCCGGCTGGGGGTCCGCGCCCGCACGGTGGCCGAGCGCGGCCGGCGGTGTGCGAGGCCGAGCTCGCCGACGAGGTCGCCGGCGCCGCACACGTTGAGCAGCACCTCGGAGCCGCCGACCTCCCGGCTGACCTCGAGGTCGCCCTCCAGCACGACGTACATGGCCTCCGGCGGCGAGCCCTCGGCCATGAGCACCTCCCCCGCGGCCAGGTCGACGCTGCGGCTGGCGTCGGCCAGGGCGGCGAGGTCCTCCTCCGGGAGGTGCTCGAACAGCCGGGAGCGGCGCAGCGCCGCGGCGACGTCCGCGTCGGCGGCGCCGGGGACCGTGCGGGTCACCGGGCGCCCAGCCGCTGGTGGGCGAAGCGGACCGCCATCGCACCCTCCCCCACGGCCGCGGCGATCCGGTTGCCCGACCCGTGCCGCACGTCGCCGGCGGCGAACACCCCCGGCACCGACGTCTCCAGCGGCAGCGGCGGGGTCGACAGCGGCCACTCCGGCGCCCAGGTGCCGACGTCCATGCCGGTGAGCACGAACCCCCCGTCGTCGCGGCGGACCAGGCCGTCCAGCCACGCGGTGCGCGGCGCCTGCCCGATGAAGACGAACAGCGCGTCGGCGGCCACCTCGCGCTCCTCGGTCCCGGTCCGCAGCCGCAGGCCCTCCAGCCGCCGCGTGCCCAGCGCGCCGGTCACCTCCGTGTGGTACTCGACCGCGACCTTCTCCGAGGCGGCCAGCCGGTCGACCAGGTAGCGGGACATGGAGGTGGCCAGGTCCCCGCCCCGGACCAGCAGCGTCACCGACGAGGCGAACGTGGAGAGGAACAGCGCGGCCTGCCCGGCCGAGTTGCCGGCACCGACGACGAACACGTGGCCGCCCGCGTGGTCCACGCCCTCGGCCCGCCCGGCGCCGTAGTAGACGCCGACGCCGGTGAGCCCGGCGGCGCCGGGGACGTCGAGGGTGCGGTACTCGACGCCGGTGGCGACGATCAGCGAGCCGGCGCTGACCTCGCCGCCGTCGTCCAGCCGCACCACGGTGTACGGGTCGGCCCGGCGCACGCCGACCACCTCCGCCGGCACCAGGATCTCCGCGCCGAAGCGGACGGCCTGCTCGCGGGCCCGCAGCGTGAGGTCGGCGCCGGAGAGCCCGACCGGGAAGCCGAGGTAGTTCTCGATCCGGCTGCTCGTGCCGGCCTGCCCGCCGGGCGCGTTGCTCTCCAGGACCAGCGTGGCCAGGCCCTCGGAGGCGCCGTACACCGCGGCGGCCAGCCCGGCCGGCCCGGCGCCCACCACCACGAGGTCGTAGGCGGCGCGCTCGGCCCGCGCCCGCAGCCCGATCCGCGCCCCGACCTCGTGCAGGTCCGGCTGCACGAGCACCTCGCCGTCGTCGAGCACGAGGGCCGGCAGCGAGCCGGCGTCGATGCCGGCCACCTCGAGCAGCTCGCGGGCCTGCGGGTCGGTCTCGACGTCGAGCCAGCGGTAGGGCACCAGGTTGCGGGTGAGGAACTCGCGGACCGCGTGGCTGGCCTGCGACCAGCGGTCGCCGACCAGGCGCAGGTTGGCCACCGGCGGCGGCCGGCGCCAGGTCTGCAGCAGGTCGTCGAGCACCGGGTAGAGCCGGTCCTCGGGCGGGTCCCAGGGCTTGAGCAGGTAGTGTTGGACGTCGGCGTCGTTGATCGCCTTGATGGCGGCGTCGGTGTCGGCGTAGGCGGTGAGCAGCACCCGCCGGGCGTCCGGGTAGAGCCGCCGGCTGGCGGCCAGCAGCTCGACGCCGCTCATCCCGGGCATCCGCTGGTCGACCAGCAGCAGCGCCACCGGCTCCTCGCGCAGCCGCAGGCGGCGCAGCAGGTCCAGCGCCTGGTCCCCGGAGGACGCCGCGTACACCTGGTACTGCTCGCCGTAGCGCTCCCGCAGGTCCCGCTCGACCGCGGCGAGCACCGGGCCGTCGTCGTCGACGGCGAGCAGGGCGGGGCGGCTCACGGCTCGTCCCGCGGGACCGGTGGGGCGTGCACGCGGCGGCTGGTGACCGGGCCGGACGGTGCGTCCACGGGCCCACCTCCCGGTGGAGTGGCTGGGGGCCGTTGGGCGCGGAGTCTAGGAGGATCGCCGGGGCCCGAACAGCGCCCCTGCCGTCCGGTCAGGTGACGGTGAACGTGCCGTTCATGCTCGGGTGCGGATCGCACAGGTAGCGGTACTCGCCCGGCTGGAGGTCGAGGACCCACACGGTCTCGCCGGTGCCGAGCACGCCGGTCTTCTCGTCGACCGCGCCGTCCCCGCCGTCGAGGTGGAAGTCGTGGACGTCGCTGTGGTCGGTGACGACGACGTTGTACTCGCCGGCGGGCAGCTCGGTCACCGGCGCGCCGTCCTCGTCGACCAGGGCGATCTCGAAGGCGTCCGGCGAGTCCTCGGTCCCGACGCTGCCCTGCAGCGTCGGCGCGCCGGCCACCGTGGTGGCCGCGGCCTCCGCGTCGTCGCCCCCGGAGCCGCCGCACGCGGCCACCAGGAGGAGCACCGCCAGGGGAGCTGCTGCTGGAGTCCTCATCGCCATCACCCGGCACCCCGCTCCGGCACCGGGGCGGTCCTGCGTCCCGACGTGGTGCCGCAGCAGGGGAACGGTAGTACGCCCGCGCCCGTCCGAGGGGACGTCGCCGTCCGGTCCCCGCGCCCGCCCGGCGGGCCACACTGTGGCCCGCCGCGAGCCCTGCCCCGACGTGCGGAGGAGCCAGCGATGCCCGGTCCCGGAGCGCCCCGGACGGGCGGCCCGTCGGCGCCGGTGGCGGAGGCGGCTCCCCCGGTGCCGGCGGCCGCGCCGCCCGCGCTCCGGGGCGCGGACCCCTCCGAGGAGGAGGTCACCGGCTACCAGCGGTCCCCCAGCGACGTCCTGCGCACCGCGGTCCTCACCCCGGTCGCGCTGCTGCTGGTCCTGGTCGCCGCGTGGTCGCGCGAGGCCGCGGCCGCGCTCGACGCCGACCTGGTGGCGCGGCTGGCCGCGGCCGCCCCGGCCCTGGAACGGTCCCTGACCGGGGCGGTGACCGTGCTGGTGGCGGTCTCGCTGGCCGCGGCCGGGACCGCGCCGCTGCTGCTCCGCCGGCCCCGGCTGTTCGGCTACCTGCTCGCCGGCGGCGCCGCCGCGGTCGTCCTCGCCCGCGCGGCGGCGTGGGCCCTGGGCGGGCAGCCGGGGGACCTGCGCGGCGCGCTCGGGGCGGACGGGCCGGCCGTCGTCGCGGCGTCGTTCGTGGTGCTGGCGCCGTTCGTGTCCCGGCGGTGGCGGCGGGCCGGGGCGCTGGTCCTCGCGGTCACCGTGCTGCTGGACCTCCTCGCGCCCCGGGCGTTCCCGGCCACCCTCGCCGTGTCGCTGGCGCTCGGCGCCGTGGCCGGCTCCACGACCCTGCTGGCGTTCGGCCGTCCCGTGGCCCGGCCGACGCGGGGCGCCGTGGCCGCGGCCCTGGCCGGCAGCGGGCTGGAGCCGGTGGAGGTGGCGCCGGCCGTGGTCGACGCCCGCGGCTCGGTGCCCTGGACCGCGCGGCTGCGCGACGGGGACCGGGTGTTCGCCAAGGTGATGGGGGCGGAGAACCGGGCGGCGGACCTGCTGTTCCGCGCCTACCGGTTCCTCCGGCTGAAGGACGTCGGCGACGAGCGGCCGTTCTCCTCGCTGCGCCGCACCGTGGAGCACGAGGCGATGGTGTCGCTGCTGGTCCGCGGCGCCGGCGGCCGGACCCCCCGCCTCCGCGCGATCGCCCCCGTCGGGCGCGACTCGTGGCTGCTGTCCTACGACCTCGTCGACGGCGCGACCCTGGACCGCGTGCCCGACGCGGCGGTGACCGAGCGGGTGCTGCGCGGCGTCTGGGAGCAGGTGGCGGTGCTGCGCCGGCACGGGGTGGCCCACCGCGACCTGCGCCGGGCCAACGTGCTGCTCGACCCGTCGGGCACCCCGTGGCTGATCGACTGGGGGTTCAGCGAGGTCGCCGCGGCGCCCGCGCTGCTCGACGCGGACGTGGCCCAGCTGCTCGTCGCCCTCGCGCTGCAGGCCGGGGTGGAGCCGGCCGTGGACACCGCGGTCGCCGTGCTGGGGCCGGAGGCGGTGGCCGCCGCGCTGCCCCGGCTCCAGCCGGACTCGCTCAGCGGCGCCACCCGCGACGCGCTCCGGCGCGACCGGCGCCTGGCGGCCCGGCTGCGCGCCGCGGTCAGCGAGCGGTGCGGCGTCCCCGAGCCCCGGCTGGCGGACCTGGAGCGCGTCCGGCCCCGGACGCTGCTCCTCGTCGGCGTGCTCGCCCTCGCCTGCTACCTGCTCGTCCCCCAGCTCGGCGACGTCGCCGGCATGGCCGAGCGCGTGCGGGACGCCGACTGGGCGTGGGTGCCGCCAGTCCTCGCGGCGTCGCTGCTGACCTACGTGGGCGCCGCGGTGAGCCTGGCGGGGGCGGTGGCCGTGCGGCTGCGGCCGCTCCCGACGCTCCTCGCCCAGCTGGCCTCCTCGTTCGCCGGCCGGCTGGTGCCGGCCGGGCTGGGCGGGATGGCGCTGGACGTGCGCTACCTGCAGCGGTGCGGCCTCGACGTCGCGGTCGCCTCGTCCGGCGTCGGGCTCAGCTACGCGGCCGGGACCGTCGTCCACGTGGTGCTGCTGCTGGTGTTCGGGATCTGGGCCGGCCGGTCGCTGCCCGACCTGGCCCGGCCGGTGGAGTCGCCGGCCGTCGTGTGGGGCGCCCTCGCGGTGCTCGCCGTGACCGTCGCCGCCGCCGCGGTCCCGACCGTCCGGCGGTTCACGGCGGCGCGGCTGGTGCCGCCGCTGCGCCGCTCGGTCCACGGCCTGGCCGGCGCGCTGCGCAGCCCCGGCCGGGTGGTGCTGCTGCTGGGTGGGTCGGCGCTGACCACGCTCGGCTACCTGTCCTGCCTCTACCTGTCCACGCGGGCGCTGGGCGGCGACGTGGGCCCGGTCGCCGTGGGCGCGGTCTACCTCGCCGGCGCCGCCGTCGCCGCGGCCGCGCCGACGCCGGGCGGGCTGGGCGCCCTCGAGGCCGCGCTCATCGCGGGGCTCGTCGGCGTCGGGATGGACCACACGGTCGCCGTCCCCGCCGTGTTCCTCTACCGGATCGCCACCTTCTGGCTGCCGATCCTGCCCGGCTGGGCCGCCTTCGCCTGGCTCCGGCGGCACCACGACGTGTAGCCCCTCAGAGGCCTGGTCACTCAGAGGCCGAGCGCGCCGGAGGCGGGGTCGGCCCACCGGCTGGAGTCGTCGTAGGTGCGGACGACCAGCGACCGCCACCGGCCGGTGCGGCTGATCTCCTTCTCCGGCACGCCGCGGGCGTAGGCGGTGGTGGCGAAGCCGCGGCGCAGCGAGTGCGGGGACAGCCCCTCGGTGGGCACCCCGGCGCGCTCGGCGGCGCGCTCCAGGACGAGGTCGACGCTGCGCGTGGTCAGCGCGCCGGCGCCCAGCCGCGGGGTCCGCCCCTTGCCCACCGACCGGAACAGCGGGCCGGAGGTGACGCCCTGCTCCGCCAGGGCGGCCAGCCAGGCCCGGGCGGCGCGGACCGGGCAGGTGGCCGCGCGCACGCCCGGCGCGAGGGCGAGGGTCTCCCCCGCGCCCTCCTGGTCGGTCTTGGAGTAGCGCAGCAGGACGTCGAGGCCGCCGTGCCCGGCCGGGGCGAGGTCCTCGATGCGCAGCCCGACCAGGTCGGAGGCGCGCAGGCCCAGGGCGTAGCCGACGAGGACCAGCGCCCGGTCCCGGACGCCGGCCAGGGTGTCGGGCAGGTCCTCGACCAGCGCCCGGACGGTCGCGGTGTCCAGGGCGCGGGCCCGCCGCGGCCGGACGCCGGCGCGGGCGGCGGTGCGGCGGATGCCGCTCAGCGTGCGGCGCACCCCCTCGCTGTCCCCGGGCGGGGGGTGGCCCGCGGTGCGGGAGGCGTCGTTGAGCGCGGACAGCCGGCGGGCCACGTAGCGGGGGCTGTGCCCGGCGTCGGCCATCGCGGCGAGCCAGGCGGCGACGGCGAGGGGGTCGGCGGGCAGCGCGGACGACAGCGACCGGCTGCGGCACCAGTCGGCCCAGGCGGCGAGGTCGCGGGCGTAGGCCGTGCGGGTGCTCTCGGCCAGGGACGCGGCGAGGTAGGTGCCGACCGCCGTCAGGTCCGTCGCCGGGACGACGCCGCCCCGCTCCTCGGGGCGCGGACCGGCCGGGACGGCCATGCCGGGCACCTCCCTCCGCCGCCGGATTTCACTTCGCAGAGTAGGGGCTTCTCGGAAGTGACGCTGCCGATCTCTCCACCGCTCCGGATACATGGATGGGCGCCGTCCATCTATCGTCGGCGGACATGACGGAGCCCGCCGCGGAGTCGGCCGCCCCCACGTGCGCCTATCCCGGCTGTCAGGCACCGCCCCGGCCGCGCACCCCCGGGCGCAGCGGCCCCTCCCCGCGGTTCTGCGAGCGGCCCGACCACACCCCCGAGTCGGCGCGGCAGGCCCGCACCCGGGCGGCCGGCTCGGCGGCCGCCCGGCTGGCGGCGACCACCGCGGCCCTCGTCCAGGACCTGCCGCCCGAGGGCCGGGTCCGGCAGCTGGTGGGCCGCTGGGCCGACGCCACCCGGGAGGCGGCCCGGACGGCCGAGGCGCAGGCCGCGCTGCTCGCCGCCGCGACCGAGGCGCTGGAGCAGTACCGCGACGAGTCGTCCGTGGAGGCCCGGCTCGCCCGGGCCTCGGCCGACGTCGACGCCGCGCACGCCGCCCGCCTCGACGCCGAGGAGCGCACCCGCGCGGCCGAGGCGCAGCGCGCCGAGTCCGAGGAGGCGCGCCAGGCGGCCGAGCGGGACGCCGCGGCCGCCCGCGCCGACGCCGGGGACCGGGTCGCCGCCGCGGAGGTGGAGGCCGCGCGCCGGGTCGCGGAGGCGGACGCGGCACGCCGGGCGGCGGAGACCGCCCGGGCGGAGGCGGAGGCGGCGCGCGACCGGGCCGGCGAGGAGCGGGACGCCGCCCGGCGGGAGGCCGAGGAGGCCGCGGGCCGGCAGCGGGCCGCCGAGCGGGACGCCGCGGCGGCGCGGGAGGACGGGCGGCGGGCCCGCGCGGACGCCGCCCGGGAGCACGACGCGCTCGTCGGGGCCCGCGCCCGGTGGGACGTCACCGAGCGCACCCTCACCGCGGACCTGGCGGCGCGGACGCGGGAGCGCGACGAGGCGGCGGCCGGCCGGGACGAGGCGCGCGACGAGGCGGCGGCCGCCCGGGAGCAGGCCCGCGACGCCGAGCGGGACCGGGACGCCGCCCGGGGCGCCGAGCAGGACGCCCGGACCCTCGCGCGGGAGGCGGCCGACCGCGCGGCCGCGGCCGAGCAGGGCCTGCGCGAGGCGCTGACCGGGGCGGCGCGCAGCGCGGAGCGGGCCGAGGCCGCCACCCGCCGCGCCGGCGAGGCCGAGGCCGCGGCACGGGAGGCCGCGGAGCGCGTCGGCGCGCTGACCGCCGAGGTGCAGGACCTGCGCACCCGCCTCGCCGGGCGGGACGGCGGCGACCCGGGACCTCGGACCGGAGCGCCGGGGCCCGACCGCGCGTAGCCTCCCGGGGCACGGGGCCGCGCGGGCAGGTGTCGTCGGGGAGCCCGCGTCCCGGCCCCGCTCCCCCGGCCGAACACCCGGCCTCCACCTCCGTCCCGGCGGTCCCGCCGGGCGGCGACCGAGGGAACCCCGCCATGAGCGACCAGTGGCCGTACCCGGACCCGACCGCGCTGCAGGCCCCCGCGGGGCCGACGGCCGACGTCGCCGTCCGGCCGCCCGTGGACGAGCCCGCCGACCTCGAGGAGGACCGGCGCCTGCTGGCGGACTGGGAGTACGCCGAGCTCGGCGGCGAGGGCTGAGGCCCGCGCGCGCCCGTCAGGGACGGGCGCGCAGGCCCTCGAACGTCGTCCTGACCAGCGCGTCGGCCAGCGCGTCCGGGGACAGGCTGCCGCCGGGCCGGTACCACTCGGTCAGCGAGTTGACGGTGCCGAACAGCAGCCGGCTGGTGACGGCGGGGTCGACGTCGGGACGCACGTCGCCCTCCTCCTCCGCGGCGCGCACCAGGTCGGTGACGATCGCGTCGAACTCCCGCCGGCGCTGCAGCGCGGCGTGCTCGACCGGGGAGTTGCCGCGCACCCGCAGCAGCAGGGTGACGAAGGGCAGCTCGGCGGCCAGCACCCGCACCGACCCGCGCACGACGTGCTCGAGCCGGTCGATCGCCCGGCCGGTGCGCGCGCCGGGCTCCTGGGTGACGGCGAACAGCGCGTCCAGCGCCCGGTCCAGCGCCAGCCGCAGCAGCTCGACCTTGCCGGGCACGTGGTGGTAGATCGCCGACTTGGTGACGCCGAGCCGGCCGGCCAGCTCGTCCATGCTGGTGGCGTCGTAGCCGCGCTCGTTGAACACCGCGACCGCGACGTCGAGCAGCGAGTCCAGCGAGTGCCCGGGGCGGCCCCGGCGGACCCGCGCGTCGGTCACGGGCGGTCGCGGTTGTCGGTCATGCGCTGCAGTTTGCCCATCGACCGCGGCAGCGTCTCCGGGTCGACGACGAGCACCTCGATGGTGCAGCCCACGGTGTCCTTGACGCCCGTCGCGACCTCCGCGGCCGCGGGCTCCCGCCGCTCGGGCGGGCAGTCCGGCCGCGCCTCCACCCGGCAGACCAGGTGGTCCATCCGACCGCGGGTGACCAGCTCGAGGGCGAAGTGCGGCGACAGGCCCGGCGTCCGCAGCACGACCTCCTCGATCTGGGTGGGGAACAGGTTCACCCCGCGCAGGATGACCATGTCGTCGGTGCGGCCGGTGACCTTCTGCATCCGCCGCATGCCCGGCCGCGCCGTCCCGGGCAGCAGCCGGGTGAGGTCGCGGGTGCGGTAGCGGACGACCGGCATGGCCTCCTTGGTGAGGGAGGTGAACACCAGCTCGCCCTCCTCGCCCTCGGGCAGCACCTCGCCGGTGGCCGGGTCGATGACCTCCGGGTAGAAGTGGTCCTCCCACACGTGCAGGCCGTCCTTGGTCTCCACGCACTCCTGCGCGACACCGGGCCCCATCACCTCGGACAGCCCGTAGATGTCGACGGCGTGGATGTCCAGGCGGTCCTCCATCTCGCGGCGCATCTGCTCGGTCCACGGCTCGGCGCCGAAGATGCCGATCTCCAGGCTGGAGGCCCGCGGGTCCAGCCCCTGCTTCTCGAACTCGTCGACGACGGTGAGCATGTAGCTGGGCGTCACCATGACCACCCGGGGCGCGAAGTCGGTGATCAGCTGCACCTGGCGCGGCGTCATGCCGCCGGAGACGGGGACGACGGTGCAGCCCAGCGCCTCGGCGCCGTAGTGGGCGCCGAGGCCGCCGGTGAACAGGCCGTAGCCGTAGGCGTTGTGCAGCACGTCGCCGGGCCGGCCGCCGGCCGCGCGGATGGAGCGGGCCATGACCGCGGCCCAGGTCGCGAGGTCGCGCTCGGTGTAGCCGACGACGGTCGGCTTGCCCGTCGTGCCGGACGAGGCGTGCACGCGGCGCACCTGCCCGCGCGGGACGGCGAACATGCCGAACGGGTAGTTCTCGCGCAGGTCGGCCTTGCTCGTCGTCGGGAAGCGGGCCAGGTCGGCGAGCTCCCGGCAGTCGTCGGGGTGCACGCCGGCGGCGTCGAAGGCGCGGCGGTAGTGGGGCACGTTGTCGTAGGCGTGCCGCAGCGACCACCGCAGCCGCTCGAGCTGCAGCGCCCGCAGCTCGTCGATCCCCATCCGCTCGGCGGGGTCCAGGGTCGCCGGGTCCGGTGCCTGGCCCAGCCGCTGCGCCGTCGTGGTCGTCATCGCCGTCCTCGTTCCGCGCTTGTCTCTCCCGGTGCCGTGGGTCACACTATTCCTGACCGCTCGGTCAGTAAATGGGAGGAAGGCCATGGCCGCACCCGTCGTGGACCGCGCCGCCGTCGACGAGACCGCCCTGCAGGAGCAGTTCGAGGCGACGATCGCCGCCGACCGGCGGATCGAGCCGCGCGACTGGATGCCCGAGGGCTACCGCAGGACGCTGGTGCGCCAGATCGCCCAGCACGCGCACTCGGAGATCATCGGGATGCAGCCCGAGGGCGACTGGCTGCTCGCCGCACCGAGCCTGCGCCGCAAGGCGATCCTGCTGGCCAAGGTGCAGGACGAGGCCGGCCACGGGCTGTACCTGTACTCGGCCGCCGAGACGCTCGGCGCCGACCGGGCCGACCTCACCGACAAGCTGATCGAGCGGAAGCAGAAGTACAGCTCGATCTTCAACTACCCGACGCTGACCTACGCCGACGTTGGCGTGATCGGCTGGCTGGTCGACGGCGCGGCGATCTGCAACCAGGTGCCGCTGTGCCGCTCCTCCTACGGGCCCTACGCCCGGGCGATGATCCGCATCTGCAAGGAGGAGTCGTTCCACCAGCGGCAGGGCTACGAGCTGCTGATGACGATGATGCGCGGCACCGGCGAGCAGCGGGCGATGGTGCAGGACGCCGTCGACCGGTGGTGGTGGCCCTCGCTGATGATGTTCGGCCCGCCCGACGACGACAGCCCCAACACCGCGCAGTCGATGGCGTGGGGCATCAAGCGGCACACCAACGACGAGCTGCGCCAGCGGTTCGTGGACATGACCGTGCCGCAGGCGCAGGTCCTCGGCGTCACGCTGCCCGACCCCGACCTGGCCTTCGACGAGGGGAGCGGGCACTGGCGGTACGGCCCGATCGACTGGTCGGAGCTCAAGCGGGTGATCAGCGGGGAGGGGCCGATGAACGCCGTCCGCATCGCCCGCCGCCGCGCCGCCCGCGACGACAACGCGTGGGTCACCGAGGCGGCCACGGCGTACGCGGAGAAGCACGCGTGAGCACCGACCTGACCGCCGAGGGCGGGCACGGCGCGGTCCCCACCGGGCCGGAGGTGCCGACGACGCCCGCGCCGTCGGTCAGCCGCCGCGACTGGCCGCTGTACGAGGTGTTCGTGCGCGGCAAGCGCGGCCTCAACCACGTGCACGTCGGCTCGCTGCACGCCCCCGACGACGAGATGGCCGTGCACGCCGCCCGCGACCT
Organism: Geodermatophilus sp. SYSU D00684; assembly: GCF_054050455.1. NCBI lineage: Bacteria > Bacillati > Actinomycetota > Actinomycetes > Geodermatophilales > Geodermatophilaceae > Geodermatophilus > Geodermatophilus sp. SYSU D00684. The sequence continues at coordinate 66,853 of NZ_JBJGZI010000009.1, read as the reverse complement.
CTACACCCGGCGCAACGAGGGCGTGAGCATCTGGGTGGTCCGGGCCTCCGCCATCACCGCGTCCAGCCCGGACGAGAAGGACCCGATGTTCGCCCCGAGCGGCGACAAGGTCTACCGGCACCCGACGTTCTACGAGATCCCGGAGAACGTCCCCCACATGTAGAAGGACCCCCTCTCCCCCACCACCCCCGTTCCTCGGGCGGCGGGGCCCTGAGGGGGCCGGAAGGGTTCCCGTGCACGAGGAGACGGTCTACGACGCGCTGACCAACGCGCACGACGACGCCGGGCACTGGGCGTTCGGCACCGGGTTCGACGACCCGCTGGCCGGGGTGGACACCACCGTCCCCGCCGGCGTCGACCCCGCCGACCTGGGCGCCTACTGCCTGATGCTCGGCGACGACGCGCTGGTCCTCGCCCAGCGGCTGACCCAGTGGATCACCGCCGCGCCCGAGCTCGAGGAGGAGGTCGCGTTCGGCAACGTCGGCCTGGACCTGCTCGGCCAGGCCCGGCTGCTGCTGGCCCGCGCCGGGTCGGCCGGCGTCCTCGGCCGGTCCCGCGAGCGGGCGACGGCGAGCATCCCCGACGAGGACGCGCTCGCCTACTTCCGCGACCCCGACGAGTTCCGCTGCACCGGCCTGGTCACGGCGGAGAACGGCGACTTCGCGCGCACGATGGTCCGGCTGCTCGCGGCGTCCGCCGTCCGGCTGGCGGTGCTCGCCCGGCTGCGGGACTCCCGCGACCCGGTGCTCGCCGCGATCGCCGCCAAGGGCGTGCACGAGCTGACCTACCACCGCGACCACGCCGCCCGCTGGGTGCTGCGCCTGGGCGACGGGACGGCCGAGTCGCACCGCCGCGCGCAGGCCGGCGTCGACGCGGTGTGGCCGCACCTCGCGGACCTGTTCACCGCCACCGACGTCGAGGCCCGGCTGGTCGCCGCGGGCGTCGCCGTCGACCCGGCTGCCGTCCGCGACGAGGTGCGCGGCGTGCTCACCACCGTGCTGCAGCGGGCGACGCTGACGGTGCCGGCCTGGCCGGCCGACGCGCCGCCGCGCGGCCGGGTCGGCGAGTACGGCCCCGAGCTGGCCGAGCTGCTCGCCGGCCTCCAGGGTCTCGCCCGGCAGCACCCGGCGGCGACCTGGTGACGGCAGAAATGGCCATTTCTGCCGACCCGCGGGCGGTCGCCGAGACCGTCACCGACCCGGAGCTGCCCACGCTCACGCTCGCCGACCTCGGGGTGCTGCGCGACGTCCGCGTGCACGAGGACACCGTCGTCGTCGACATCACCCCGACCTACACCGGCTGCCCCGCCATGGGCGTCATGCGCGCGGACCTGCTGCACGCGCTGCACGCGGCCGGGTTCGACGACGTCGAGGTGCGCACCGTGCTCTCCCCCGCGTGGAGCACCGACTGGATCACCGAGGAGGGCCGCCGCAAGCTCGCCGCGGCCGGCATCGCGCCGCCCGGCAAGGCGCCGGTCCGCCCCGAGGGGCCGGTCCCGCTGCAGCTCGGCCCGACCCGCCGGACGGCGGCCTGCCCGCTGTGCGGCTCCCCCGACACCGTCGAGATCAGCGAGTTCGGCGCGACGGCGTGCAAGGCGCTGCGCCGCTGCCGGGCCTGCGGCGAGCCGTTCGAGCACGTGAAGGAGATCTGAGTGAGCGCACCGGCCCGCCGCCGTCCGCGGTTCCACCCGCTCCGGGTCGCGAGCGTCGAGCGGCTCACCGACGACGCGGTCGCGGTCACCTTCGACGTCCCCGAGGACCTCGCCGAGGACTACGCGTTCCGCCCCGGTCAGGCCCTCACCCTGCGGCGGGTCGACGGCGACCGCGACGAGCGCCGCTCCTACTCGATCTGCGCGCCGGTGGGCGCCCCGCCGCGGGTCGGCGTCCGGGAGGTGCCCGGCGGCTTCTTCTCCTCCTGGCTGGTGCACGAGGTGCGGCCCGGCGACGCGATCGAGGTGCTGCCGCCGTCGGGCACCTTCACCGCCGACCTGTCGCGGCCGGCCGACCACGTGTTCGTCGTCGCCGGCTCCGGGATCACCCCGGCGCTGAGCCTCGCGAGCACCGTGCTGCGCGACGGCGCGTCGACCGTCACCGTGTTCTACGGCAACCGGCGCACCAACACGGTGATGTTCGCCGACGAGCTCGCCGACCTCAAGGACCGCTTCGGCCCCCGGCTGCAGCTGGTGCACGTGCTGTCCCGCGAGCCGCGCGACACCGAGCTGACCAGCGGCCGGCTCGACGGCGACCGGCTGCGGACGCTGGTCGGCGCGCTCGTCGACGCCGAGCACGTGGACCACTGGTGGCTGTGCGGCCCGCACGGGATGGTCACCGACGCCCGCGCGCTGCTGGCCGAGCTCGGCGTCCCCGCCGAGAAGGTGCACCACGAGCTGTTCTACGTCGACGACGTCCCGCCCGAGCCGGTGCGCGGCGACGAGGAGACGGTGACGGGCCCGAGCGCGCAGGTCACCGTGGTGCTGGACGGCCGCACGACGACGCTGGCGCTGCCCCGCGACGTCCCCGTCCTGGACTCCGCGCAGCGGGTGCGCTCGGACCTGCCGTTCGCCTGCAAGGGCGGCGTCTGCGGCACCTGCCGGGCCCGGGTGACCGACGGCGAGGTGGAGATGCGCCGCAACTACGCGCTGGAGCCCGCCGAGGTCGACGCCGGCTACGTCCTGACCTGCCAGGCGCTGCCGCGGTCGGACGCCGTCACCGTCGACTTCGACGCCTGACCCCCCGTGCGCCCGGTCGCCGTCGGCGAGACCGCGGTCCTCGACGTCGTCGTCACCGCGGCGATGACCGTCGACTTCGACGAGCTGGGCCCGGTGCACCCCGTCTACGCCACCTACGCGATGGCCAAGCACTTCGAGGAGGCCGGCCGGAAGCTGCTGCTCGCCCACCTGGAGCCGGGCGAGGCCGCGGTCGGAACGGCGGTGTCGGTCGAGCACCGGGCGCCGGCCTGGCCCGGCGACCGGCTCCGGGTCACCGCGACGTGCACCGGCGTGGCGGGCAACCAGGTCACCTGCGCGTGCCGCGCCGAGGACGCGGCCGGCCGCGAGCTGGGGCGTGGCACCACCGGCCAGGCGGTGCTCGCCGAGGAGGTCCTCGCCGCCCGGCTCACCCGGCCGTCGACCGGCTAGCGGTCGCCGCGCACCACGTGGACGGCGGCCTCAGCGCAGTGGGCCGAGGGGGTCACCTGGCTCGCGTGGCGACCGGATCGAGGAAGAGGAGCTGCTGCGTGCTGTTGTAGTCCAGCACTCGGGCGACGACGTGGACGTCGTTGCCCGCGCCGATGGTGGCCGGGATGTTGGGACCCTGCCAGTGGAGGTCGCTCGTGGTGTTGACGTCACGGAAGAGGAAGTTCGGACCGACTGCCGTCGTCGCGCTGTAGTCCCCGGCGTACAGGAGGATGTCGAATCGCGTGTCGTAGTCGCCGTGGTTGAGCATGTTCGCGACGTTCCCGTCGAACTCGATGAGCTGCCCGCGGTACCTGGTCGCGAAGTCGACGACCGTCTGACCGGCCGGATCTGACACCCCCAGCAGCGCGGCGAGGTCGGCGCTGTTCCCGACGGTCAGGATCTCCTCAGCGGGGGGCTGAGTGGGGACGACCGCCGGCTCCGTCTCCTCGATCACCCGCGGTGCGGCGTCGGAGACCTGCTCGCTGGGCGCGACGGCGGTCTGGCTGGCTGATGCGGCGGTCTCCGAGGCGCTGCCGCCACCGCGCAGCCCGATGACGACCGCGAGGGCGACCACGAGCAGGACCACGCCGCCCGCCACACCCGCGAGACCGAGCCGCGCTCTCGGCGTCAGACGACGGAAGACGGCCAAGACCCGAGTGCCGAGCGTCTCCGGCTTCACGCGACGGAACGTCAACTCCGTGCGCAGCAGCGACCCCTGGCTCTGGCTGTCGAGCTCCCAGCCGTCCTTCTGCCACTTCGCGATCGTCTTGGACTCGGTGCCGCGGATCGCCCGCACGCTCGTGAACTCGTACTGCTGGTCGTCGGCCACGGTGAGCGACAGTAAGTGGCTGCACCGAGGTCTCATGGCTGTTCGCCGTGACACCCGAACAGGCGTGATGCAGGGGTCCCGGGTTCACTCTGGTGCCCCCGAGGCGAACAGGACACCGGAGTGATCGCCGCACTGTCCGCGGGCGGGATCTAGCGGTCGCCACGCACCACGTGGACGGCCGCCTCCTCGGCCGACGCCGCCCCGCCGTCGATGCCCAGGTCCTCGCCCAGCAGCTCGTCCTCCCGGTCGACGACACCGTCGTCGCCGACCTCGGCCAGCCGGCCCGCGCGGGCGTCGCCGACCTCGTCGTCGAGCAGCTCGCCGTCGCCGCCGGCGAGGTCACCGAGGCCGTCGGGACCGTCGTCGTCCCAGGACCGGTCCGGCAGCTCCCGGGCCAGCCGCCCGGCGAGGCTCTCGCCGGTGGCCTCCTCCCGCTCGGTGGTGCCCCAGTCGTCCACGCCCCAGGGCCGCTCCGGCGGCGACCAGCCGGTGTCCAGGTCGCGCGGGCGGCGGGGGTCCTCGAGGGTGTCCTCGGCCTCGAGCAGGCCCGAGGCCTCCTCGGGGTCGGTGCCGTCGGTGCCGTAGAGGTCGCGGTCCACGGGGGGCTCCTCGGGTGCGGGCGGGACGGACGGCGCTGTCCGGGGCGAGCCCACCCTGCCACCGCGCCGGGCCGGGCGGGAGGGCCGCGCGTGTGACCGAACGAGCAGTCCGACCTGCGACCGCGCCGTCCCGCACCGGCGGACACTGGAGGCAGCCGACCTCCAGGGAGACCGCCGTGGACACCTCGATGACCACGCTGCACGAGCACTACGTCCGGCGGGTCAACGCCGCCGTCGCCGAGGACCGCACCGACCTCGTCCGCGACCTCTACGAGGAGTACTTCGAGGAGGCGCTGCGGCGCCTGCTCGAGACCAGCGCCGCCGCCTGATCGCCACCGCCCGACGCTCAGCCCGCGTCGGCCCACGACCGCACGACCGCGACGTCCAGCGGGAAGTCGAGCGGGAACTCGCCGAACAGCAACCGCCCGGCGGTGGCCGCGGCGGCCCGGACCGCGGCGACGACGTCCTCGGCCAGGTCGGCCGGGGCGTGCACGACGACCTCGTCGTGCAGGAAGTACGCCAGGTGCGGCCGCTCCTCCAGCCGCCCCTCCCCCAGCTGCCAGAGCCGGTTGCGCAGGTCGGCCAGCCAGCACAGCGCCCACTCCGCGCCGGTCCCCTGCACGACGAAGTTGCGGGTGAACCGCCCCCACGCGCGCCGGGCGCGGTCGGAGTCGCGGCCGCGGGGCTCGGGCGCCTCGCCGAGGTCGGCGTCCCGCTCCGCCCACGCGGCGCCCGGCGGCGGGGAGCCGCGGCCGAGCAGGGTGGACACCACCGCGCCGCGCTCCCCCGCCCGCGCCGCCTCCTCCACCAGCCCGATCGCCCGCGGGTAGCGGCGGGCCAGCCGCGGCACCATCCGGCCGCTCTCGCCGCGGGTGCCGCCGTAGAGCGCGCCCAGCACCCCGACCTTGGCCTCCGCACGGGTGGCCACCACCCCGGCGTCGACCATGCCGGCGTACAGGTCCCGCGAGCGGGCCGCGGCGGCCAGCGCGGTGTCGGCGCTCATGCCGGCGAGCACCCGCGGCTCCAGCTGGGCGACGTCGGCCACCACCAGGGCCCACCCGTCGTCGGCCACGGCGGCCGGGCGCACCTGCACGGGCACCGACAGCGCGCCCCCGCCCGACGACGCCCACCGCCCGGTGACCACCCCGCCGGGCAGGTAGACCGGCCGGAACCGGCCGCCGCGCACCCAGGCGTCCAGCCAGCTCCAGCCGTTGGCCGCGAGCAGCCGGGCCAGCCGCTTGTACTCCAGCAGCGGCCCGACGACCGGGTGCTCGACCCGCTCCAGCGTCCAGGACCGGGTGTCCTCGACGGGCAGCCCGGCCCCCTGCAGCGCCCGCAGCAGCGCGGCCGGCGAGTCCGGGTTGAGGTCGGGGGTGCCGAGCGCGGCGCGGACCTCCCCGGCCAGCGCCTCCAGCACCGCCGGCCGCAGGCCCGCCGCCGGGCGCGGGCCGAGCAGCCCGGCGAGCAGCGCGTCGTGCACGTCGGCCCGCCACGGCATCCCGGCGTGCGTCATCTCCGCCGCGGCCAGCGCGCCGGAGGACTCGGCGGCCAGCAGCAGGCCCAGCCGCGCGCGGTGCGGGGAGGCGGCGAGCACGGCCTGCTGGCGGCGGTCCTCCGCGACCGGGTCGAGCGCGTCGGCGGGGTCGGCCAGGGCGAACAGCGCCGGGTCGTCCGCGGTCACCGGCTCCAGCGCCGCCCAGCCCGGGTCCGCCGCCGGCCCGGGAGCGGCGTGCGGCGAGCCGCGCAGCACGGCGGCGCACAGCCGCAGGTCGGTGCAGCGCGCCACGCGGACGCCGGCGGCCAGCAGCGCCGGGTACCAGCGGGTGGTGTCGTCCCACACCCACCGGACGCCGGCCCGCTCGCGCTCCCGCACCAGCGCGGCCAGGCCGTCCGCGGGGACCTCGGCGACCGCGCCGTCGGCCTCGTGCACCGCGACCGCGTCCCCGCGGCGGCGCAGCAGGACCCGGTCCACCGCCGCAGTCTGCCCGAGCGCGCCGACGGTTCCCCCGGACCGCCGCGGGGGTCAGGACCGGTCGCGGGCGGGCCCCGTGGCCACCTGCCCGGGCGCCGCGTCGGCGGACCCGGAACCCAGCGACTGCTCCCCGAGCAGCACCGCGGCGGCCTCGACCGTGGGCGGTTCCTGGGCCGGGGCGGGCCCGGCCCCGGGAGCCGGGGCGCCGGGTGGCGGAGCCGGCCGGGTCGCCGGGGCCCGGGAGTCCAGCACCGGCACGGCCGTCGGGTCGGCGTGGCCCCACGCCCGCTCCACCTCGCCGATCAGCGCCTCCAGGTAGGACCGCAGCTGCGTCCGGCACGCCTGGCCGAACGCCTGCAGGTAGGCCACCTGCTCCTGCAGCTCCTCGGCGGTACGGGCGGCCTCCGGTGCGGCCGGCACACCACCCTCGGCGACGATCCGGGCCGCGGCCTCGTGGGCCGCCTGGATCATCGCGCCGACCTTCTCGCGCGCGGACTGCAGCTGCTCGTCGTACTGCTGCTGCGCCTCGCTGACCATGACCCGGCTGAACGTCTCCGCCTCCGCCACGTACTGGTCCGCGGTCTGCTGGGCGACCGCGAGCAGGCTCACGGCCTGCGCCGTCGGCTCCTCCCGGGGCCTCTCCTCGCCGACCTGGGCCTGCAGCTCCTGCACCCGGCCGCGCAGCTCGGCCTTCTCCGCGTGCAGGCGGGCCAGCTCCTCGCCCACCCGGTCCAGGAACCGGTCGACCTCGGCGTCGCTGTAGCCCGGGTGCAGCATCGACGACCGGGTGAACCGCACCTCGCGCACGTCCGCGGGCGTCAGCCGCCGGCCGTCGGGGGCCACCTGGTGGGTCGTCATGACGTCACCTCTCCATCGACATCGGGTCCGGGACGGCTGGGGGCGAACACCTCGGTGCGGATGCGGTCCCGGGGCAGGCCGTGCCGCAGCAGCCGCTCGACGGTGTCCTCGACCATCGGCCGGGGACCGGCGACGTAGGCCTCGCGACTGCCCCACGGCCCGGAGCGCGCCACCACCTCGCCGACGTCGCCGTGCGCCAGTCCGGAGTCCCCGTCCTCGGAGACGGCGGCGGTGACGGTGAGCCACGGGTTCTCCCGCTCGAGCCGCGCCAGGTCCGCCCGGTCGTACAGGTCGCTCTCGGCGCGGACGCCGACGAAGAGGTCCACCCGCCGGGGCGGGCCGTTGCGGGCGACGTGGTCGACGATCGCCTTGAGCGGCGCCAGCCCCGTCCCCCCTGCCACCAGCAGCAGGTCGCGATCGGAGTCGGGGTCGAACTGCATGTGGTCCACCGGGGGCCCGAGCCGCAGGACGTCCCCGACGTCCACCTGCCGCACCAGGGCGGTGCTGACCGGCCCGCCGGCCTGCGCCCTCGCGTGGATCTCCAGCTCGCCGTCGGGCCGGCAGGCGTTGGCCGGCGAGTAGTAGCGCCACAGCCGCGGCCGCAGCTCGGTCTCCAGGGAGATCGACTCCCCGGGGCGGTAGGACAGCGGGATCTTCGTCCGCAGTCGCAGGACGGCGGTGTCGACGGTGCGCCGCTCGTGCGCCGTGACCTCGGCGTCCCACCACGGCGGCTCGTCGGCCATCTCGTCAGCGGCCGCGACCATCACCGAGGCGACCAGCTCGTAGGCCGCCGCCCAGTCCGCGGCCAGCGCGTCGTTCCACTCCTCGTCGAAGTGCGCGAGCGTGGCCAGCAGGCTCGCTCCCACCGCGGGGTAGTGCTCGGCCACCGTCCCGAACTTGCGGTGGTCGCGGCCGAGCTGCTGCAGGATCGGCACGAGGGAGTCGAGGTCGTCGACCCGCGCCACCACCTCGCCGAGCGCGGCGAAGAGCCGGTCGCGCTGGTGTGCCATCGAGACCGGGAACATCTGCCGGGTCTCGGGATGGGCGAGGAACAGGTGCGAGTAGAACCACAGCGGCGCCTCGTCCCCGGCGGCCGCGGCCTTGGCGAAGCTCGCTCGCATGGCAGGTATGTCCACGGTCGCCCCCCGTGTGCCGTCGGCTCGGCCTGTGACCTGGGGCACACTAGCGAGGCCTCCGGACGGCGGCTAGACCTCTCCGACACCGCTCCGGTCGATTTCCGGACCCGCTCCTGGCAGGGTCGGTCGCGGGGGCGCCGCCGGGGTACCCCTCCCCGCGGACGGCGACGACGGGCGGGCCCGGACACGGGGAGCTCAGCAGCTCACCGTTCGCCCGTCGGCCGGCCGAGGAGGCCCCCATGCTGTCTGACCGATCCCGACCCGTGATCGAGGCGACCCTGCCGGTGGTCGCGGACAACGTCCAGGAGATCGCCCGCCGCTTCTACGGGCACCTGTTCGGCACCCACCCCGAGCTGTTCGACGGCGTCTTCAACCGCGGCAACCAGGCCACCGGCGAGCAGCAGGTCGCGCTGGCCGGCTCGGTCGCGGTCTTCGCGAGCACGCTGGTCAAGCACCCGGAGCAGCTCCCCGAGCAGCTGCTGAACCGGATCGCGCACAAGCACGCGTCGCTGGGCATCACGCCCGCCCAGTACGACGTCGTCCACGAGCACCTGTTCTGGGCCATCGTCGACGTGCTCGGTGACGCGGTCACCCCCGAGGTGGCCGCGGCCTGGGACGAGGTCTACTGGCTCATGGCCTACGCGCTGATCCACCAGGAGCGCGGCCTGTACAGCGCCCACGGCGTCCGCCCGGAGACCGTGTGGCGGGAGTGGGAGGTCGCAGAGAAGGTCCAGGAGACCGCCGACGTCGTCACCTTCCGGGTCCGGCGGGTCGACGACCGGCTGGTGAAGACCTCGCTGCCCGGTCAGTACTGCACCGTGCAGGTGCCGCTGCCCGACGGCGTGCGCCAGCCCCGCCAGTACAGCCTCACCCGCGCCGACGACGGCCAGCACCGCCAGTTCTCCGTCAAGCGGGTGCACGGCGGGGGCAAGCCCGACGGCGAGGTGTCCAACCACCTGTGCGACTCGGTCCAGGTCGGCGACCGGCTGACGCTGTCGGCGCCCTTCGGCGACGTCGTCCTCGACGACTCCGGCCGCCCGGTCGTGTTCGCCAGCGCCGGCATCGGGATCACGCCGATGGCCGGGATGCTGTCCCACCTGGCCGCGGCGGGCTCCGCCCTGCCCGTCACGCTGCTGCACGCCGACCTCGACGAGGACTCCTTCGCGCTGCGCGACCAGGTGCTCCACGACGTCGGCCGGCTGCCCCACGCCGCGGCGCACGTCTGGTTCGAGCGGGGCGCGCAGACCTCGCTGCCCGTCGACGGCGTGCACGACGGGACGATGGACCTCGACGACGTCGAGCTGCCCGAGGACGCCACCTACTACCTGTGCGGGCCGCTGCCGTTCATGCGGGCGCTGCGCGGCGCCCTCGTCGACCGCGGCGTCGCCCCCCGCGACGTCCAGTACGAGGTCTTCGGCCCCGACCTGTGGCAGGCCGACCTCGCCTCCGAGCCCGCGCCCGGGGCGACCGCGGAGCCGGCCGGCGCGGCCCGGTAGCCCGGGCGGCCGGGCACACTGGGCGGGTGCCCCCGACCGCCGCCGCCCGCCGCGGGGTGGTCCGCCTGCTCAACACCTCCGGCGGGCGGGTCCTCTGCCTGGCCGGGGTCGTCGACGCGGACGCCGTCGAGGCGTTCTGGCGCTGCTACGGCCTGGAGCCGGTGCGCGTCGACGTCGTCGACGCGCGCTCGGTGACCGCCCTGTCGGCCTCGGGCCGCGAGCTCGTCGCCGACGTCCTCGAGGCGGCGGCGGGGCGCGGTCGCGAGGTCGTGCTGCGCCCGTCCGAGCCGGTGCGGCGGTCCCTGGCCGGACGCGCGGTCTGACGCGACGAGCGTCACGGCCTCCGTTCACCTGGGCTTCACACGCGGCGGGGACCGTGGGAGACGGCCGCACCCGCGGCCGACGGACGACGACGTCCCCCGGACCCACCTCGAGGAGACGCCATGAGCACGACCACGAGCACGACTTCCCGCCGCCACCTGCGCAGCTGGCTGCGGCGCTTCGACGCCTACACGCTGCAGGTGTTCAACGCCGGGACGCCCGCGCGGCCCGGGACCCGCTGAGCGACCGGGGCGGGGAGGCCCGGCCTCCCCGCCCCGCCGGTCACGCCCGCCGGCCCGCCGCGCCCTCGAGGATGCGGTGCGGGTCGGTGGTCGCGGCCAGCCCGGCCAGCCGCTCCCGGACGGCGGGCGTGGGGGTGCGGGCCAGCACGTCCGGCGCCGTTCCCCAGCCGTGTGCCGGACCCCGGTCGCCGAGGTCGCCGCCGAGCGCGGCGGCCAGCTCCTCCGCGCAGGCCCGGGTGGCCGCCCGGTCCTCGGCGCCGGCGCCGCCGGCCACCCGCACCGCCAGCCGCGCGTCGCGGTGGCAGACCGCGCTCGGCTGCTGCGGCACCCAGCCGAGCGCGCCGCCGAGCAGCCGCACCTCGACCGTGCGCGGCCGGCTCCCGTCCGCCGCGCGCAGCAGCCCCGCGACCGCGCCGTCGGAGAGGCGGTCGAGCAGCAGCGAGGACTCCACCCCGGCCTCGAGCGCGGGCGGGGCCAGGCCCGCCGGTCCCCGCGGCGCCAGGTCGGCCGCCAGCGGAGGCGCGGCCGTGCGCAGCACGCCGAGCAGCCCCTCGCCGTCGTCGGCCTCGCCGGCCCAGGCGAACCGGACGGCCACCGACGCCTCGCCCCGCGCCGGCCGGGTGAGCACCAGCGAGGTGCCCGCCTGCGGCGGCAGCGCCGCCGACCAGGTGCGCCACGCCTCCGCCACCCGCGCGCCGTCGGCCGCGGACCAGCGCAGCTCGCCGCCCCACCGCGGCCCGGCGGCGAGCAGGTCCAGTTCCACGGCGGTGACCACGCCGAGCGCCGCGCCGCCGCCGCGGACGCCCCAGTACAGGTCGGCGCCGTCGGTGGGGGTGACCCGGCGCAGCACGCCGTCGCCGGTGACCACCTCCACCGCCCGCACCCGGTCCCCGGCCAGGCCGTAGGTCCGGGCCAGCGGGCCGACGCCGCCGCCGGTGACCGTGTCCGCGACCCGCTCCGCGGCCGAGGACCCGGTGATCGGGGTCAGCCCGTGCCCGGCGGCCGCCGCCGCCAGGTCCCGCCAGCGCACGCCGGCGCCGACCCGCGCCCAGCCGGCGGGCGACACGCTCACCCCGTCCAGCCCGGCGGGGTCCACCAGCAGCGCGCGGGCGGCGTCCCCGCTGCGGCCGGGCGCCCGGACGGCCACGGCCACCCCGTGCCGGCCGGCGAGCCGCAGCGCGGCCACGACGTCGGCGTCCTCCGCGACCCGCACCACCGCCCCGTCGGCGAGGCCGGCCGCCGGCGAGAGGCGGGCGCGCAGGGCGGCGGTCAGGTCGGGCGGCAGGACGGCCGGCCGCGGGTCCACGGTGCGGTCCGGGGGCGGCGAGGGGACGGACAGGGTGCTCACGGGGCGTCTCCAGGTGCGGGGATCGGTGCACCCGGAGGGTGGTCGGCGGTCCTTGGTGTCCCCTTGGCGGCCGCTTGGGCAGCAGGTCACGCGCGCTCCCGGGAGGTCACCGGCAGGTCACGGGGCGTCGCGGTCACCCCCGCGGGCGTGTCCGGGCACCTAGCCTGCGCGGCGATGACCGCCACCTCGTACCGCGTGCTCGGACCCGTGGAGGTCTGGCGCGACGGGCAGCTCCTCGCCCCGCAGTCCCCGCGCCACCGCGCCGTCCTGGCCGCGCTGCTGGTCGACGCCGGGCGGACCGTCCCCGTCGACCTGCTGGTCGACCGCGTGTGGAGCGGCCAGCCGCCCACGGCCGTGTCGGCCACCCTGCAGTCGATCGTGTCCCGGCTGCGCCGGGAGCTGGAGCCCGACGTCACCGGCGGCCGCTGGACGCTGCTGGTCACCCGCGAGCCCGGCTACCGCCTCGAGGTCGCCCCCGAGGACGTCGACGCGTTCCGCTTCGCCCAGCTGCTGCGCACGGCCCGCGACCTCGCCGCCCGCGGCGACGCCGAGGGCGCCCGCGCGGCGGTCGCCGAGGGGCTGGCGCTGTGGCGCGGCCCGGCCTACGCCGACGTCGCGGCCACCTTCGCCGCCGAGGAGTCCGAGCGGCTCGAGCAGCTGCGGCTGGCGGCCCGGGAGCTGGCCGCCGAGCTGGACCTGCGGCTGGGCCGGCACGCCGAGATCGTCGACGACGTCCGGGAGCTGCTGCGCGCGGAGCCGCTGCGCGAGGGGCTGCGGGCCTCGCTGATGCTGGCGCTGTACCGCAGCGGCCGGCAGGCGCAGGCGCTCGAGGTCTACGACGAGGGCCGCCGGCTGCTGGCCGACGGGCTGGGCGTCGACCCGGGCCGGCCCCTGCAGTCGCTGTACGAGCAGATCCTGCGCCAGGACCCGGCGCTGGCCGGGCCCGTCCCGGCGCCGGCCGCCCCGGCGCCGGAGCCCGCGCCGGCTCCCCCGGCGCCGCCTGCGGTGCGGGCGCTGGGCCCCCTGCCGGTCCCGCTCACCGCCTTCGTCGGCCGCACCGCCGAGCTCGGCCGGCTGGCCGCCGCGCTGTCCGGGCAGCGGCTGGTCACGCTGGTCGGGCCCGGCGGCAGCGGCAAGACGCGGCTGGCGCTGGAGGCCGCGCGCCGCCGGCCGGCCGGGTCGCCGCCGGCCGCGCTGGTCGAGCTGGCCGGCGTCGAGGACCCCGAGCTGGTCGCCGGGCAGGTGGCCACCGTGCTGGGCGTGACGCTGGCCGGCGGGGACCCGCTGGGCGCCGTCGCCACCGCGCTGCAGGACCGGCCGCTGCTGCTGGTCCTGGACAACTGCGAGCACGTCGTCGACGCCGCCGCGGCGGTGTGCGCCGCCCTGCTCCCCCGCTGCCCCGAGCTGCAGGTGCTGGCCACCTCCCGCGAGCCGCTCGGGCTGCCGGGCGAGGCGGTGCTGCCCTGCGGCCCGATGCCCGCCGACGCGCCCGGCAGCGACGCCGAACGGCTGTTCCTCGACCGCGCCCGGCTGGCCGCCCCGCACCTGGCCGACCCCTCCGCGGAGGACCTGGGCCACGTCCGCGAGCTGGTCGCCGCCCTCGACGGCCTGCCGCTGGCGGTCGAGCTGGCCGCCGCCTGCCTCACCACCCTGCCGCTGGCCGAGGTCGCCGGCCGGGTCGACGACCGGTTCGCCCTGCTGTCGGGCGGCTGGCGCACCGCGGTGCCGCACCAGCGCACGCTCGCGGCCACCGTGCAGTGGAGCGTCGACCTGCTCGCCCCCGCCGAGCTCGCCGTCTTCCAGGCCGTCTCGGTGCTGCCCGGCACCTTCGGCCCGGACCTGGTCGAGGCGGTGGCCGGGCCGGAGGTCGACGGCCGGGCGCTGGAGCTGCTGCGGGTGCTGGTGGCCAAGTCGCTGGTCGAGCTCGACCACGCGGCCGGGCGCTACCGGATGCTCGAGACGCTGCGGCAGTACGCCGAGCAGGCGCTGGACGAGGCGGCGTCCCGGCGGCTGCGCGACCGGCTCACCGGCTTCGCCGTGGCGCTCACCGAGCGGCTGGAGCCGACGCTGCGCAGCCCGCAGTGGACCGAGAGCGCCCGCCGGCTCGACGTCGAGCAGCCGGCGCTGCGGGCGGCGCTCGGGCACGCGCTGGCCACCGGGCAGGGCGAGGCCGCGCTGCGGATCGGCGGGGCGCTGGGCTGGTACTGGTACCGCCGCGGCCACGTGCAGGAGGGCCGCCGCTGGCTGGCCGCCGCGCTGGACACCACCCCCGGCGCGCCGGCCGGCGTCCGCAGCGGCGCGCTGCTCGCGGACGCGCTGCTGGCCTACCTGTCCGGCGACGTGCCCTCGCTGTGGGAGCGGACCAGCGAGATCGCCGAGACCGCCGACGACGCCGACCCGGTGCTGCCCCTCGCCCTGGTGCTGCGCGGCTTCGTCCGGGCGCTGCTCGGCCAGCCCGACCCCGACGGCGAGGTCGCGGCGGACATCGCCCGCGGCCTCGCGCTGGCGCAGGCGTCGGGCATCGAGTGGGTGCAGGTCGAGATCGCGATGACCCTCGGCCAGTTCTCGCGGGCCGCCGGCGACCTCGACGGCGCGCTGGAGCACCTCGGCCGCGCCGAGCAGCTCGCGCTGCGGCTGGGCCACTCGTGGGCGCACTCCTCGGTGCTGTGGATCCGGGCGAAGGCGCTCACCGACGTCGGCCGGGCCGCGGAGGCGCTGGCCGACCTGTGGGCGATGGTCGAGCTGACCCACCGCGAGGGCGACGCCACCGGCACCCTCGCCGGGCTGCTGGCCGCCGTCGGCGCGGTCACCGCCGCGGGCCGGCCGCGCACCGCCGCGGTGCTGCTCGGCGCGGTGCAGGCCGTCGCCCGGCAGGTCGGCTACGACCCGCTGCGCATGGACCCGCTGGACGGGCAGCGCTACGTCACCGCCACCCGCGAGGCCCTCGACGAGGTCGAGTACGACACCGCGCTGGCCGAGGGCGCGGCCCTCGACCGCGGCGAGGCGGTGACGATGGTGGGCCGGCTCGCCGCGGAGACCCGCGCCGCCGACCCGGTCCGCTAGCCGGCCGGCGGCCGCAGCCCGGCGTACAGCCGGGCGAGGTCGGGCAGCTGGAAGTGCGCGTTCAGCCCGCTCGGGTTGGGCAGCACCCACGTCTCGGCACCGCCGATCGCCACCGGCTGGCGGCCCCAGCCCGCCCGGGGCGCGCCGGTGGCCAGCCGCCAGGCGGTGAGCCCGAGCACCGCCAGCACCCGCGGCCGGCACCGCGCGACCAGGCCGGCCAGCGCCGCCGCGCCCGCCCGCAGCTCGTCGGCCGTCAGCTCGGCCGCCGTCCGCGTCGGCCGGTCCACCAGGTTGGTCACCCCCAGCCCGTACCGCAGCAGCTCGCGGTCCTCCTCCGGCGCCAGCCGGCGCGGGGTGAGCCCGGCCAGGTGCAGCGCGGGCCAGAACCGGTTGCCCGGGCGGGCGAAGTGGTGGCCGCGCTCGGCCGACAGCAGCGACGGGTTGATGCCGCAGAACAGGACGTCCAGGCCGGGGGCCACGACGTCGGGCAGCGGCTTCCCCGCTCCCCCGGGTGCGGACCCGGTCACCTCCTCCCTCCGCCGAGCCGGTCGACCGCCTCGCGGGCGACGTCGGGCGGGACCCCGTGGCCGCCGTCGAACTCCCGGTAGGTGACGTCGTACCCGTCGGCGCGGAGGGCGGGGACGATCTCGCGGCTGGTCCGCGCGACGGGCAGGACCTCGTCGCCGGTCCCGTGGGACACGAAGACCGACGGCTGTCCCGTGCGCGTCGCCGGCGGCACGGACCCCGGGGAGAAGGCGACGACCCGCCGGAACAGCCGGCCGTTGGCCAGCCCCAGTCCCAGCGCGCAGGACGCGCCGTCGGAGAAGCCCGCGACGGCGACCCGGCCGGGGTCGACCGGCACCCGCCGGAGGACGGCGGTCAGCGCGCGGTCGATCCCGGCGACGTCGGGCCCGGAGCCCCGCCGCACGGCGTCCCCGGTGGAGCCCCGGGAGGCGGGGGCGAGCAGCACCAGGCCGCGCTCGTCGGCCGGCGACCGCAGCAGCCCCAGGCCGGCCTCGGCGTCCCCGTGCAGGACGACGACGAGCGTCGCCGGGCCGGCGACCCCGCCCGCGGGCACGTGCAGCAGGGGGTCGCGCGTCTCCTCCAGGCCGAAGGCGGAGGTGCCCGGGGGCGGCGGCGGGAGGTCCGGTGGAGCGGTCGGGCGTGCGGTCAGGCCGGCGGCCCCGTCGGTACCGGGTGCTCCGGGGAGCCGGGCCGCGCAGCCGCCCAGGAGGGCCGCCCCGGCGACCCGGCCCGCCGTCAGGAGCAGCCGCCGGCGCGAGAGCGCGGTGCACGGGTGCCGCTCAGGCACTGACCTCCTCGTGGGTGTTCACCCCCGGGATCCGGCGGACCGACCCCCACCCGAAGCGGGCCCACGCCACCAGCAGCGCCGCACCGACCAGGGACCCGAGGGTGTCGCGGACGAGGTCGCCGTTGGTGTCGTCGTTGCCCTCCGACAGCCGCGTGCCGAACCAGGCGTCGGACCGCCACTCGTACACCTCCCACAGCGCCCCGATCGTGACGCCGAGCGCCGTCGTCACGACCGCGATCCCGACGTAGTGGCGCAGGTGGGTCTCGTCGCGGGGGTCGGGGACGACGTCGAGGCGGGCGAGCGCGATGTAGACGACGGGCGCGGTGAGCATCGGCAGCGTGACGTGCACCAGGTCGTCGAAGCGGACGAACCGGTCGTAGAGGCCCAGCGTCTCGCCGAACCCCTGCAGGACCATCCCCATGGTCAGCGCGAGGTCGTACACCCGCGGCAGGTCGACCAGCCGCGCCAGGACGGTCACCGCCCCGAGGAACAGCAGGACCGCCGCGTCCCCGGCCCGGCCGGCCAGCGCGTAGGTGACCCCGCCCGCGAGCAGCACGAGCCGCAGGACGTCGATGCCGTCCCTCAGCACCGGCGTCCAGTCCCCCATCACCAGCCTGCGGACGTCCACGTGCCCGCCCCACCCCGCCCGGTGGGCGGGTCGCTCCGTCGGCGCGCGGCCCACCGGAGGCGGCTCAGCGCGGCGGGTCGGCCTCCGCGCCGATCGCGTCGTCGACCGAGGTCTCGCCCTGGGTGCGACCGCCGCCGGCGTGGGCGACGTCCGGGCCGACGCTCGCCTGCGAGCCCTCGTCCTCCGGGCCGGCCTGCGGGGTCGGGTCGGTCTCGCTCATCGGTCCTCCTCGGGTGCGTGGTGCCCCGCCCCGTACCCCGCCGGCGGCGGGCCACGCGGCCCGGTCGCCGGCGGGGCACGGGCGCCGGGTCAGCCCAGCCGCAGCACCTGCACCGCCCGCGCGGCCATCTCCGCCTCGCCGAGCGCGTTCGGGTGCACGATCACCGCGTTGGTGCCCTGCAGCACCGGCTCCACCCAGCGGACGCCGATGGGCTGGCAGGCGTCGTGCCCGGCCGAGGCGCGGGTGAGGTCGACGTAGGTGACGCCCGTGGCCGCGGCCGCGCGCCGGACGGCGTCGTTGAGCGTGGTCTGCAGGGAGTGCAGGTAGGGGACGTCCCCCTCGGCGATCGGCATCCGGTCGAAGCAGCCGCCGGTCGGCGGCAGGATCGCCGGATAGCCGAGGATCGCGACCCGGGCCCGCGGCGCGGCCTCGCGGACCGCCGACAGCGCCTGCACCAGCGCCGGGTAGGTGGTGGTGCGGACGGTGTCCTCGAACGAGGTGCCGTAGGTGTCGCGGCACGGGCTGCCGCGGCCCAGCGTGAGCATCCCGGCGGTGCCGCAGCGCAGGATCGACTCGATGAACACCCCGCTGTCGTTGCCGCCGATGGTCATGGTGACCAGCTGGGTGTCCGGGGACAGCGCCTGCAGCTGCGGCGGCACGCCGGGGTGCTGCGCGGTGGTGAAGTCGGAGGTGTCCGCGCCGCCGCAGGTGACGTCGGTCAGCTGGGCGCCGGTCGCCTGCGCGACCAGGTGCGGGTAGTTGCGGGTGGAGCGCAGGCACTGCGGCGCGGCGGTGGGGTCCGGGGGCAGGACGCCGGAGGCCGCGCTGTAGGAGTCGCCGAGCGCGACGTAGCGCAGCGGTCCCGGGGGCGCGGCCGAGGCCGGGGGGACGACGAGCAGGACGCCGGCGAGCGCGGCGAGCAGGACGGTCAGCAGTCGGCGCACGGACCACTCCATCGGGGCCGGGGGGCAGGACGCCGGGCTCAACGACGGCGGTCCGATCGGGTGACGGCGGTCACCCGGCCCCGGCGGCGGCGAGCGGCTCCACCCGGTGCGTCCGCACCCACGCCGCCGGGTCGTGGCGGCGCAGCACCAGCGGCAGGACGGCGTCGCGGACGGCGCGACCCACGGCCGGCGGCGGCTTCGCGCTGCTCCGGCGGAACCCCTGGGCCACCACCCGCTCGGCGCGCGCCCGCCGCCGCTGCTCGAACGTGTGCAGGGCGTCGCCGGGCGGCAGGTCGCGCAGGCACGAGGCGAGGACGACGGCGTCCTCCATCGCCAGCGACGAGCCCTGCCCCGCGGCCGGCGAGGTCGCGTGCGCGGCGTCGCCGACCAGGACGGTGCGGCCGCGGGACCAGCGGGGCACCGTCGGCACGTCGTACGTCGTCCACCCGCGCAGCGGCCCGGGCGTGGCCTCCACCAGGTCCACCAGCGGGGACCGGTCGCCGCGGAACAGGTCGTAGAGCAGGGCCCGCCAGCGCGGGTCGGGCGTGCCGGCGACCTCGCCGTCGGCCGGCTCGCGGTCCAGCGGCGGGTTGGCGAACCACCACGTGCCGCCGTCCGGCGCGGCGAGGTACCCGGCGAAGCATCGCCGGCCGAAGACCATGGTCAGCCGGCCCACCTCGGCGCCGTCCGGCACGTGTGCGGAGTAGCCGGCGGTGTTGAGCACCGGCACGAACCGGGGCGGCGGGGCGTCCGGGGCGACCAGCGGCCGCACCGTCGACCGGACGCCGTCCGCGCCGACGAGCAGGTCCGCGGTCTCGGTGCGGCCGTCGGCGAACTCCGCGGTGACGCCGGTGCCGGTGTCGTGCGCCCCGGCCAGGCGGGAGCCGTAGCGGACCTCGACGCCCCGCCGCAGCGCCTCCGCGTGCAGCGCCCGGTAGAGGTCCGAGCGGCGCAGCGAGAGGCCGGTGCCGCGCCCGCCCGACGGGTCACCGGTGGTGGACGCGCCCAGGACCCGGCCGGTCCCGCTGCGGAACTCGATGGTGTGGGTCGGGAACCCCGCCGCCCGGACGGCGTCCTCGGCGCCGACCGCCGCCAGCGCGTCGAGGCCGTTGACCTGGACGCCGAGCCACGCGCCGACGTCGCCGGCCGGGGCCGGGTGGGCCTCGTGCACCGTCGCCTCGATCCCCACCCGCTGCAGCGCCATGGCCGTCACCGGCCCCGCGACCCCGCCGCCGACCACGATCGCGCGCGTCATGCCCGGGATTGCCTCACACCCGGCGGCGCGCGCCAACCCCCTGGGGCCCTCCCGTCTGCCAGCATCGGCGGCCACCGACCGGAGCACCCGGGGAGGCCGCCCGTGACCGATCTCCAGCGGATCGCCCTGACCGGCGTCGCGATCCCCCCGGGACCGGGCGGCACGCCCGGGCTGCGCGGGGTGCTCGCCGTGCCCGACGGCCCCGGCCCGTGGCCGGGCCTGGTGCTCCTGCACGAGGCCTTCGGCGTCGACGGGGTGGTGCGGCGGCAGGCGCAGCGGATGGCCGCCGCCGGCCACCTCACGCTCGTGCCGGACCTGTTCACCGACGGCGGCGCGCGCCGCGCCCTGGTCCCGACGTTCCGTGCGGTGGACGCCGGGCACGGGCGCCCGTTCGCCGACGCCGAGGCGGCCCGCGCGCACCTGGCCGCGCGGCCCGACTGCACCGGCCGGGTCGGCGTGCTGGGGTCCAGCGTCGGCGGCGGGCTGGCGCTGCACCTGGCGGCCCGCGGCTTCGACGCGGCCGCGGTCTTCTACGCGCGGCTGCCGCGGGACCCGCACACCGCGCTGCTCGGCGCCTGTCCCGTGGTGGCCGGCTACGGCGGCCGCGACCCGGGGCTTCGCGGCACCGCCGCGGAGCTCACGACGGTGCTCACCCGGGTGGGCGTCCGGCACGACGTCCGCGAGTACCCCGGCGTCGGGCACGGCTTCCTGCACGACGCGCCGGTCGGCCCCCGGGTGCTGCGCCCGCTGCTGCGGGACGTGCTGCGGATCCGGCCGGACCCCGCCGCCGCGGCCGACGCCTGGGCCCGGACCGACGCCTGGTTCGCCGAGCACCTGCGCGGGCGGCCCCCGGCGGAGGTCCCGGCGCTCAGGTCGTCGGCGCCGCGACCGGGGACTCCGGCTGCCGCGGAGCCGGGACCACCGGCACGCTGACGACCTCCGGCGCGGGCGCCGGGCGGGCCGGCCGGCGGCCGAAGCCCGCGGCGAACACGTCCGGCAGCACGAACACGACGCGCTGCGGCTGCTCGGGGCCGGCGTCGACCAGGGCGCGGATGCGGGTCAACTCGTCCTCGGCGGCCCGGGCGTCCTCCCAGACCTCGTAGACCATCACCGACCGGGGCTGCCGGACGTGCCGGCGGGACAGGCAGTGCAGGGGACGGTCGACGTCCTCCGGCAGGGCGCGGCGCAGCACCTCGTACTGCGCCGGCTCGACGTCGTTCCACCGCAGGTGCAGCACGAGGAGAGACACGGTTCCCCCTGGTAGTCGGTCCGGTGGTGCGGCACGGACGCTAGGGACGGCCGATCGGCACCGTCTGTACGCACTTCTGCGTAGGCGGCGGGGCGCGACACCCCCTTGACGGCGCGGGGATCTCCGTTGACGCCGGCCCGCGGCAGCGGCCACGCTCGTCCTGCACAGAGGGCTGCACACGCGACCGACGCGGGACCGGCGGGGACCCGCGCAGGATGGTCGGAGGCGGGCCGTGGAGCCTGTGGTCCGGGAGCTCACCGACCTGGTGGTGGGCCTGCTCGACGGCATGGTCGGCCCGCGGCTGCCCGCGGGCCCCGTGTTCGCCCTCCTGTGCCCCCGCCTGGAGGCGCCCGCCGCGGTGCTGCAGCGCACCGACTGGCGCACCGGCGCCACCGAGATCACCGCCACCGGCCTCGACGCCGGGCAGCTGGAACTGCTGGTCGACGCCACGCACCGCATGCGCTCGGTGCACCCCCTGCTGACCGCCGCCGCGGCCGGGGACCTCACGCCCGCGACCGCGCAGGAGGCGGCCGGCGGCTGGCAGAGCTGGCACCGGTCCCCCGCCCGGGCCGTCATCGCCGCGGTGTGCGGCTGGGACCAGGTGGTCAGCCTGCCGCTGCGCGGCGGCCCGGCCGAGGTCTGCGGGTTCGCCTTCGGCCGGCCCCGCCACGACTTCACCGCGGCGGACCTCGCGCTGCTGGGCGGCGTCGCGCCGGTGCTGCGGGCCCTGGACCGGCACGTGCGGACGGTGCGGGCCTGGCAGGACGGCGACGGCGACGACGACGGCGGCGCGCACGCCCGCGAGGCGGGGCTCACCTGCCGGGAGACGGCGGTCCTGCTCTGCCTCGCGGAGGGGCTGACGGCGACCGCGACGGCGCACCGGCTGGGCTGCTCGACCCGCACGGTCACCACGCACGCCGCGCGGCTGTACCGGAAGCTCGGCGTCCACGACCGGCTCACCGCAGTCCTCGAGGCGCAGCGCCGGGGCATCCTGCCCGCCCCCGCCGTGCGGGCCGGCTGAGCGGCGGGTCAGCGCGGTGTCCGCCAGGGCAGCAGCCGGGGGTCCAGCGGGGCCCCGAACCAGCAGGCCATCCACCGCAGCCGGGCGCCGGTCGGCGACGGCTGACGGGCCGGGGTCGGGGTCGGGATCCGGGTCATGGCGTCCTCCCTCGGAGCGGCTGCCGGACGAGCCTCGGACCGGCGGCGGTGCCGTCGCGTCGGGGGAAACCCGCGACCTGGTGGGCCGGGCGGCGGAGCTCGCGCGCGTCGACCGGCTCCTCGCCGGCGCCCGCGCGGGCCGGCCGGGGCTGCTGGTCCTCGAGGGCGAGGCCGGCGTCGGCAGGACCGCCCTGCTGGAGGCCGCGGCCGCGCGGGCCGCCGGGTGCACGGTGCTGCGCGCCCGCGGGATCGAGTCCGAGGCGACGCTGCCGCAGGCCGTCCTGCTGGAGCTGCTCGGCCCGCTGCGCCCCCTGCTGCCGGAGGTCCCGCCCGGGCAGGCGGCGGCGCTCGCCGCGGCGCTGGGCTGGGGGCCGGCCGACGTCCCGGGCGAGCGGCACCTGGTCGCGGCGGGCACCCTCTCGCTGCTGGCCGCCGCCGCGGCGGCCGCGCCGGTGCTCGTCCTGGTCGACGACCTGCAGTGGGCCGACGCGGAGTCCGCCGCCGCGCTGCTGTTCGCCGCGCGCCGGGTGCACGGGGACCGGGTCGCGGTGCTGGTGGCCCGGCGGCCGGGAGCCGACCCGCTGCCCGGCGCCGAGGTCCTCCCGGTGGCCGCGCTGCCCGCCGACGCCGCCCGCGCGCTGCTCGCCGGCACCGTCGCCCCCGCCGTGGCGCGCCGGCTGGTCGACCGCGTCGGCGGGGTCCCGCTCGCGCTGCTGGAGGTGGCCGCGGCCCTGGGGCCGGCGCAGCGGGCGGGTACCGAGCCGCTGCCCGCCGACCTGCCGGCCGGCCCGGCGCTGGCCGGGGCGCTCGAGCCGGAGCTGGCCGCGCTGCCGGCCGGGGCGCGGGAGGCGGTGCTGCTGCTGGCCGCCGCCTACGACGGCAGCGCCGCCGCGGTGGCCGCGGCGCTCGCCCGGGCGGGCACCGACCCCGCCGCGGCCCTGGACGCCGCGGAGCAGCGAGGCGTCGTCGTGCGCGACGGGGACGCCCTCGCCTTCCGGCACCCGCTGCTGCGCAGCCTGGTGTGGCGCCGCGCGACGCCCGCCGAGCGCCGCCGGGCGCACCGCCTGCTGGCGGGGACCGCCCGGACCGGCGACGACCTCGCCGCGGTGTGGCACCGCGCCCTGGCCACCGCCGGTCCCGACGAGGCGCTGGCCGGCGAGCTGGCCGCGGCCGCCGACCGGGCCCGGGCGCGGCGCGGGTACGCGGCGTCGTCGGCGGCACTGGAGCGTGCGGCCGCGCTCACCGGGGACGCCGCCCGGGCCGCGGGGCTGCTGGCGGCCGCGGTCCGGGACGCCGCCGTCGGCGGGGACGCCGCCCGCACGCGGGCGCTGGCCGGCGACGTCCTGCGCGGCGCGGCGCCGGCGGCCGCGCGGGCGGAGGTGCTGCACGTCCTGGGCCGCCTGGAGCAGGACACCGGCTCGGTGCCGGCCGCGGGCGACCTGCTGCGCGCGGCCGCCGACCTCGCCACCGGCCGCACCGCCGTCTGGGTGCTCACCGACCTCGCCGTCGTCCAGCACCGGCTCGGCGACGTGAGTGGCATGCAGGCGACGGCGCGGCGGATCGCGGCCGCCGCGGACGCCCGTGACCCGCTGCAGCGGGTGCTCGCCGCGTGGGTCACCGGGGTCGCCGCGCTCCACGCCGGCGATCCCGACCGCGGCCGGCCGCGGCTGCGCCGGGCGCTGGAGGGCATGGAGGCGGAGCCGGAGCTGCGCGCCGAGCCCCGGCTGCTGCCGCTGCTGGTCATCGCGGTGGGCTGGCTGGCCGCCCCGCTGGCCGCCGTGCCCGTCGTCGAGCGGCGGGTCCGCGGGGCCCGGGAGGTGGGGGCGCTGGGCGTGCTGGTCGCGGTGCTGGCGATGACCGCCCACGGCCGCGCCTGGATGCTCGGCGACCACGCGGGCGCCTACGCCGACGCCGGCGAGGCGGTCGAGCTCGCCGAGCAGCTGGGCTACGTCGCCGACGCCGCACCGGCCCTGGAGCTGCTCGCGTCGGAGGCCGCCATGCGCGGGCGGCACGCGGAGGCGGCGGCGCACCTGGCCCGCGCCCGCGCGCTGGTCACCCGCGCCGGCACGGCCGCGGTCGCGGCCCACCTCCCGGTCCACGAGGCGTTCTGCGCGCTGTGCCGCGGCGACCTGGCCACCGTCGCCCGGGTGCTGGAGGCGAGGCTGGCCGCCGACGGCGGGGTCGGCCCGCTCGGCGAGCCGCTGGGGGTGGCGCCGCTGCTGGTCGAGGCCTGGACGGGGCTGGGCCGGGCCGCTGAGGCCGCGGAGCTCGCCGGCGAGTACGAGCGGGTGTCGCGGTCGCCGCTGCCGCCGACCGCCGCGCTGGTGGCCCGCTGCCGGGCCCTCGCCTGCCCCGACGACGACGCCGCGGCGGCGCTGTTCGAGCGGGCGCTCGCCGCCCACGCGCTCGCGCCCGACCCCTTCGAGACCCCGCACACGCGGCTGCTGTTCGGGGCGCGGCTGCGCCGCTCGGGGCAGCGGACGCGGGCGCGGGAGGAGCTCGCCGCGGCGGCCGACGCCTTCGCGGCACTGGACCTCACCGCCTGGGCGCAGCGGGCCGAGGACGAGCTGCGCGCCACCGGGCGGACCGCGCGCCCGCGCCGGCCGCTGCCCGAGGAGCCCCTCACCGCGCAGGAGACGCGGATCGCCGTCCTGGCGGCGCGGGGCGCCTCGAACGCGGAGGTCGCCGCGGCGCTGTTCCTCAGCCCGAAGACCGTGGAGCACCACCTGAGCAGCGTCTACCGCAAGCGCGGGCTGCGCTCGCGGGTCGGGCTGGCGACGCTGTTCCCGCCCGGGGGCTGAGGGCGGGTCAGCCGGCCCGGTCGAGGCGGCCGGCCAGCTTGTCGACGAACCGGTCGACCGGGCGCGGCTCCTCGCCGGGCGGCAGGGGCTCGGCGGGGGTGAGCACCCACAGCACGGCGTAGAGCACCAGGCCGGCGCCGCCGGCGAGGGTCAGGGCGACGGCGGCGGCGCGCCACAGCACCGCGTCGACGCCGGTGTAGGCGGCCAGCCCGCCGCAGACGCCGCCGAGCATGCGGTCGGTGGAGCTGCGCCGCAGCGGCGGCCGGGTCCCGGTGTACGAGGTCGGAGTCGTCATGGCACGAGGCTGCGCCGCCGGGCCGTGCCGCACATCGGGGAAGGCCCGGAACCGCACCCGGACCCGACCCTGGTCAGCCCGCGGCGACCTTCGGGGCAACCTCCGTGCCGAGCAGCTCGATGCCGCGCAGCAGGTCCTCGTGGGCCAGGCGCGGGTTGGTCATCTGGATGGAGACCCGGTCCACCCCGCCGAGCTGGGCGGAGATCCGCAGCAGCTTCTCGGCCACGGTGTCGGGGTCGCCCATGAAGAAGGCGCCGTCGGGCCCGCTGGTGGCGTCGAACTGCGCGCGGGTGGGCGCCCGGAAGCCGCGCTCGCGGGAGACCTTGGTGAACATCTCGTGCCAGCCCGGGTAGATCGTGTCCGCCGCGGCCCGGGTGCTGTCGGCGACGTAGCCGAACACGTGCAGCCCGACCTGCAGCCGCTCGGGCGCGTGCCCGGCCCGCGCGCCGGCCTGCCGGTAGAGGTCCACGAGCGGCGCGAACTGCCGCGGCTCGCCGCCGATGATCGCGACCATGAGCGGGAGGCCGAGCAGCCCGGCCCGGACGAACGACGTCGGGGTGCCGCCCACGCCCACCCAGATCGGCAGCGGGTCCTGCAGCGGGCGCGGGTAGACGCCCTGGCCGGTGAGCGCCGGGCGGTGCCGGCCGGACCAGGTGACGTGCTCGGACTCGCGGATGCGCAGCAGCAGGTCCAGCTTCTCGTCGAACAGCTCGTCGTAGTCGGCCAGCGACAGGCCGAACAGGGGGAACGCCTCGGTGAACGAGCCGCGGCCGACGACGAGGTCGATCCGCCCGCGGCTGATGAGGTCCAGGGTGGCGAACTGCTGGAACACCCGGACCGGGTCGGCCGCCGACAGCACCGCGACGGCGCTGCCCAGCCGGATCCGCTCGGTGCGGGCGGCGGCCGCGGCGAGGATGACCGGCGGCGCGGAGTCGTAGTACTCGGGGCGGTGGTGCTCGCCGATGCCGAAGGAGTACAGCCCGACCCGGTCGGCCAGCTCGATCTCCTCGAGCAGGTGGGCCATCCGCTCCTCGGGGCCCACGAGCCGGCCCGTCCGCGGGTCGGTCACCGCCGCCACGAAGCTGTCGACGCCGAGGTGCACGGCGGTCCTCCTCCCGGGGCGGGCGCCCCTGTCGTCGAGCACTCGGTCGTCAAGCGCTCAACGACCAGTGAACCAGTCGCCTCCTACCCGCCGCACGCGCGAGCGCCCCTCCGGCCGGGAGCCGGAGAGGCGCTCGGAGGGGTCACCCGGTCAGAACCCCGCCTGGCTGACCCCGTACTCGGCCTGCTGCGGGGTGAAGCCCTCGTACTCCAGCTGGCCGATGAGGCCGGAGCGCGAGAACGAGGTGTAGTCGAGGTAGTCCCTGGCCATCTGGGCGGCCTGCGCGTTCCAGTCGACGCCCAGGTCGTCGACGGCCCAGGTGGCGTCCCCGGTCGAGTAGCCCTCGTACTCCAGTTGTCCGATGAGGCCGGACCGCGAGAAGGCCGTGTAGTCGAGGTAGTCCCTGGCGGTCTCGCGGGCGTTCCGCTGGCCGAGGGTCAGGTCGGGAGCCGGGGCCGGAGCCGGAGCCGGCGCAGGGGCCGGCGCAGGGGGCGGAGCCGGTGCAGGCGCAGGCGCCGGGGCCGGCGTGCGGGCCGGTGCGGGAGTCGTCGGTGCGGCGGTCGTGGGCACGGACGTCGGGGCGACCTCCTCCACCAGCGGCGTCGGGGCAGGAGCCGGCGTCGAGGCGGGCGCCGACGTCTCCGCCGCGGACGTGCTGGTGCCGGCGGCCGCCGAGGTGCTGTCGGTGCCCTCCTTCGGCGCCACGGCCGCGCCGAGCACGGCGAGCGCCAGCACGCCGGCCGGGATCGCGTACCGCTTCCGCGTGAACCAGGGACGGACCGGAGGCGTCGGCAGCCCCGCGCCGGGCGGGACGGGCGGCTGCCAGGGGCCCTGCGGCGCCGGGTACGGCGGCATGGGCTGGGGGGCGCCGAACTGCTGGGGGGTGCCGAACTGCTGCGTGACGTCGTACGGCTGGGGGGCGCCGAACTGCTGCGTGGCGGCGACGTGCTCGGGAGTGCCGAACTGCTGCGGAGGCGGCGGGAAGGCGTAGGCGGCCGTGGGCCGGTCGTCGACCGGCGGCGGGAAGCCGGGCTGGTGCGGGACGCCGGGCCGGCCGTCGTCGTGGGGGTTCGGCAGAACCCCGTCGGGCTGGGTCACGAGGGACACTCCTGCGTCGCTGGCGGATGATCGAACACGCTCCGGCGGAGTATCGGAACCCTCGGCCGGTTCTCGACCCCAGTCGCCCGGCGTCCCCTCGCCGCCCGCGCCGGGACGCGCGAGCGCCCCTCCGGCCGGGAGCCGGAGGGGCGCTCGTGTGCACGGGTCCTAGGCGGCGGTGGTCGCCCGGCCGTCGCGCGTGGCGCGGGGGCCGGGCGCCGCGGGGCGGTCCTCGGCGCCGGCGCGGAGGCCGGCGAGGTGCCAGGCGGTGCAGTCGGGGCAGCTGGCGATCCAGACGTGCCGGGGGTGGCGGAAGCAGGCGGCTCGGTCAGCCGGGGTGCTGGACATGGTGCGGGTACTCCCTGCCGCCGGGCTGACGGCGGCTCGTGACTCGTGGGACGGGTGGTGCAACACGGACGGGCCGCTCCTCCATCCGCGTGTGTGGGAGGACACGTGACAGCCCCCGTACCTGCACGTTCGGCGAGATGTGACGACGGGCACGCCACCCTTTGGCGCCGGGATGGTCACTCTCGACGACCGTGGATGCCGATCCTGGGCGCATGTCCGCTCGACTCGTCGCTGCCGGCAACGCCGCCGCGCAGCAGCCGTGGTCCCGGCCCGTTCCCTCGCCGGCGACCGAGGAGCAACCCTGGTGGCGCTCGGCCGTCGTCTACCAGGTCTACCTGCGCTCGTTCGCCGACGGCAACGGTGACGGCATCGGCGACCTCGCCGGCCTGCGCGCCCGCCTGCCCTACCTGTCGTGGCTCGGCGTCGACGCGCTGTGGATCAACCCGCACTACCCCTCGGGCGGCGCCGACGGCGGCTACGACGTCGTCGACTACCGGGCGGTGGACCCCGAGTACGGCGACGTGTCCGACGTCGAGGCGCTGGTCGCCGACGCCCGCCGGCTGGGCCTGCGCGTCGTGCTCGACGTCGTCCCCAACCACACCTCCGACCGGCACCCCTGGTTCCAGGCGGCGCTGGCCGACCCCGACTGCCCCGAGGCCTCCCGCTACCACTTCGCGCCGCCGTCGGAGGAGCCGCCGAACAACTGGCGCTCGCTGTTCGGCGGGCCGGCCTGGTCGCGCACCCCGGACGGCCGCTGGTACCTGCACCTGTTCGCCCCCGAGCAGCCCGACCTCAACTGGCGGGACCCGGTCGTGGCCGAGGACTTCGAGCGGACCCTGCGCTTCTGGCTCGACCGCGGGGTCAGCGGCTTCCGCGTCGACGTCGCCTACGGCCTCTACAAGGACGCCGGCCTGCGCGACAACCCCGGTGAGTACTCCCCCACCCTGTTCGGCCACGGCCCCGAGCAGGCCATGACGTGGAACCAGCCCGAGGTGCACGACGTGTGGCGCCGCTGGCGGGCGGTCTGCGACGAGTACCCGGACACCATGCTCGTCGGCGAGGTCTGCCTGGCCGACCTCGCCGAGGTCGCCCTCTACTCGCGGCCCGACGAGCTGCACCAGTCGCTGTCGTTCCGGCTGCTCAAGTCGACGTGGGACACCCCGGCCTTCGCCGAGGCGATCGGCAGCGCGCTGGACGCCTTCGGCCAGGTGGGCGCGCCCGTGTCGTGGGTGCTCGGCAACCACGACAAGGACCGCATGGTCACCCGCTTCGGCGGCGGCGACACCGGCCTGGCGCGGGCGCGCGCGGCGGCGCTGCTGCTGCTGTCGCTGCCCGGCTCGGCCTACGTCTACGCCGGCGACGAGCTGGGCCTGCCCCAGGCGCACGTCCCCGACGAGGCCAAGCAGGACCCGATCTTCTTCCGCAGCGGCGGCGAGCGCGCCGGCCGCGACGGCTGCCGCGTCCCGATGCCGTGGAACGCCACCACCGGCGTCGGCTTCTCCCGCGACCGCTCGGCCAGGCCGTGGCTGCCGGTGCCCGCGGAGTGGAAGCGGCACGCCGTCTCCCGGCAGACCCGCGACTCCGGCTCGGTGCTGCACCTCTACCGGCAGGCGCTGGCCGTCCGCGCCGAGCACCCGGCGCTGGGCACCGGCGAGGCGACCGTGAGCACCCGCGGCGACGTCCTCACCGTGCGCTGCACCGGCGGCGGCCGCACCGTCCGCTGCGCGGTCAACATGGGCACCGACACCGCGCTGGTCCGCTCGCGCGGCCGGGTGCTGCTCGAGTCCGGCCCGGGCGTGCACACCTCGGCCCGCTCGGTCGCGCTGCCCCCGGACACCGCGGTCTGGATCGCGGGAGACTGAGGGCGTGAGCCCGCGGCGCTGCCCCTGCGGCACCGGCCTGCCCTACGCCGAGTGCTGCGGGCGGCTGCACGACGGGACGGCGTCCGCCGCCACCGCCGAGCAGCTCATGCGCTCGCGCTACAGCGCCTTCGCCGTCGGGGACGCCGCCTACCTGCAGGAGACGTGGGACCCGGCCACCCGGCCGCGGTCGCCGGCCCTGGACCCGGCGGTGCGCTGGACCGGCCTGGAGGTGCTGGGCACCACCGGCGGCGGGCTGTTCGACGCCGAGGGCACGGTGACCTTCCGCGCGCACTCCCGCGCCGGCGGCGAGGAGCACGTGCAGGCCGAGCGCAGCCGGTTCCGCCGGGTGGACGCCCGCTGGGTCTACGTCGACGGTGACCCGGCCTGAGCGACCCGGCCCGGGCCCCGCTCAGCGCCAGCGGTACTCCAGCTCCGGCCGGCCGGCCCCGCCGTAGCGGGGCACCCGGTCGACCAGACCGGTCTCGGCCAGGTACTCCAGGTAGCGGCGGGCGGTGATCCGCGAGGCGCCGATGAGCTCCGCGGTCTCGGCCGCCGACACCCCCGGCGCCCGGCGCACCGCGGCCACCACGGCGTCGAGGGTCTCCCGGCCCATGCCCTTGGGCAGCGGCGCCGGCCGCGACGGGCGCACCGCGCCGAGCACCCGGTCGATCTCCGCCTGCCCGGCCGCCTCACCGCCGGCCCGCAGCTGCGCGCGGTAGGCCGCGTAGGCCTCCAGCCGGTCGCGCAGCGCCGGGTAGGTGAACGGCTTGAGCAGGTAGCCGACGACGCCGTGCACCGCGGCCGCCCGCACGGTGGCCAGCTCCCGGGCGGAGGTGACGGCGAGGACGTCGACGTCGGCGCCGGCCGCCCGGATCCGCCGGCACAGCTCGAGCCCGGAGGCGTCCGGCAGGTGCAGGTCGAGCAGCACCAGGTCGACGGCGGTGCGCGACAGGGCGTCGAGCGCGGCGGCGCCGGTGCCGGCCACCGCCACCGCGGAGAAGCCGGCGGTGCGCTCGACGTAGGCGCGGTGGGCCTCGGCCGCGACCGGCTCGTCCTCGACGACGAGCACCCGCACCGGCGCGGGGCCGGTGACGTGGCCCGTCCCGGAGCCGGTCACGGGGCCACCTCGGCGGGCACGGCCAGCGGCAGCGAGACGGTGAACTCCGCGCCCGGGCCGGGCCGCACGGTCACCGTGCCGCCGTGCCGGTGCACCGCCTGCTGCACCAGCGCCAGGCCCAGCCCGCGGCCGGGGCCGTCGGGCGCGCCGGCGTCGCCCTTGGTCGTGTAGCCGCGGCGGAAGACCTCGGCCGCCTGCTCCTCGGTCAGCCCCGGCCCGCTGTCCTCGACCCGGATCTCCAGCCGGTCGCCGTCGACGGCCAGGCCCACGGCCACCTCCCGCGGCGGCTCCCCCGACAGCGCGGCGTCGATGGCGTTGTCGAGGAGGTTGCCCACGATCGTGACCAGGTCGCCCGCGGGCAGCCCGGTGACGCCGACCGCGGTGCCGGGGTCGACCTCCAGCGCGACGCCCCGCTCGGCGGCGGTGGCCGCCTTGCCCAGCAGCAGCGCGGCGAGCACCGGCTCCTCGACGGCGCCCACCACCCGGTCGGTGAGCTCCTGCGCCGAGGCCAGCGAGGCGGTGGCGAACTCGACGGCCTCGGCGCTGCGGCCGAGCTCCACCAGCGACACGGTGGTGTGCAGCCGGTTGGCCGCCTCGTGCGCCTGCGCCCGCAGCGACTCGGCGAAGGCCCGCACGCTGTCGCGCTCGCCGGCCAGCGCCTGCAGCTCGGTGTGGTCGCGCAGGGTCACCACCGAGCCGTCGCCGAGGCCGGGGGTGCGGGTGGGCATCCGGCTGACCAGCAGCACGCGCTCGTCGGTCAGGTGCACCTCGTCGACGCCGCGGCGCGGGTCGGCCAGCGCGGCGGCCAGCTCGCCGGGCAGGCCGAGGTCGGCGACCGGCCGGCCGGCGGGGTCGCCGTCGAGGCCGAGCAGGCGGCGCGCCTCGTCGTTGGCGAGCTCCACCCGGCCCTGCCCGTCGACGAGCAGCAGGCCCTCCCGCACGGCGTGCAGCACCGCCTCGTGGTGCTCGAGCATCCGGGCAAGGGTGGCGGCGTCCAGCCCGCCGGTCTGTCGCCGCAGCCGGCGGGCCACCGCGGCGCTGCCCAGGCCGCCGACGGCGAGGGTGACCGCGGCGGTGCCGAGGATGCCGGGGACGGCGTCGGCGAGGTCGGCGGCGACGACGTCCACGGTCAGCCCGGCCGACACCAGCGCCACCACGTCGCCGTCGTCGTCGAACACCGGGCCGGTGGCCCGGACCGAGGGGCCCAGCGTGCCGGTGTAGGTCTCGGTGAAGGTGGTGCCGGCCAGCGCCGGCTCGACGGTGCCGAGGAAGGGCCGGCCGATCTGCTCGGGGTCGGGGTGGGTGAACCGGGTGCGGTCGGGCGCCAGCACCGTGACGAAGGACAGCCCGGTGTCGGCGCGGACCTCCTCCACGAACGGCTGCAGCACCGCCGGCGGGTCGGGCCCTGTGACGGCGTCGGCGACCAGCGGGGAGTCGGCGAGGCTCTCGACGACGGCCGTGGTGCGCTGCTCGGCGCCGTGCTGTAGCGCCTCGCGGGCGTCGTGCCAGGCCACCACCGCCGAGGCCGCCACCACGGTCAGCAGCACCAGGGCCTGCAGCGCCAGCAGCTGGCGGGCCAGGCTGCCGCCGGTGCGGCGGCGGGGCAGGAGGCGGGGCACGGGAGGGAGTCTCCCGCGCCCGGCGCTGCGACGTGGCTCACGTACGCAATGAACACATGGGTGACGGCGGTCACCGGGTCCGGCCCACTGGTACGCGACCGTCCCGACGTCTCCCCCAGGAGCAGACATGGCAGCTGGCACCGCGGCCGGCGATCCGCCCGTGCGCACGAAGCGCGACCGCACGCACTGGCTCTACATCGCCGTCATCGTGGCCGTCGCCCTCGGCATCGCCGTGGGCCTGGCGTTCCCCGAGTTCGCCACCGGCTTGAAGTGGATCGGGACGGCGTTCGTCGCCCTGATCAAGATGCTCATCGCGCCGGTCATCTTCTGCACGATCGTGCTCGGCATCGGGTCGATCCGGCAGGCCGCGAAGGTGGGCCGGGTCGGCGGGCTGGCGCTCGGCTACTTCCTGCTGATGTCGACGGTGGCGCTGGCCATCGGCCTGGTCGTGGGCAACGTGCTGCACCCCGGCGACGGGCTGGCCCTGTCCGAGGAGCTGCGCGGCCGGGGCTCCGAGCTCGCCGAGACCGCCGAGGAGAGCGGCGGCACCACCGACTTCCTGCTCGGCCTGATCCCCACCACGCTGCTGTCGTCGCTCACCGACGGCTCGGTGCTGCAGGCGCTGCTCGTGGCGCTGCTCGTCGGGTTCGCCGTCCAGGCCATGGGCGCGTCCGGGGAGCCGCTGCTGCGCGGCATCGGGCACCTGCAGAAGCTGGTCTTCCGGATCCTCGCGATGGTCATGTGGGTGGCCCCGGTCGGCGCGTTCGGCGCGATCGCGGCGGTGGTCGGCGAGACCGGCGTCGACGCGCTCACGAGCCTCGCCGTGATCATGCTGGGCTTCTACGCCACCTGCGTCGTGTTCGTGTTCGTGTTCCTCGGGCTGATCCTGCGGCTGGCCGCGAAGGTGAACGTCTTCTCGCTGCTGAAGTACCTGGGCCGGGAGTTCCTGCTCATCGTCTCGACGTCGTCGTCGGAGACCGCCCTGCCGCGGCTGATCGCCAAGATGGAGCACGCCGGCGTCAGCAAGCCGGTGGCCGGCATCGTCGTGCCGACCGGCTACTCGTTCAACCTCGACGGCACCGCCATCTACCTGACGATGGCCTCGCTGTTCATCGCCGAGGCGCTCGGCGACCCGCTGTCGATCGGCGAGCAGATCGGCCTGCTGGCCTTCATGATCATCGCCTCGAAGGGCGCCGCCGGGGTCACCGGCGCGGGCCTGGCCACCCTCGCCGGCGGCCTGTCGGCGCACCGCCCCGACCTGCTCGACGGCGTCGGGCTCATCGTCGGCATCGACCGGTTCATGTCCGAGGCCCGCGCGCTGACCAACTTCGCCGGCAACGCGGTGGCCACCGTCCTCATCGCCGGGTGGACCCGCGAGCTCGACCGCGACCAGCTGTCGGCGGCGCTGTCCGGGCGGTCGCCGTTCGACGAGGCCACCATGCTCGACGACGACCACGGCGGCCTGCCCGCGGACGCCACCGACGCCGGCCCCGGCCGGCGCGACGCGCAGGCCGAGCTGCGGCAGGAGGCGCTCTCCGCCGCCCGCTGAGCGGGCACTCCCCGACCACCACACCCCCGACCCCGGCCGCGCGCCGGAGCCGGGGGTGTGGTCGTCTGCGGCGGTGGCAGCCCCCTGGGACGTGGTGGTCGCCGGCGCCGGCCCGGCCGGGCTGTCGGCGGCCGCCGCCTGCGCCGCGGCGGGGCTGCGGACGGCGCTGGTCGCGCCCGCGGTGCGGCCCTGGCCGGCCACCTACTGCCTGTGGGCCGACGAGCTCGACGCCGCGGCCGGCCCGCTCGGCCTCGACCCGGCCGCCGTCGCGGCCGCGTACGCCCCCACCGTCGTGCGCACCGCGTCCGGCGGCGAGCGGCGGCTGACCCGCGGCTACGCGCGGCTGCGCAACGACGCCGTGCACGCCGCCCTGCTGGACCGGTTCCGGTCGGCCGGCGGACGGGTGGTGACCGGCCGGGTCGGCGGCCTGGTCGACGAGGCCGTCGGCGAGGTCGCCGTCCTCGCCGACGGGCGCCGGCTGGCCGCCCGCACCGTCCTCGACGCGCGCGGCGGCGGGCCCGCGACGGCGCAGCAGCGGGCCTGGGGCGAGGTGGTGGCCGGCCCCGTCGACGACGTCGTCCCGCCCGGCGGGGCGCTGCTCATGGACTGGATGGCGCTGGCCGACCCCGCCGCCCCGCCGGCGTTCCTCTACGGCCTGGCCCTCGACGACGGCACGGTGCTGCTCGAGGCGACCTCGCTGGCCGCCCGCCCGCCGGTGCCGCTGCCGGACCTGCGGGTTCGGCTGGACCGGTTCCTCGCCGCCCGCGGCCTGCGCCCGGCCGGGGAGCCCGAGCGGGTGGCGATCCCCCTGGACGCCCCGCCGCGGGCCGCCGGACCGGGGACCCCGCTCGGCGCGTCGGCGGGGCTGGTGCACCCGGCCACCGGCTACAGCGTCGCGTCCTCGCTGCGGCTGGGCCCGCGGGTCGCGGCCGTGCTCGCGGCCGGCGGGGACCCGCGCGCGGTGGTGCGGCGGGCCCGCCCCCGGGCGACGGCGGCGCTGCTGGGCCTGGGCTTGGAGGTGCTGCTGCCGCTGGACACCCGCGCCACCGACGCCTTCTTCGCCGCGTTCTTCGCGCTGCCCGAGCGGTCCTGGGCGGCCTACCTGGACGTCGGCTCGCCGCCGGCCGCCGTCGCCGCGGCGATGGCCCGGGTGTTCGCCGCGCTCCCCGGGCCGCAGCGGGTGCGGCTGCTGCGCGGGGTGGCCGGCGGGTCGGCCCGGGGGCTCAGGCGGGCGCGGGCGGCGGCGTCGCGTCGATGACGGCGGCGTGCTCGGGCAGCACGCCGGTGCGCCGCCGCTGGCGCAGCAGGTACCACGCCAGGCCGACCGCGACGATCGCGCCGATGAACACCGGCGCGGCCCACTGCAGGTACCAGTGCGGTTCCCCGGTGGCGTTGTAGACCTCCCGCCGCGGCCAGGCCAGGTTGACCGCCATCCCGGCACCCCACAGCACGGCGAGCACGTTGACCGGCAGGCCCAGGCGGCCGAGGGAGAACCGGCCCGGCGCCGGCCGGGGCCAGCGCCCGCGCAGCCGGGCGACCAGCATCGGCCCGGTCACCAGCAGGTAGGCCAGGTAGATCATCACCACGGCGATGCTGGTCAGCGCGGTGAACACCTGCGGCTGGCGCACGTTGAGCAGCAGCACGCCGACGGCGAGCAGCCCGACGAGGACGGCGGGGACCACGGGCGTGCGCCGCCGCGGGTCGACGTGCGCGAGCCGGGCGGAGGCGGGCAGCGCGTTGTCGCGGGCCATGGCGAAGGTCATCCGGATCGCCGCGGTGTGCACCGCGAGGCAGCACACGGTGACCGCGACGACGATGCAGAGCAGGAACGCCTTCCCCAGCCCGGTGCCGGCCACCGACAGCAGGACGTACTGCAGGCCCCCGCCGCTGGAGGACAGCTGCGGGTCGGTGAGGTCGGGGGCGGCCATGAGCCCGAACAGCAGGATCAGCCCGCCGAGCACGAAGGACGCGGTGATCGCCCGCAGGATCGCCCGCGGCGCGGTGCGGCCCGGGTCGATCGTCTCCTCGCCGAGCGAGCTGGCGGTGTCGAAGCCGTACATGACGTAGCCCGAGGCGAGCGCCGCGACGAGGAACGCGCCGAGGTAGCCCAGCGGCTGCCCCTCGCCCCGGCCCCCGGTGTCGAACAGCACGTCCTGCGGCCCGCGGGTGATCGCGACGGCCAGGACGACCACGATCAGCACCGCGGCCACCAGCTCGATGAACACCCCGGCGCTGTTGATGCGCGCCATCAGCCGCACGCCGAACGCGTTGACCAGCGTGGTGAACGTGATGAGCAGGCCGCCCAGCACGACGGCGTTGACGGCGACGTCGTAGGTGCCGGTCCCGTCACCGACCAGCTGGAAGCCCGACCACAGCTGCGGCAGCGTGATCTGGTAGGCCAGCGCGGTCGCGGCCAGGGTGACGATCGAGGCGGTGAGCATCACCCAGCCGGCCAGCCACGACGTCGTCGCGCTGCCGAGGCGCTTGGTCCAGTTGTAGAGCGACCCGGCCACGGGGTAGCGGGCGGCCAGCTCGGCGAAGCACAGCGCGACCATCAGCTGCCCGGCGAAGACCATCGGCCACGACCACACGTACGCCGGGCCGCCGGCGCCGAAGCCGAAGTAGAAGAGCTGGAACGTGCCGGTGAGGATCGAGATGTAGCTGACGCCGGCGGCGAAGCTGGAGAACCGGCCGATGCTGCGGTCCAGGTGCTGCCGGTAGCCGAACTCGGCGAGCTGGGAACCGCCGTCGTCGGTGGGGCGCACGGGGGTCCTTCCGGGTGGGGGTGCGGGCGCCCCACTCTGGCCGACGGCGCGGTCCCCGGCGACCCGGGAGGGTCAGGCGCCGAACGACAGCACCTCCGCGACCGGCCGGCGGTTGGTCGTCGGGCTGCGGTCGCCGGACGGGTACCCGAGCCGCATCAGCATCTGCGGGTGGCCGACCAGCGACAGCCGCGAGCGCAGCTGCGCGCGGGTGGCCGGCCAGTCCAGCGCCTGGGTCAACGGGGAGGCCGCGAGCCCCCCGGTGGTCACCTCGAGCAGCACCCGGCCGAGCGCCCGCCCGGCGGTGAGCCAGGCCCGCCGGTCGTCGCCGTCGGTGCCCATGAGCAGGACGGTCGGGCGCTCGACCGGCGGCGGCGGGGCGTCCGGGTCGAGGTCGGAGACGTGCGGCCGGTCGGCGGGGCGGGAGCCCACCACGAAGTCGCGGACCAGCCAGTTCGACGGCCGGGTCGACGGGTCCTCCCCGGGCACCGCCCCGACCGGGATCCCGTCGGGGGCGGTCGGGTCCGTGCGCATCCACCGCTCCAGCTCGGCGAGGTACTCGGGCTCGCGCTGCTCGACCTCCTCGGCGCGGGACAGCAGGAAGGCCGTGGTGACCTCCTCGTCCTCCCCGCTGATCCGCTTCACCCAGACCCGGAACGCGCCGGCGGTGGCCTGCAGCCGGTCGACCACCTCGGCCGGGACGGCCCGCGGCAGGAACGGCGCGCGCTCGGTGTGCCGGGCGCCGATGGCGTCGGCCAGGGCGCGGCCGGCGTCGTCCGGGGTGCGGCCGCCGGTGACGGTGAGGACGGCCAGCAGGTCGGGGTCGGCCGGGTCGGGCAGCTCCTCGACGGCGGTGTCGTGCCCGGCGGCCGCGAGCGCGACGACGGCGAACTCGACGGCGACGCCGCAGCTGACCACCCGCTGGCGGCCGCTGGGGTCGAGGGCGTGCAGCGCCCGCGCCGGATCGGTGCGGACCTCCAGCCGGTCGCCGGACGCGGTGAACCGCCACGGCTGCGTGTTGTGGATCGAGGGGGCCCGGGTCGCGGCCTCCACCACACGCGTCCACTCCTGCTGGTCCACCGTCGGCCTCCCGTCGTCCGTGCGTCCCGTGCAGGACCTGCCTACCCCATCCCCGCAGGTCACACCGCGCGGACCGCCGGGGCCTGCCGGAGCCGCCCGGCGAGGAGGACGACGACGCCGCGGCCGGTGACCGCCGCCATCGTCAGGGCCATCGCGAGGCCGCCGAGGACGCCGATCGCGGCGACCAGCAGGGGGTCCTGCCCCGGCTGCCACAGCGGTGTGGTGAGGGCGGTGAACACGAGCAGGCCGGCGAGCCAGGCCAGCGCGGTGCACCCGATCCAGCGCCCGGCGCGGGGCACGTGCCGGCGCAGCACCGTCCACTGGGCGGCGCCGATGACGGTGAGCAGCAGCGCCGCCGCGACCAGCGCCAGGGGCACCTGCACGGCGAGCGGCAGGTCGAGCACCCCGGACGCCCAGGTGCCCGGCGCCGTCCCGAGGAACCACGCGACGACGGCGGCCGCGGCGGTGCGCACCGTCCAGTCGCGGCGGGACAGGCCGGGCAGCACGGGGGCGAGCACGGCGGCCTGCGCCGCGCCGAGCAGCGCCCCCTCGGCCGCGCCGGCGGCGGCGAGCACCGCGAGCGCCGCGGGGCCGGGCAGGTCGGCGGCGCCGAGCAGCACCGCGGTCACCGGCACCAGGAACCCCAGCGCCTCCCCGGCGGTGACCACGAGCAGCCAGCGCCGCCACAGCGCGGTCGGGGTGGTCACGGGGGCAGCGTGCCGGGCGGACGCGCGCGTCCCGCAGGGCCGGAGGTCCCGGCCCGCCGGGCCCGCCGGCCGGTACCCTCCCGGCCGGTGAGCGCCCCTCCGTCCGACCCCGGCCCCGTGGCGGCGCTGCTGCGCCGGTGGCGGACGGCGGCCGCGCTCACCCAGGAGGAGCTCGCCGCCCGGTCCGGGCTCACCGCCAAGGCGGTGAGCGCGCTGGAGCGGGGCGAGCGGCGCCGCCCCCACCCCCACACCGTGCGCGCGCTCGCCGACGCCCTCGGCCTCGACGCCGCCGACCGCGCCGCCCTGACCGCCGCCGCCCGCCCGGCCGGCGGCGGGCCCGCGGCGGGCACCCTCCCGCCGCCCGCGGCGCCGGTGTTCGGCCGCGAGGACGACGTCGCGGAGGTGGCCGGGCTGCTGCGGTCGCGCACCGCCCGGCTGGTCACGCTCACCGGCCCCGGCGGGGTGGGCAAGACGACGCTGGCGCTGGCCGCGGCGCGGGAGGTGGCGGCCGCGTACCCCGACGGCGTGACGGTCGTCGAGCTGGCCCCGGTGCGCGAGCCGGGGCTGGTGCTGCCCACGCTGGCCCGCGCGCTCGGCGGGCGGCAGCTGGGGGGACCGGTCGCCGACGCGGTGGCCGCCCGGATCGGCGACCGGCGGCACCTCGTCGTCCTCGACAACGTGGAGCACGTGCTCGACGCCGCGCCGGAGGTCGCCGGGCTGCTCGGGCGCTGCCCGGGCCTCGCGGTGCTGGCCACCAGCCGGGCGCCGCTGCGGGTGCGGGCGGAGCGGGAGCGCCCGCTCGCGCCCCTCCCGGTGCCGGCGGGCACCGGCGCCGCGGCCGTGGCCGCCTCCCCCGCCGCCCAGGTGTTCCTCGACCGGGCGGCGGCCGCCGGGCGCCCGGTCGTCCTCACCGACGCCACCGCCGCCGACGTCGCCGCGATCTGCCGGCGCCTCGACGGGCTGCCCCTGGCCCTGGAGCTGGCCGCCGCGCACGCCCGCTACCTGCCGCCGGCCGCGCTGCTCGGCCGGCTGGACGAGGCGCTCGGGTCCGGCGGCGCCCGGGACCTGCCCGAGCGGCAGCGCACCATGCGGGCCGCGCTGGACTGGAGCCACGACCTGCTCACCGCCGCCGAGCAGCGGCTGCTGCGCCGGCTGGCCGTCCTCGCCGGCGGCTTCTCCCTCGACACCGCGCGGGCGGTGGCCGGCGTCCCCGACGTGCTGCCCGCCCTGGGCGGCCTGGTCGAGCAGTCCCTCGTCGTCCCCGAGGACGGGCCCGAGGCCCGCTACCGGCTGCTGGAGCCGGTGCGGCAGTACGCCGCCGCGCGGCTGGCCGACGCCGGGGAGACCGACCTGGCCGCGGACCGCGCGACGGCCGCCGTCCTCGACCTCGCCGCCGGCGCGGAGACCGGGCTGACCGGGCCGGAGCAGGGCGCCTGGCTGGACCGGCTGGAGCGCGACCACGGCAACCTGAGCGCGGCGTTGGGCCGGCTGGTGGCCGCCGGCCGGTCCGCCGACGCCGCCCGGCTGGTGCGGGCGACCTGGCTGTACTGGGCGGTGCGCGGCGACGTCGCCGAGGGCCTGGGCTGGGTGGCCCGCATCGACCGCGCCGGCCTCGCGCCGGTCGACGACGCCCGCCGGCTGCTCGCGCTCGCCGCGCTCCGCTACGCCGCCGGCGACGTCCCCGGCACGGCGGAGGCGGCGGCCGGGGCGGCGGCGGCCGCCGCGGACGCCGGCGCCGGGGACCTGCGCGCCCTGGCGCTGGTGCTCACCGGCTCGGCCGCGGTCTTCCGCGGCGACCTCGGCGCCGCCGGGCGCGACCTGGCCGAGGCGCTGCGGCTGGCCGCGGAGACCGGCGAGGCGTGGGCCCGGGTGCATGCCGTCGTCGCGCAGGGGCAGCTGCTGCTGCAGGCGGGCGACCTCGCCGGCGGGACGGCGACGCTGGCCGACGCCGAGCGGCTGGCCCGCGCGCTCGGCAGCCCGTTCAGCCTGGCGACGCTGCTCAACGTGCAGGCCTCGCTGGCCGCGCTCGCCGGCGACGAGGACGCCGCCCTCGACCGGTGGGCGGAGGCGGCCGGCCTCGCCGCGGAGGTCCGCACCTCGTGGACGCTGGCCTACACGCTGCCCGGGCTGGCCGCCGTCGCCTCCTCCCGCGGGCTGCCCGAGCTCGCGGCACAGCTGTTCGCCGCGGGGTCGGCGACGGCGGAGGCGGCGGCGGTCGCGGTGGCCTTCCCGCCCGACGTCGCGCTGGCCGCCCAGGAGCTGCCGGCGGTGCGGGCGGCGCTCGGTGAGGAGGCGTTCGCCCGGGCCTGGGACGCCGGCCGGCTGCTGCGCCCGGAGGACGTCCCGGCCCTCGCCGGGACGATCAGGCGGGCCCGCGGACCGCGCTGACGTAGCGGCGGTACCGCCGGGCGAAGACCGTCCGCAGCAGCACCCGGACCGGGAACGGGACGACGTGCAGCATCATCGTCCGCTCGTCGGGGTCGCACTCCTCCAGCAGCGCGCCGAACAGCAGCGGCAGGTCCCGCACCGACATCTCGCCCCTGCCGTGCTCGCCGAGCTGCGCCCACTCCGCCTGCGTGACGTGCCGCTGCGCCAGCGGCAGGATCTCGGTCTCCTCCTCGGCCAGGTGCTCGGCCAGGACGGCGCCCAGCGCCTCGACGGTGGACGCCACCTCCTCGGCGACCGCCGGCCGCGCCTCGACCTCCCAGCGGTCCAGCGCCGGGCCGAGGGCGCCGATCAGCCGCTCCACCTCGGCGTGCTGGGCCTCCATGCGGTGGACGACGGCGGCGTCGGGCGGGCAGCGCTCGAGCAGCTTCGGCCAGAGCAGGTCGTCCTCGGCGGTGTGGTGCAGGTGCAGGCCGAGCAGCACCATCCGGGCGTGCCGGGCGAGGACGGCGGCGCGGGCGGTGTCGCCGGGGCCGACGGCGCGCACGAGCCCGGGGAGCAGGCCGAACTCGCGGCGGAAGGCGCGGTGGACGACGTACATGTCGCGGACGTCGGCCATCGGGACGGTGGGGGCGGGAGCGGTGTTCGTCATGGCGGCGAGCCTGTCGGCGGGGCCGCGCCGATCCCACCCACAGCGCACCCACACCGCCCCCACGGTCCGCCCGCGGGGGCTCGGGTGGGGGTCAGCTCTCGGAGGCGTGGTGGTGGAAGCGCCGCCACGGGTGCCGGCGGGCCGTCGGGGGCTCGGGGTGCCGCGCCTCCTCCGGCGGTGGCCCCGCGGACTCCGCCGCCGCGCCGGCCTGGGCGGCCCGGCGGGGGGTCGGCGGCCGGGTGCTGTCGGCCAGCCGCTCGCGGCTGAGCTGGTGCTGCAGGCCGAGCGGATCGCAGCGGTGGCCGCGCGCGGCGACGTCGTGCTGCGCCTCCCACTGCGCGATCAGCTTCTCGTCGAGCGACATCTCGCGGCGCACCGGCTCCTCGGGCGGGCGGGCGGTCGGGTCCATGGTTCCCCCTCTCACCCCCGGGGCCGTCCCCCGGGGGACGCAAACGTCAGGGCCGGGCGGCGGCGCCGGACCCCACGGTCTCGGCCGGGCCGGGGCGCACCGCGTCGGGCCGCACGACGGTCACCGGGCAGGGCGCCGCGCGCAGCACCGAGGACGCGACCGAGCCGAGCAGCCGCCCGCGGGCGCCGCCCCTCCCCCGGGTCCCGAGGACCAGCAGCTCCGCGCCCCCGGTCGCGGCCAGCAGCGCGTCGACCGGCGCCCGGTGCACCGCGCGGCAGGTCACCGCGACCTCCGGCGGCACGCCGGCCGCGGCGACGTCGTCGGCGAGCGCCCGCTCCACGGCCCGCTCCCAGTCGGCCAGCGGCGGCACGTAGGCCGGCTCCCAGGTGTCCGGGCGGGGTGCGGTCGGCACGCTCCACGCGCGCACGGCGGTCAGCGGCATGCCGGTGCGGGCGGCCATCCGGCCCGCCCAGGCGAGCGCGGCCCGGGCGCACGCCGAGCCGTCCACCCCGACGACCACCCCGCCGGCGACGCCACCGGGCCCGGCTCCCGAGGTCACGGCACAGCCCCCCTCAGCACCGGTCACCGGTGGCCGGCGCAGACCCATGACACGCCGCACCGGCGCCCGGCGGCAGGGTCGGAGGTCCCGGTCAGCGGACGGCGGCCGGCCGCCCGTCCGGGACGCTGCGGGTGAACTTCCGCCAGATCCAGCTCGAGGGGACCCGGCGGCCGGTGAGCAGGTAGTCGGCGACGCCGTCGATGAACATCGTCGCCTCCACCTCCCGGTGCACCGCCGCGCGGCCGGCGAACAGCAGCTCGTCGCCGGGTGCGAGCACCGTCGCGGGCTCGGGGGTCAGCACCGCCTCGTCGCCGCGCAGGAGCAGCAGCGGCACGGCCAGCAGGCTCTGCTCGCGCTCGGCCGGGTCGCGCAGCAGGTCGGCGAGCCGGAAGCACCCCTCGGTCAGCAGCGGGTGCAGCGCCGGCGCGTCCTCCGCGGTCAGGCGCACCTTCCACAGCGCCTCCAGGTGCGCGCCGCACGCGTCCAGCAACCGCTCGACCACGCCGGCCGACCACTCGTCGCTCTGCCCGGGCAGCTCGCGCAGGAACCGCCACAGCAGCGGCGTGCTCAGCCGGGCGTAGGCGTCGTGCGCGACCACCTCGGTGGGCACGAGCAGCGCGTCGACGTCCATCGCGGCGAACAGGGCCGCGTCGGCCGGCTGGTTCTGGCGGGCGGCGACGAACAGGGAGGGGTTGGTGCGCCGCGCCTCGGCCACCAGCGAGAGGTTGGTGGTGTCGTTGTCGGTGCCGGCCACCAGCCCGACGGCCGTCTCCAGGCGGGTCCGCCGGATGACGTCGGGGTCCGCGGCGTCGCCCACCACGACGCCCTCGCCCGGGGTCGTGTCGACGACGGTGACCTCCAGCCCCTCGGCGCCCAGGTCCGCGGCGAAGTGCCGGCCGAAGCGCCCGTAGCCGCAGACCACCCACCGGCCCGGCGCGGGCGCCTTGCCGCGCGGCGGCAGCTCGGCGCCCGGCCCGCTCTCCAGCCAGGTCATGAGCTGGTAGGACGCCGGGGTCCGCAGGGCCAGTCGCAGG
Organism: Geodermatophilus sp. SYSU D00684; assembly: GCF_054050455.1. Classification (NCBI taxonomy): domain Bacteria; kingdom Bacillati; phylum Actinomycetota; class Actinomycetes; order Geodermatophilales; family Geodermatophilaceae; genus Geodermatophilus; species Geodermatophilus sp. SYSU D00684. Next base: position 23,669 of record NZ_JBJGZI010000009.1, on the reverse strand, counting down.
TGGTCGCCGAACCGGTCGAAGGGGTTGATGACCGTCGGCGAGCCGAAGCCGGCCATGCGCTCGGCGACCGCGGACGACGTCGTGCGGGTGACCACCGTGAGCTCCGGGCGCAGCAGGGCGGCGGCCATGGCGACGGCGAGGTTGGCCTCGTCGTCGCCGGTCACGGCCAGCACGCCCTCGCACCACGGGTGCCCCAGCCCCGCGACGCCGAGCACGTGCGGGTCGCGCGCGTCGCCCACCACGCCGGGGACGTCGCCCCGGTGCGGCGCGATCTCCAGGGCGTCGATGCGGGCCTCGGCGATGTCGACGACGGTGAACCGGCGGCCCAGCGCGTCCAGCGACAGCCCCAGCGTCTCCCCGGCCTGCCCGTAGCCGCAGATCAGCAGGAACGGCTCGCGCAGCCGGGTCACCTTGCGCGACACGTGGCGCAGCGCCAGCGCCTGCCGGAACGCGCGGTCCTGCACCAGCGCCAGCAGCGAGCCGATGGCGTAGGCCCAGCCGACGACGGTCAGGTAGATCGTGCCGGTCACCCACATGCGCTGCGCGTAGCTGAACGCGAACGGGATCTCGCCGAAGCCGATCGTCGTCGCCGTGTAGCTCATGACGTAGAAGGCGTCGAACAGGCTCAGCCGGGCCGGCTGCCCGTCCGCGTCCACCCCCGGGACCAGCGACAGCCCGAGCACGCTGACGGCGAAGATGACGATCAGGGTGATCAGCGGCGCGCGCATCCGCCGGAGGACGGTGAACACCGTCGCCGACCCCTCCGCGCGCGGCACGACCGGTGCCCGCCGGCGCCGGCGCCGGCCGCGGGTGGTGACGGGTGGCGGCGGGGCGGTCTCCACGGCGGCCCGCCTCAGTGCCGCTGGAAGGACACGGTCTCGACGACGAGCAGCACCACCGAGACCACGTTGGCCAGCAGCGCCCCGCCCGACAGCGACACCATGCTCGCCGTCGCGTGCTCCGTGAGCCCCTCCGCGGACACGTGCACCGCCCAGGCCCAGGTGATGGTCGCCGCCACCAGCTGCAGGTCGGCGACCAGGCTGGTGGCCAGGTGCACCGCGCCGATCTGCGTGCGGTCGCCGAACTTGAGCACGGTCGCGATCAGGCTGATCACCAGCGCGGCGAACAGCTCGTAGACGTTGTGCAGGGCTGGGTCGGAGATGTCGCCGATGAAGAAGCCGAAGTTGAGCGTGGCGGCGAGCAGGACGAAGAACCCGAAGACGACCTTCTCGAGGTTCACGCGGCGGGCACCTCCTCTCGGCGCGGTCGACGCTAGCCGGATCGGGGCACGCGCACCTGTCGGAGTCGTACCGCACTGCGAGCATGGCCGCGTGCTGCTCGCCGACGTCGTCGCCGCCTCCGCGGCCGTGGCCGCCACCCGCTCGCGCACCGCCAAGGCGCAGGCCATCGCCGGGGCGCTGCGCGCGGCGGGGCCGGACGAGGCGGGGCCGGTGGCCGCGTGGCTGGCCGGCGAGCTGCCGCAGGGCCGGGTCGGCGTCGGCTGGCGCACCCTGGCGCGGACCGCGCCGCCGGCCGCGGCCGCGCCGTCGCTGACCGTCGCCGCCGTCGACCGGGCGCTCACCGCGCTGGCCGGCACGGCCGGCAGCGGCTCGGCCGCCCGCCGCGAGGCGCTGCTGACCGAGCTGCTCACCGCCGCCACCGCCGACGAGCAGCACCTCCTCGTCCGGCTGCTCGGCGGCGAGCTGCGGCAGGGCGCGCTGGAGGGCGTGGTGCTGGACGCGATCGCCGCCGCGGCCGGCGTCCCGGCACCGGCGGTCCGGCGGGCGATGATGCTGGCCGGCCGGCTCGACGAGACCGCCGTCCTCGCCCTCGGCGGCGGGGAGGACGCCCTCGCCGCGGTCGGGCTGCGGGTGGGCCGCCCGGTGCGGCCGATGCTGGCGAGCCCCGGCTCCTCCCTCGACGCCGCGCTCGCCGACCTCGGCCCCGCGGTCACCGTGGAGCACAAGCTCGACGGCGCCCGCATCCAGGTGCACCGCGACGGCGACGACGTCCGCGTGTGGACCCGCACGCTGCGCGAGGTCACCGGCGGCGTGCCGGAGCTGGTCGAGCGGGTGCGCGCGCTGCCCTGCCGCACCGCCGTCCTCGACGGCGAGACCCTGGCCCTCGACGACGACGGCCGCCCGCGCGCGTTCCAGGACACGATGAGCCGCTTCGGCAGCGACGGCGCCGACGCCGGCGTGCTGCTGAGCCCGTTCCTGTTCGACGTGCTGCACCTCGACGGCCGCGACCTGCTCGACGAGCCGCTCGACGTCCGCCTCGACGCGCTGGCCGGCCTGCTCGCCGACGACGCGCACGCCCCGCTGCGGATGCTCGGGGTGCGCCGGCCGACGCCGGAGCAGGCGGCCGCGGTGCTCGACGACGCCCTGTCCGCCGGGCACGAGGGCGTGGTGGTCAAGGCGCTGGACGCCCCGTACGCCGCCGGCCGCCGCGGCCGCGCGTGGCAGAAGGTCAAGCCGGTGCACACCCTCGACCTCGTCGTCCTCGCCGCCGAGTGGGGGTACGGCCGGCGCACCGGCACGCTGTCCAACATCTGGCTCGGCGCCCGCGACCCCGACGGCGGCGAGCCGGTGATGGTCGGCAAGACGTTCAAGGGCATGACCGACGAGCTGCTGGACTGGCAGACCCGCACCTTCCCCGCCCACGCCCGCGCCGAGCACCCGTGGGGCGTGGAGCTGCGGCCCGAGCTCGTCGTCGAGGTCGCGCTCGACGGTGCCCAGCGCAGCCCGCGCTACCCCGGGGGGCTGGCGCTGCGCTTCGCCCGGGTGCTCCGCTACCGGCCGGACAAGACCCCCGGCCAGGCCGACGACCTCGACGCGGTGCGCGCCCTGCTCGCCGGCGGCTGAGCGGCGGGGTCAGCCGGGCCGGCGCCCGCTGCCGAGGTGACCGCCCAGCATCGCCCCGGCCAGGACCGGCGCGCTGCCGGCGCGGGCGAGGGCGACGCCGAGCCGGTGACGCCCCCGGAGGCGGGCGACCCACGAGGCGGCGAACACCAGCGTGGCGAGCCCCTGCAACGCGGCGTGGGTCATGCCGACCCGCCGCGCGGCGCGGTCGGCCCCCGCCCACTCCGCCCAGCCGGCGACCGCCGTCGGCACCGCGGCCGCGACGCCGAGGGCCGTCAGCCGGGTCGCCGCGCGACGGGACCCCTCGTCGCGGAACAGGTCCAGGTACTGGGCCGTGAACCACGCGCCGAGCGGCGCGTCGGTCAGGATGACGTGCAGCGGCACGCCGGTCGCGTCGCCGTGGAGGACGCGGCGGACCCGGGCCTCGGCGACCAGGCGGCCCGCGGCCGGTGCCACGGCCTCGATGGCGCCGTCCCAGGCGGTGCTGTGCTCCAGCCGCCGGAGCAGCCGGGCGTACCCGCCGGCGGCGGGAACGGGGAGGCGCTCGGCGGAGCGCAGGGTGTCGCTCACGGTCACCCACGCTACTACGGATGTAGTGCCGAATCACTACGTCTATGGTGACGGCGTGGTGACCACGCGGAGCCGCGCGCTGGACGCGGCGGTCGAGCTGCTGGGCACGGAGGGCGTGCGCGCCCTGACGCACGCCCGCGTCGACGCGCGGGCCGGCCTGCCGAAGGGGTCGACCTCCAACCACTTCCGGACCAGGCGGGCGCTGCTGTCGGGGGTCGTGGACCACCTCGTCGCCCTCCAGTGGCAGGACGTGAGCGGCGCCTCGGAGGTGGCCACCGCCGACGACCTCGTCGACCGGCTCTGCACCCTGCTGGAGCGCGCGACCGGGCCGGACCGGGCGCAGACCGCGGCCCGGTACGCGCTGTTCGTCGAGGCCGGGCACGACCCGGACCTGCGGGAGTCGCTCGCGCGCGGGCGCGCCACCGTCGAGGCGCCGCTCGTCCTGGCGCTGGCCGGCCTCGGCGCCGGCGACCCCCGGGCAGCGGCCGCGGTCGTGGTGCCCTGCCTGCAGGGACTGCTGCTGCGCCGCATCTCGCGGCTCGACGAGGCCGACCCCCGACCGGTCGTGCGCCGGGTGGTGCAGGCGGTCCTCGGCTGAGCCGTCCAAGCCGGACGGCAGCCGGCCGCAAGCCGCCGTGCCGAGGCTGCCCGGCGTGACCCCGACCCGCGCCCTCCCCTGCCTGCTCACCGCCGGCGCCCTCGTGCTCGCCGGGTGCACCGCCGTCCCCGACGACTCCGCCGCCGCGGCCGCGCCCGCCGCGTTCGACGAGGTCCTCGGCACCGTGGTGCTCGACGCCCAGGCCGGCCCGCCGGCGGGGGGCGCGCCGCGCACGCGGGTGCTCGACGCCGCCGCGCTGCCCGACGGGCGGGCCTACGTGCTCACCGCCGGGGCGACCGTGCGGCTGGTGGAGGTCGTCCGCGGCGACGCCGGCCCGGCCGCCGGCGACGCCGTCGAGCTGTCCGGGCTGGGCCCGCGCGCGGCGCTGGAGGTCACCCCCGGCGGGGAGCTGCTCGTGGTGGGCAGCGACGACGACGGGCCGGTGCTGCTCACCGTCGCGGACGGCGGGCCGGCCGAGCGGCGCGTCGACGGCCCCGGGCAGGTGCTCGCCTCGGCCCTGTCCGCCGACGGCGGGACCGTGTACGTCGGCCTGGCGCCCGGGGAGGAGACGGGCGTGCCCGCGCGGCTGCTCGCCGTCGACGCCGCCACCGGCGAGGTCACCGCCACCGCCCCGCTGGGCGCCGGGCTGGACCCCCGGGCCCGCTCGGCCCGGCTGCTCCCGCGCCCCGACGGCGGCGTCGTGGCCGTCATCAGCAACCCGCAGCCCGGCGGCGCCCAGGACTGGGTCGCGGAGTACGACGCCGACCTCGGGACGGCGGTCGCCCCGTTCGGCGTCGTCGCGGCCCTCGGCGCGAGCGGGCACACCGAGGTCTCGGTCGGCGTGGCCGGCGACGGGGACCTCGTGGTGCTCACCGAGGTCCGCGACGGCCGCCGGGTGTCCCGGTTCTCCTCCGGCGAGCTCCTCGGCACCGTGGACGCGGACCTCACCGGCCCGGTGGACGCCGTCGTCGCCGGGCCGCCGGCCGGGCTGGTGACCCTCGCGTGGGGGCGGGGCGGCGCCGACCCGGTGCTGGTGTCGCTCGACCCGGCCACCGGGGCGCTCGGCGAGCCGCTGGCCACGTGCGACACCCTCGGAGGCCACGACGCGCTCGCCGTCGCCCCGGACGCCACCTGGGCGGTCGCGGCCGGCGCCTGCGGGCACGACGACGTGGTCGCGGTCCTCGTCGGGTGACCCCGGGGCGGGGTGGTTCACTGCACCGGTCGGTCGGGCGGACGGGGGGCAGGGCGTGGCACAGCCGGTCGGCGGCGGTCCGGTCCCCGGTGGGCTGGTCGCCCTGCTCGACGTCGCGGAGGCCGCGCCCGGCCGGTTCCGCGGCGCGGCGCGCGGCGTGCCGGCCGACCGGGCGTTCGGCGGCGCGGTGGTCGCCCAGGCGCTGCTCGCCGCGACGGCGACCGTCCCGGACGACCGGGCGGTGCACTCGCTGCACGCCTACTTCGTCCGCGCCGGCGACCCGGCCGCGCCCAGCGACCTGCAGGTCACCCGGGTGCGCGACGGCGGCAGCTACACCACCCGGGAGGTCGCCGCCGTCCAGCACGGGGAGACGATCCTCGTGCTGACGGCGTCGTTCGCCCGGCCCGAGACCGGCCCCGAGCACCAGGTGCCCACCCTGGACGCCCCGCCGCCGGAGTCGCTGGCCGCCCCGGCCGACGCGGCGGCCGGCGCCCCGGCCTCCGTCCTCGCGTGGCTGGCCTGGCTGGACGCGCGGCACCCGTTCGACTTCCGGTTCGACGGCGGCCCGCCCCGGATCGCCGCCGGCCGGGGCGAGCCGGCACCGCCGCGGCAGCGCTTCTGGTTCCGCTCCCGCGAGGCGCTGCCCGACGACCCGCGGCTGCACGCCTGCGCGCTCGCCTACGCCACCGACATGCTGCTGCTCGCCGTCGCGGTCGCCCCGCACGCGGCGGTCATCGGCGACCCCGGCCTGGTGACGGCGAGCCTCGACCACGCCGTCTGGTTCCACGGCCCGGCCCGCGCCGACACCTGGCTGTGCTTCGAGCAGGAGAGCGCCTGGTCCGCGGGCGGCCGCGCGCTGTGCTCCGGGCGGGTGTTCGACCGCGCGGGCCGGCTGGTGCTGACCGTCGTCCAGGAGGGCGTGCTCCGCCGGCGCCGGGCCTGAGCCGCTCCCCGGCGCAGCCGCCCGGGCGCGCGTCCCCCCGTCCGGGGGTGGCATCTGCTGTGATGGGCGGTACAGCGGTTCGCACGCCCCGCGGAGGTGCCGATGGCCGGCTGCCCGGCGAGCACCCCCGGGCTCACCCGACCGGGTGGGGATCGCGTGCCCGCCCTGTCGCGGCGGGCCCCCACTGCCGATGGGGAGTCGTGACCAGTCTCGCCGTCCGTCCGGACGCCGGCGCCGTGCCCGGGGGCTCCCCGCGGCCGCCGGACCCGCTCGCGGTCCTGCTCACGACGCTCGACGAGCTGGAGACCCTCACCCGCTTCGACTCCGAGGCGGCCGCGGAGCGCGCCGGCGCCGCCGCGGGCACCGCCCGCGAGCTCGGCCGCCCCGACCTGGAGCAGCGGGCGCGGCTGGTGGCCGCCGACCTGCTGCGGCGGCGCGGCTCGGTGGCCGAGGGCGGCCGGATCGCGCACGAGGTGCACCGCTGGGCCACCGAGGCCCGGTCCCGGCACCTGCTCGCCCGCAGCTCCTTCGTCCTCACCGCGGTGTTCCAGGAGCTCGGCGACCTCGCCGGCGCGCTGGAGCACGCCGTGCAGGGCGTCGACCTGCTCGACGACGACGCCCTCCCGGCGCTGCGGGTCGACCACCTGGTCCGGCTGGCCGACGTCCTGGGCCTGTCCCGCGACCCCGCCGCCCCCGAGCGCTACGCCACCGTCCTCCGGCTGGCCGAGGACCTCGGCGACGTCGACCGGCAGCTGCGCATCCTCAACAACCGCGCCTACACCGACACCCTCGCCGGCCGGTTCGCCGACGCCCTGCACTTCAGCACGCGGCTGCAGGACCTGGCCGCCGCGCACGGCGTCCCGCTCGACGTCGGCCGGCTGGACACCGTCGCCCGCGCGCTCATGGGCCTGGACCGGCTGGACGAGGCGGAGGAGGCGCTGCTGCCGGGCCTGGCGCCGGAGGTGCTCGACAGCTCCCACGACGGCGACGCCGGGGCGGACTTCCTGCTCACCCTGGCCGAGGTGCAGCGCCGCCGCGGCGCCGTCGACGCCGCCCAGCGGACCCTCGACGAGTGCGTGCGCCGCTGCCTGCAGCACGGGCTGACCTCGATCCGGGTGCGCGCCCGCGCCGAGCAGGCCGAGCTGCACGCCGCCGCCGGCGACCACCGCGCGGCGTTCGAGGAGCACAAGCGCTACTGCGCCGAGCTGATGGAGCAGCAGTCCGCCCAGCGCGAGTCCCGCGCCCGCGCGCTGCAGGCCATGTACGAGACCACCGAGGCCCGCCGGCAGAGCCGCCGCTGGCGCGAGCTGTCGCTGCGCGACCCGCTCACCGGCCTGCACAACCGCCGGCACGTCGACGACGAGCTGCCCCGGCTGCTGGCCGACGGCGCGCTGGTGTGGGTGGCGCTGCTGGACCTGGACCACTTCAAGTGGGTCAACGACACCTGCTCGCACGCCGTCGGCGACGAGGTGCTGCGCACCGTCGCGGGCATCGTGCAGGACCTCCCGGCCCCGGGCACCGCCTCGCTGGTCGCCCGGCTGGGCGGTGAGGAGTTCCTCGTCGTCCTCGCCGGCGCCGACGCCGCGGCCGCGGCCCGGCACCTGGAGGACGTCCGCAGCGCCGTGGCCGCCCACGCGTGGGGCCCGCTCACCGGGGACCTGCCGGTGACCGTGAGCATCGGCGCCGCCAGCACCAGCGAGGTCATCGACCGGACGCCCGCGCAGCTGCTCGGCCGCGCCGACGCACGCCTCTACCGCGCCAAGCGCGAGGGCCGCGACCGCGTCGTCGTCGGCGACTGACCAAGGACCCCCTTGCCCCCCCCACCGCTCGCAAGCCCGCGGGGGGCCCCTGCACGGGGGCCTGACCGAGCTGTGCGATGCGCTGCGTCGACCCACGCGGTCGACGCCGGACCGGTGGCGGAGCACGCTGCACGGGTGACCACCGACCCGGCGCCGATCAGCCGCTTCCCCGTCGCCGACCCCGCCGACCTGCCGCCGGACCTGGCCGAGCGCCACGCCGAGGTGCAGGAGAAGTCGGGGTTCCTGCCCAACGTCTTCGCGGCGCTGGCCTGGCGGCCGGCCGAGGAGCGGGCGTTCCTCGCGATGCACGACGCGCTCATGGACAAGGACACCCCGGGCCTGTCGACCGGCGAGCGGGAGCTGATCGTGGTCGCCACCAGCGCGGCCAACGACTGCGCGTACTGCGTGGTGGCGCACGGCGCGATCGCGCGCATCCGCACCCGTGACCCGTACCTGGCCGACCTGGTCGCCGTCGACTGGCGCAAGGCCCCGCTCGACGACCGGGTGCGCGCCGTCCTCGACGTCGCCGTCCGGCTGGCCACCGACCCCGCCGCCGTGACCGCCGCCGACCTCGACCGGCTGCGCGCGCACGGCCTCACCGAGGACGACGTCTGGGACGTGGGCGCGATCACCGCCTTCTTCGCGCTGTCCAACCGGCTCGCGCACTTCGCCGCGATCCCGCCCAACCCCGAGTTCCACCTCATGGGCCGGCTCCCCCGGTGACCGCGCGCGGGCCGACTACCGTGGGCCCGTGACCAGCGCGGACAGCGGGACCGACGACCCGTCGGGCATCGCCGACGCCGACTTCGACCGGCTGGTCGTCCTGGTCCGCACGCTGCTCGACGTCCCCACCGCGCTGGTGACCCTCGTGCAGCCCGACCGCCAGGTGTTCCCCGGCGCCGTCGGCCTCCCGCCCGAGTGGCAGGCCCGCCGCAGCACCCCGCTGAGCCACTCGTTCTGCCAGTACGTGCGGGCCACCGCGCGGCCGCTGGTGGTCCGCGACGCCCGCGAGGTGGAGGTCCTGGCCGGCAACCGGGCGATCGACGACCTCGGGGTGGTCGCCTACTGCGGGGTGCCGCTGGTCGGCCCGGACGGCGAGGTGGCAGGTGCGGTCTGCGCCATCGACTCCCGGCCCCGCGACTGGACCGACACCGACGTCGCGGTGCTCACCCAGGTCGCCGGGCTGGCCGCCTCCGAGCTGCGGCTGCGCGCGCTGACCCGCGACGCCGAGACCGCCCGGCGGGCCGCCGAGCGGATCAGCGAGCAGACCCGGCTGCTGCTGCGGTTCGCCGAGACGCTGGCCGACGCGGTCACCCTCGACGACGTCGCCGCGGCCGTGACCGGCGCCGCCGCCGAGGCGCTGGGCACCTCGTGGACCTGCCTGGCCCTCGTCGACCCCGCGACCCGCCGACTGCGGCTGGTGCCCGGCACCCCCGAGGACGACGTCTCCCTCCCGCTGGGCGCCGAGGTCCCGCCGGCGGTCGCGCTGACCACCGGGCGCGCGGTGTTCCTCCCCGACCCGGCGACCGCCGCCGCGCGGTTCCCGCACGCGCGGCCGCCACGGCCGGCCGGGGCGTCGGCGCACCTGCCGCTGCCGGTCGCCGGCGCGCTGCCGGGCACGCTCAGCCTGGCCTGGGACGAGCCGCACGCGTTCGGCCCGGTCGAGCAGGGCCTGGTCCTGGCCCTGGCGCAGTACACCGCCCAGGCCGTCGGCCGCGCGGTGCTGCTGGCCCGGCAGGAGTCGGTGGCCACCACCCTGCAGCGCGCGCTGCTCGGCGAGCTGCCCACCCCGGCCGGGCTGGAGCTGGCCGCCCGCTACCTGCCCAGCAGCGCCGGCGCGCAGGTCGGCGGCGACTGGTGGGACGCCTTCGACGACTCCGACGGCGCCACGGTGCTGGTCATCGGCGACGTCAACGGTCACGACGTCGCCGCCGCGGCCAGCATGGGGCAGCTGCGGGCGATGCTGCGCGGCTTCGCCTTCGAGGGCGGCGAGCCGCCGGCCAGGGCGCTGGACCGGCTCGACGCCGCCGTCGCCGGGCTGCGCACCGGCGCCCTGGCCACCGCGCTGGTCAGCCGGGTCGACCTCGGCGACGACGGCGGCCGGGTGATGTCCTGGAGCAACGCCGGGCACCCGCCGCCGCTGCTGCGGCACGCCGACGGCCGGGTCGAGGTGCTCGCCCCTCCCCCGGACCTGCTCGTGGGCCTGGACGCCACCCGGGCGCGGGGCACCCACCGGATCGCGCTGGAGCCGGGCAGCACGGTGCTGCTCTACACCGACGGCCTGGTCGAGCGCCGCCGCACCGACCTCGACGACGGCATCGCCCAGCTCACCGCCGCCGTCGCCGCGGACGGCGCCGGCTCGCTGGACGACCTGCTCGACCGGCTGCTGGAGGGCGTCCGGGGCTCCACCGACGACGACGTCGCGCTGCTCGCCGTCCGCGTGCGGTGACGACGGACGGACATGCGTCCGTCACACGGTGTCCCTACGGTGTCCCGATCCGGCCCGCCCGGGCCGCTCGAGGAGGACATCCGTGCGCTTCCGCCCCATCCCCCGCCGGGCCACCGTGGCCCTCGTCGCCGCCGCGTCCGTGGTCGCGGCCGCCGCTCCCGCCGCCGCGGCCCCCGGCGCTCCCGGCACCCCGCGCTACGCCGACGGCAGCACCTCCGGCGGGGACCCGTACTTCCCGGCCGCCGGCAACGGCGGCTACGACGTGCAGCACTACGGCCTGGACCTGTCCTGGCACCCCGGGGCGACGCCGCAGGAGAGCCGGCTCGACGGCACCGCCGTCGTCACGCTGACCGCCACGCAGGACCTGGCGAGCCTCTCGCTGGACCTGCGCGGGCTAACCGTCTCCTCGGTGCTGGTCGACGGCAGGCCGGCCCGCTTCACGCAGCTCCCGCCGGGTGAGGACGGCCGCGGCGGCGAGATCGTCGTCCAGGCGGCGCCCAGGCTGAAGGCCGGCACGACGCACGAGGTCACCGTCGTCTACAGCGGGTACCCGGGGCAGCCCACGGACGCCGAGGGCGCCCTCTACGGCTGGGTCACCTTCGCCGACGGCGTCCTCGTGGCCGGTGAGCCCGAGGGCGCGCCCACCTGGTTCCCGGTCAACGACGTCCCCACCGACAAGGCCACCTACGACTTCCGGATCACCGTCCCCGCGGGCAAGACCGCCGTCGCGAACGGTGAGCCGGTGGGCGCCCCGGTCACCGTCGGCGACCGGACGACCTGGACCTGGCACGCGGCCGACCCGATGGCCAGCTACCTCGCGACGGCGTCGATCGGCGACTACACGATGACGACGTCGACCGGGCCGGACGGGCTGCCGATCCTGGACTTCGTCGACACCGGGGTGACCGGCATCCGGCTGGCGACGACCCAGCGCAGCCTGGCCCTGCAGCCACAGATGATCGCGTTCTTCGAGGACGTGCTCGGCCCCTACCCGTTCACCTCGTTCGGCGCGATCGTCGACGACGACAGCGTCGGGTACGCGCTCGAGACCCAGACCCGGCCGGTCTACTCCCGGTCGGCGGGCGAGACCACGGTGGCGCACGAGCTGGCCCACCAGTGGGTCGGGAACAGCGTGAGCCCGACGACGTGGGCCGACATCTGGCTCAACGAGGGCTTCGCCACGTACCTGCAGTGGATGTGGACCGAGTCCCGCGGCGGCACCACGGCGCAGGAGTCGTACGAGGACGTCCTCGCCACCCCGGCCGACGACGAGTTCTGGACCGTGCCGCTCACCGACCCCGGTGCCACCGGCCTGTTCGCCGACGCCGTCTACGACCGGGGCGCCGCGTTCCTGCACGCCCTGCGCCTGGAGATCGGCGAGGCCGCCTTCGCGGAGCTGCTGCACCGCTGGGTGTCCGAGAACGAGGACGGCAACGTCACGACCGCCGACCTGCTGGCCCTGGCCGAGGACGTGAGCGGGCAGGACCTCGACGCCCTGTTCCGCGACTGGCTGACCGATCCCGACCGGCCCGCGGCGGAGTGACCTCCCGGGGGCGGGCAGGATCGGCGCCATGCCCGCCCCCGGTACCCCGCTCGAACGGCTCGGCTTCCTCACCATCGGCCTGTTCGACCCCGCCGACCCGGCCGCGGGCCACGAGACGACGCTGCGGACGGTCGAGCTCGGCGAGCGGCTGGGCTTCGACAGCGCCTGGCTGCGCCACCGGCACCTGCAGTACGGCATCTCCTCGCCGGTCGCCGTCCTCGCCGCGGCCACCCAGCGGACACGGCGGATCGAGCTCGGCACCGCGGTCACCCCGCTCGGCTGGGAGAACCCGCTGCGGCTGGCCGAGGACCTCGCCACCGTCGACGTCCTCTCCGGCGGCCGGCTCAACCCCGGGGTCAGCGTCGGCCCGCCGATGCACTGGGACGACGTCAAGGGCGCGCTCTACCCCGACACCGCCGGCGTCGAGGACTTCTCCTACGCCCGGGTGGAGCGGCTGCTGCGGCTGGTCGGCGGGGAGCCCGCGGCGTCGTTCGCCGGGCGCGAGGGCGTCGTCGAGGAGTGGTCGGACCGGGTGCAGCCGCACTCCCCCGGCCTGCGCGACCGGCTCTGGTACGGGGGCGCGAGCACCCGCTCCGCGCAGTGGGCCGGGCAGGCGGGCATGCACCTCCTCACCAGCAGCGTGGTCCGCGCCGAGGGCGGCTCCACCGACTTCGCCGCGATCCAGGCCGACCAGGTGCGGGCCTTCCGCGAGGCCAACCCCGGCGGGCGCGTGTCGCAGGGTCTGGTCGTCATCCCGACCGACAGCGCCACCGCCGAGCAGCGGGAGCGGTACGCCGCCTACGTCGAGGCCCGCAGCCCGCGGGTGGGGGTCCCCCAGGGCCCGGGGCGGCTGCTGTTCGCCCCCGACCTGCTCGGCACCGCCGAGCAGGTCGCCGAGGCGCTGTACGCCCACGCCGGCTTCCGCGAGGTCACCGAGGTGGTGTTCGCGCTGCCGTTCAGCCTCACCGAGGCCGACCACGAGCAGATCCTCACCGACACCGCCGAGCGCCTCGGCCCGCTGCTCGGCTGGTCCCCGGCCGCCTGAGCGGTCAGCGCGGCACCGACACCGACCACGCGGCCGGGACCAGCCGCCAGGTGCGCGCGCCGGCCGGCGGCAGCAGGTCGCCGTCGGCGTCCAGGCCGGCCGGCTCGCCGCTCACGGTGACCTCCCGCCCGCGGACGACGACGACGTCGTCGCGGCCGGGGTGCCGCCCGGCGAGCAGCGCGACGGCGAACGCGGCCCGCGCGGCGGGGCCGGTGGCCGCGCTGACCACGACGTCGGCCAGGCCGTCCCCGGGGTCGGCGCCGGGCGCGAGCGCCGTCCCGCCGCCGATCGTGGGCCCGTTGCAGACCCCGACCATGAGCAGCGGCGTCGCCCCGTCGGCCGCCCAGCCGGCGGGCGCGGTGACGACGGCGCCGTCCACGGTCACCCGCAGCCGGTGCTCCGCGCCGGCGATCCCGGCGACCGCGGCGCCGACGGGGTAGGCCAGCACGCCGAGCCGCTCCTTGAGCCCGGCGGCCTCGTCCGCGGCGCGGACGCCGATCCCGGCGTGCACCGCGTTGACCACCACGCCCCCGGCGTCGTCGCGCAGCAGGTCCAGCGGGCGCGGGGCGCCGTCCAGGACGCAGCGCGCGGCGGCGGCCGGGTCGTCGGGCAGGCCGAGCGCGCCGGCCAGGTCGTTGCCGGTGCCCAGCGGCACGACGCCGAGCGGGTCGGCAGGGTCGAGGGCGCCGGCGCGGTCCAGCGCGGCGACGACCGCGTGCACCGAGCCGTCGCCGCCGGCGACGACCGGCCGGCGCCCGTCCCGCCCGGCGAGCACGCGGTCCAGGTCGCCGGCGTCCGCGGTCGCCGCGACCTCGACGTCGGCGCCGGCGCGCAGCACCTCCAGCGCCGGGTCCAGCCCGTCGGCGCTCCCCGCCGATCCGTTCACCACCAGCAGCAGCCGCACGGGGAGCACCCTCCCAGCCCGCGCGGGCCCCGGCCGCCCGCGGGCAGGATCGGCACCGTGACGAGTGACGCCGACGCCGTGGTCGCGGGCCTGCGCTCGCGCGGCAGCCTGAAGTGGACCCGCTACCCCGACGCGCTGGGTGCCTGGGTCGCCGAGTCCGACCTGGGCACCGCGCCCGCGGTCACCGCCGCGCTGCAGGACGCCGTCGCCCGCGGCCTGTTCGGCTACCTGCCCGACTGGCTCGCCCACGACATGGCGCGGGCGACCGCCGCCTTCCTGCGCGACCGGCACGGCTGGGAGGTGCCGCCGGAGCGGGTCCGGCCCATGGCCGACGTCCTGGCCGGGCTGTCCGCGGCGATCACCCACCTGTCCCGGCCCGGCTCGCCGGTGGTGCTGCCCACCCCGGCCTACATGCCCTTCCTGGAGGTGCCGCCGGCGCTGGGCCGGGAGGTGCTCGAGGTGCCGATGGCCCGCGACGGCGACCGGTACGTCTACGACCTCGACGCGCTCGACGCCGCCTTCCGCGCCGGCGGGGACCTGCTGGTGCTGTGCAACCCGCACAACCCGATCGGCCGGGTGCTCGAGCCCGCGGAGATGCTCGCCGTCGCCGAGGTGGTCGACCGGCACGGCGGCCGGGTGTTCTCCGACGAGGTGCACGCGCCGCTGGTCTTCCCCGGCTCCCGGCACGTGCCCTACGCGTCGCTGTCGGACGCCACCGCCGCGCACACCCTCACCGCCACCAGCGCGTCGAAGGCGTGGGACCTCGCCGGCCTCAAGTGCGCGCAGCTGCTGCTGTCCAACGACGCCGACGCGGAGCTGTGGGCCCGGGTCGGGCACGGGGTGGAGCACGGCTGCTCGACGCTCGGCGCGGTCGCCAACACCGCCGCCTACCGGGACGGCGTCGGCTGGCTGGAGGAGACGATCGCCGTCCTCGACCGGCACCGCCGGCTGCTCGCCGACCTGGTCGCCTCGCACCTGCCCGGCGTCCGGTACCGCCCGCCGGAGGGCACCTACCTGGCCTGGCTGGAGGGCCTCCCGGCCGACGCCCCCGGCGACCTGCTGCTCGCGCGGGCGGGGGTGGCGGTGGTCGACGGCGCCCGCTGCGGCGAGGCCGGGCGCGGCGCGGTGCGGCTGAACCTGGCCACGCCCGAGCCGGTGCTCACCGCGATCGTCGAGCGGATGGCGGGCGTGCTGCGCTGACCGGTCCCCTCAGTCCCGCGCGACACGGTAGACCCGGTACTCGACCGCCGGCCCGACCAGCACGCGCCCCTCGGCGACGAACAGCGTCTGGTTCACCCAGGCATATCGCTCGTCGCCGGTCTCGAGGCGCGGGGTGGTGAAGAAGTACTGGTCCCCGAAGTCCGTCGAGGTCCCGCCGCCGCCCATGATGGCGAGGATCGCCGGGGTCAGCTCCATCAGGCCCGGGTACTGGGCATAGATGTAGGCGCCGTCCACCGTCTGAACCGTGGCCCGAACGTCCAGGCGGCCGAAACCATCCGCGCCCACCAGCAGCCAGTCGGCACCCGCGCCGACGAGCCGACCCTTGAGGCGTTCGCCGTGGACCTCGCCGCCGGTGATCGTCGCCTCCATGCGATTACCGAAGGGACCCGGCCCGACCGGATGCGGCTCGAGGTCGGCGTGGTACTCGAACTCCGGGACCAGTTGTGGCATGGCGTCCCTCCCCCGGGACGAGGGCGGGCCGGGAACCCGCCCGGGGGGCGGACGGTCCGCCGCCACGACCGGACGGTCAAGGAAGCCGCGCGCGCCCGGGCGTTCCGGACACGGCGCGTGCAGGCGGACTCCCGGTTGCGTCAACTGCGGGTGTCGGCCTCGACCGCCTCGAACGCCTTGCGGGCGGCGATGAGCACCGGGTCCCAGACCGGCGCGAACGGCGGCGCGTAGGACAGGTCCAGGGAGAGGACCTCGTCGACGGTCATCTCGTTCCAGATGCAGATGGCCAGCGCGTCGATCCGCTTGGCCGCGCCCTCCTCGCCGACCACCTGGGCGCCGAGCAGCCGGCCGCTGCGCCGCTCGGCGATCATCTTGACCCGGATCGGGGACGCGTTGGGCATGTAGCCGGCGGTGGTCGTGGAGTCGACGGCGGCGGTGACGAACGAGTAGCCGGCGTCCTCGGCCTCCTTCTCCGACAGCCCGGTGCGCGCGGCCTCGACCGTGCAGATCTTGGTGATCGCCGTCCCGATGACGCCGGGGAAGGTGGCGTAGCCGCCGCCGATGTTGATCCCGGCCACCCGGCCCTGCTTGTTCGCGTGCGTGCCGAGCGCGACGACGACCCGCTGCCGGGACAGCCGGTGCACCGACTCGACGCAGTCGCCGGCCGCCCACACCCCGGGCACCTGGGTCCGCATCCGCTGGTCGACGGCGACACCGCCGGAGGTGCCGAGCGGGATGCCCGACTCCGCGGCCAGCCGCACGTTCGGCCGCACGCCCAGGCCGAGGACGACGAGGTCGGCGGGCAGCTCGCGGCCGCCCTCGGTGACCACCGCGCGCGCCCGCCCGTCGCGGTCGACGTCGATGCCCGCGACGCCGTCGCAGAGGACAAGGTCGACCCCCTCGCTGCGGACGCCGTCGGCGATGAACCGGCCGACGTCGGGGTCGAAGGTGCCCACCGGGGTGGCCGACTTGTCGACGACGGTGACCCCGAGCCCGCGCACCCGGCACGCCTCGGCGATCTCCAGCCCGATGTAGCCGCCGCCGATGACGACCACCTCCCGCACGCGCCCGCTGTCGAGCTCGGCCCGCAGCGCGACGCCGTCGTCGAGCACCTGGACGCCGTAGACGCCCTGCGCGTCGATGCCCTCGACCGGCGGGCGCATCGGCACGCTGCCGGTGGCGTAGACGAGGTCGTCGTAGGGCTCGGTGCCCTCGGTGCCGGCGTCGAGGTCGCGCCAGTGGACGAGGCCCTTGTCGGTGTCGATGCCGACGACCTCGGTGCGCATGCGGACGTCGATGCCGGCCGCGCGGTGCTGCTCGGGCGTGCGGGCGACCAGCCGCGCCTCGCTGTCGACGGTGCCGGAGATCCAGTACGGGATGCCGCAGGCGGAGTAGGAGGTCGCGCGGCCGCGCTCGAACATGACGACGTCGAGGTCGGGCTGCCGCTTCCTGGCCTGGGACGCCGCGCTGCCGCCGGCGGCGTCTCCTCCGATGACGACGAGACGGGTGCTCACCCCGGCAGGCTAGGACTCAGCGGTCCTCCAGGCTCACCGCGACGGTCGCGGCCAGCTCGCGGACCGCCTCGAGGTCGTCCTTCGTCGGGGCGCCGGTGAGCGACAGGGGCGCCGCGACCTGCTTCCACCGCAGGGCGCCGGTGATCGTGCCGATGGCCTTCAGCGCGCCGGCGGTGTCGTCGCCGCCGTGCACCCACACGCCGAAGGGCAGGCCGACGGTGGCGTCCAGGCAGGGGTAGTAGACGGTGTCGAAGAAGTGCTTGAGCGCGCCGCTCATGTAGCCGATGTTGGCCGGGGTGCCGAGCAGGACGCCGTCGGCGGCGAGCAGGTCCGCGGGCCCGGCCGACAGCGCCGGCCGCTCGACCAGCTCGGCCTCCTCGACCATCGCCACGCCCTCGCGGGCCGCCTCGAGCACCGCCTGCAGGTTCGGCGAGGGCGTGTGGTGGACGACGAGCAGCCGCGGCATGCCGCCATCCTCCCCACGCCGTTCGGTCCCCGCCGGGTCCGCCGGGCACGGGCTGTGTGGCCGTCCCGCCCGTCGTCGACTCCCGGTCGTCCCGGGGCGGCGGAGACCGCCGCAGGTCGACGACCGGCGCACCGCCGGGCGGCCCCGGGCGCGCGTGCCTGCCCGACGCCGTCGAGGTGCGCGCCGCGGTCCCACGATCTGCGCTGGTGGGAGGGGGACGCGCGTACCCGCCGGGACGTGCCGGACGAAGGGGTCCCCCGCCGTGAGTTCCTACCGCTGCAAGCCCAGCAAGCCCGTCGCCGTCCTCGGGATCGTCGTCGGGGTCGGGATGCTCGTCCTCGGCATCACGCAGTTCGGCGACGCGAGCGGCGGCGGGCTGGGGTTCCTCGGGTTCCGGTGCGTCCTGGTCGTCGCCATCACCGCGCTCACCACGTGGGCGGCCTTCTCGGAGCGGGGGCCCTGGGGACCTTCGTCCGGCCCCCCGACGACACCCCCTCGCCCGACCGCTGACCCTCCTGCGCGGGGTCCGGCACCAGCGCGCCCGACCGTTGCGCCGCCTGTCGACCTGCTGCGGTCTCCGGCGACCGGGGGCGACCGCAGGTCGACAGGCGGCGCGTCCGTGACCGCCCCGCGGCCGACGCCGGGTCCGGCAGGATCGCGGCCATGGCGGAGAACCCCCGGATCGGGCCCATCGAGCGGACCACGAAGCGGTCCTGGGACGAGTGGCTCCGCTTCCTGGAGTCCGTCGGCGCGAGGGACCTCGACCACCAGGCGATCGCGCTGCACGTCTACGAGGAGCTCGGCGACGGCTTCGAGCAGCGCGGCTGGTGGACCCAGTCGGTGACGGTCGCCTACGAGCACCACATCGGCCGCCGCGTCCCGGGCCAGCGCTCCGACGGCACCTTCCAGACCAGCGTCAGCCGGGCCACCCCGCTCGGCATGACCGAGCTCATGGAGCGCTGGCGGGCGTTCGCCGACGGCGACGCGGCCGTGCGGGAGGTCGTCGCCGGCGGCGACCCGAGGGTCAGCGGCACCGACCGGCGCGTCACCTGGCGGACGAGGGCGGCCGACGGCTCGTCCGTCGTCGTCACCAGCGAGCCGAAGCGGAACGGGACGGCGTCGCTCGTGGCGACCCAGATGGGCCTGCCCACCCCCGAGGCCAACGAGGCGGCCCGCGCGCGGTGGGCGGGGATCGTCGAGCGGTTCCTGGCGGGCGCGCGGCCGGGACGCTGACCCGAGGAGGCGGCATGGGCGACGAGACGCCGGCGGCGCAGCTGGAGCACCTGCGGGCCCTGCCCGGGACGTGGACGACGGAGGGCACCCATCCCCTGCTGCCCGGCCAGGAGATCCGCGGGCGGGCCGTGTTCGCCTGGCTGGAGGGCGGCCACTTCCTCGTCTGGCGCTCCCACAGCGACCACCCCGACGTGCCCGACGCGCTCGCCGTCATCGGCGTCGTCGACGGCCGGCTGTCGATGCACTACTACGACTCCCGCGGCGTCCACCGGCTGTACGCGGTCGGCGCGGGCCCGGGCGAGTGGCGGTTCTGGCGCGACGACCCGCAGATGTCGCAGCGGTTCACCGGCACCTTCGGCGACGGTGGGGACGTGCTCGTGACGCGCGGCGAGTTCTCCCGCGACGGCGGCGCCACCTGGGACGAGGACCTCACGCTCACCTACCGCAGGACCGGGTGAGGCGGAGCCGGGACGCCCCTCCACGCGGCGCGCGACCGCTACCCTCCCGCCGCCATCGGCGGGGACGGGGAGGGACCGTGGGACTCAGGATCGGCACGGGCGTGCTGGCGGCGCTGGTCGCCGGCGCGGCGCTCGGCGCGGTCAGCCGCGCGCTCATGTCGCTGGTCAGCCTCGCGGCGACCGGGTCGAGCACGTTCTCGTGGAGCGGGACGTCCTTCGTCCTGCTGCTCTACGTGCTGGTCGCGCTCCCGGGCGGCGCGGTGGCCGGGCTGACGGTGCACCGCCTGCGGTGGCTGCTGCCGGTCGCCGGGGCGCTGTTCCTCTGCCTGCCGGCCGTCGGGGTGGCCGCGGCGGAGGTCGGCGCGACCGCCGGGTTCGGCGCCCTCCAGTGGCTCGGTGTCGTCGGCTCCGGCGCCGCCGTGTTCGCCACCATCGGGCTGCTGCCGGTGCTCACCGTCCGGCTCACCGACCGGTGGCTCGGCCGCCGCCGGGTCCCCGACGGCGGAGGGCCCGTGACCGCGCCCGAGGGCACCGCGCCGGCGGCTGCCGCCGGCTGAGGCGGGCTCCGGGGCGTGGCCGGGCGCCGCCGGCGTCACTAGCGTGGCGCGATGGCCATCGAGGTCCACCCGGCGACGCGGGAGCGGTTCGACGACGTCGCGGCCGTGCTCGGCCCGCGGAACCCGGACGCCAACGTCTGCTGGTGCCTGAGCCACCGGCTCGACTCGCGGACCAACCGCGAGCTCGTCGGTCCCGCGCGGCGGGAGTACGTCCGCGCGCTCACCGGGCGCCCGGTCGCGCCGGGGGTGCTCGCGTACGACGACGGCGAGGTCGCCGGCTGGGCCGCGGTCGCGCCGCGGGCGGAGCTGCCCTTCGAGCGCTCGCGGAGGATCCCGCACGTCGACGACCTCCCGGTGTGGTCGCTGTGGTGCGTGCGCGTGCGTCCGGGCCACCGCGGGAAGGGCATCGCGCACGCGCTCCTGCAGGGCGCGGTCGGGTACGCGGCGGCGAACGGCGCCCCCGCCGTCGAGGGCTATCCCGCCGACAGCGGGGACGAGCGGGTCGACACCACGATGGCCTACGTCGGCACGCGGCGGATGTTCGAGGCGGCCGGCTTCACCAAGGCCGCGGACACCGACGCCGTCGCCGGCGGCTTCCCCCGCGTCCTCGTCCGCCGCGCCCTCCCCTGAGCCGGGTGGTCACCGGTCGTCACGGCCGGTCGACGATCGGGCGGCCCACGCCGACGCGGGCCCGTGCCGTGCGGGGGGACGGCGCTCGGCGTCCACGGGCGCACGAGGCTGGTCCCCAGGAGCGACGTCCACGGAGCCGGCTGTCGGGAGTGGGCCATGACCAGGGTGGCGATCGTGACCGGAGGCGCCTCGGGGATCGGGCGGGCGCTGGGTGCGGCGCTGGTGCGCCGGGGTGACCAGGTGGTCCTCGCGGACGTCGAGGGTCCGGCCGTGGCCGAGACCGCGGAGCACCTCACGGCCCTCGGCCCCGGGGCGGCGTCGTCGGCCGCGGTGGACGTCCGGGACGCGACGGCAGTCGAGGCGCTGGTCACCGGCACGGCGGGGCGGCACGGCCGGCTGGACCTGCTGTTCAACAACGCCGGCGTGGGCTTCGGCGGCCCCGTGGAGGAGATGTCCCTCGCCCACTGGGACCGGATCGTCGACGTCAACCTGCGCGGCGTCGTCCACGGCGTGCAGGCCGCCTACCCCCTGATGCTGCGGCAGGGGTCCGGGCACATCGTCAACACGGCGTCGCTCGCCGGGTTGCTGCCGATGCCCGGGAACGTCCCGTACGGCACGACGAAGTGGGCGGTGGTCGGCCTGTCGCTGTCCCTCCGCACCGCGGCCGCGCCCCACGGGGTGCGGGTCAGCGTGGTGTGCCCGGGCGCCGTGGACACCCCGTTGCTGGACCAGAAGCCGCCGGCGGACCTCCCGCGCGTCCCCACCGCGGAGGCCATCGACGTCCGCGCGGTGCTGACCCGGGTCAGCGGGGGCCGCCTGTACGGCGCCGACGCGCTGGCCGCCGACGTGCTGCGCGGGGTGGACCGCAACCGGGCGGTCGTGGTCGCGCCCCGGCAGGCACGGGTCATGTGGTGGCTGATGCGCCTGTCGCCGTCCCTGGTGATGCGCCTCGAGCAGGGGATGATGGCCCGCGAGATGGCCGTCCGGTCGGCCCCGGCCGCGGCGGTGCCGACGCCGAGGACGGAGCCCGCCGAGGACGTCCGCGCCTCCGGCTGACGCACCCGGACCCGTAGTGGAGCGCGCGCTCCACTAGAGTGGCCTCGTCCGTCCACGGAGGAGGTCCCGATGCCCCGGCCCCGGGTCCACGCGCCCGACGCGGTCCTCGACGCCGCCGAGGAGCTGCTCGTCGACCGCGGCCGCGCGCAGCTGACCGTCCGCGCGCTGGCCGCCCGGTCGGGGGCCTCCAACGGCAGCATCTACCACGCCTTCGGCTCGCTGGAGACCGTCGCCGGGGCCGCCTGGCTGCGCCGCGCGCGGCAGTTCCTCGACCTGCAGCGGGCCGCCGTCGCGGAGGCCGGCCGGGACGCCCGCCGGGCGGTGCAGGCCGCCGCCGACGCCCCGGCCCGGCTCGCCGAGCAGGACCTGCGGGCGGCGCGGCTGCTGGTCGGGCTGCAGCGCGACGACGTCCTCACCGACGCCGTCGCCCCGGACGTCGCCGACGGCCTGCGCGCCCTGGACGCCGACCTGCTCGACACGCTGCGCCGGCTCGCCCGCTCGCTCTGGGACCGCGACGACGCGGCCGCCACGGGCGTCGTCACCACCTGCGTCGTGCGCCTGCCCGCCGCGCTGCTGTTCCCCGGGATCCGCGCCGGACGGGTCCACCCGCACACCCGCACGCAGCTGGCCGCCGCCGTCGGCGCGGTCGTCGACTGCGGCCCGCCGGCCTGAGCCGCCCCACCCCCACCCACCGCACCGGGAGACCACCGTGCCCACGCTCGACCGTTCCGACGACGTCTTCGTGCTCGACCTCGGCGCCGACGAGAACCGCTTCTCCCCCGACTGGCTCGCCGCCGTCGACGCCGCCCTGGACGAGGTGGAGGGCGCCTCCGGGCCCCGGGCCCTGGTCACCACGGCCACCGGCAAGTTCTTCTCCAACGGCCTGGACCTCGCCTGGCTGCTCGAGCACCCCGACCAGCGGGACGCCTACGTCGGCACGGTCCAGCGGCTGCTCGCCCGCGTGCTGGCGCTGCCGGTCCCGACCGTGGCGGCGGTCCAGGGCCACGCCTTCGCCGCCGGGGCGATGCTCGCGCTCGCGCACGACCAGCGGGTCATGCGCGCCGACCGCGGCTTCTGGTGCCTGCCCGAGATCGACATCGACCTGCCCTTCAGCCCCGGCATGTCCGCCCTGATCCAGGCCCGGCTCACCCCGCAGACGGCGCACGTGGCGATGACCACCGGCCGCCGCTACGGCGGCACCGACGCCCTCGCCGCGGCGATCGTCGACCGCGCCGTCGCCGAGGAGGAGGTCCGCCCGGCCGCCGTCGAGATCGCCGCCGCGCTCGCCGGGAAGGCCGGCCCGACCCTGGGCACCATCAAGTCCCGCCTCTACGTCCCGGCCCTCGCGCTGCTGCGGGACGAGGTGTCACCCCGGGGCTGAGCGGGGGCCGAGGGCGGCCAGCAGCCCGTCGCGGGCGGTGGCCAGCGACGGGCCGTACCAGGTCAGCGCCCGCCCGGACACCAGCACCGACCGCACCCCGGGGAACGCCTCGGGACCGTCGTCGGCGGTGAACGGGTAGGGCTCGTCGGGCAGCAGGACGACGTCGGGCCGCGCGGCGAGGACGTCGTCGACGGCCACGTGCGGGTAGCGGTCCTCCCCCTCGCCGAAGACGTTCACCAGGCCCAGGCGGGCCAGCACGTCCCCGGTGAAGGTGCGCGGGCCGACCACCATCCACGGGTCCCGCCACACCGGCACGGCGCACCGCAGTGGGGGCTCCGGCGCCGGCCGCGCCCACGCGCCCGCGGCGTCCGTCAGCCAGTCCGGCTCGGGGACCTCCAGCGCCTCGGCGAACAGCCGCCGCATCGAGGCCAGCGCCTCGTCCACCGACTCGATGACCGTCACCCACACCGCGATCCCGGCCGCGCGCAGCCGGTCGACGTCCAGGCGCCGGTTCTCCTCCCGGTTGCAGACGACGAGGTCCGGCGTCAGCGCGGCGACCGCCGCCCGGTCGGGGTTCTTGGTGCCGCGGACGCGCGGCACGTCGAGGCCGGCCGGGTGGGTGCACCAGTCGGTGGCGCCGACCAGCCGGTCGGGCACGGTGACCGCCAGCGCCTCGGTCAGCGACGGCACCAGCGACACGATCCGGGGGGGGGGGGGGGGGGGGGGGGGGGGGGGGGGGGGGGGGGGGGCGGGGGGGGGGGGGGGGGGGGGGGGGGGGGGGGGGGGGGGGGGGGGGGAG
>NZ_JBJGZI010000008.1:0-168590 GCF_054050455.1 Geodermatophilus sp. SYSU D00684 | reverse complement strand
CCGCCGGCGTGTTGCGCCGGCCGAGCTTGGGGCGCCCCCCCGCCGCGGGGGCGCCCCCCGCTGTCTCGACCGCGGTCGCTCAGATGGGGGTGCTCGGGTCGCCGTCCAGGCCGCCGGGGGCGGGGCTGCCCGTCGTCGGCGTCGCCGTCTCGCGGGCGACCAGCAGGGTGACGGTGCCGTCCGGCGCCACCGTCTGGCCGGGCTGCGGGTTGCTGCCGACCACGGTGCCGTCGGCCTGGCCGGGGTCGGCCTCGGTGTCCTGCACCGAGATCGTCCCGGTGAAACCGGCGGCGGCCAGCGTCTGCCGGGCCTGCCCCTCGGTCTGCCCCACGATCGTCGTCGGCACGGTGACCTCTGCGGCGCCGCCGGACACCTGCAGGGTGATCGGCTGGCCGGCGGACGCCTGCTGGCCGGCGGCCGGGTTCGTCCCGACGACGGTGCCGGCGGGCTCGGCGGAGTCGACCTCGGTCACGGTCAGGTTGGTGAAGCCCGCGCTCCGCAGCGCCTCCTGGGCGGCCTCCTGGAGCTGGCCGGCCACGTCCGGGACCTCGTCCGTGCCGTCGGAGACCGACAGCGTCACGGTGGTGTCCGGGGCGACCGCGGTCCCCTCCTCGGGGTCGACCGCGACGACGGTGCCCTCCTCGGCGAGGGAGTCGACCTGGTCGGAGTTCACGTTGCCCTCGAAGCCGGCGTTCTCCAGCGCCGTGCGGGCCCGGTCCTCGTCGAGGTCGACCACCTGCGGCACGGTCACCGTGTCCGGGGCGACGCCGACGGTCAGGGCGACCTCGCTGCCCTCCTCGACCTGCGCGCCGCTGTCGGGGTCGGTGTCGAGCACCGTGCCCACCTGGGTCTCGTCCGAGACCTGCTGCTGGGTCACCTGCTCGGCGACGGTCAGGCCGGCCGCCTCGATGGCGGCCCGGGCGTCGGCCTCCTGCTGCCCGACCAGCCCCGCGGGCACGGTCACCTGCGCGGCGGCCGGGGGCTGCTCCTCGTCACCGCTGTCGACCAGCAGCGCCACCCCGACGACGGCGCCGATGAGCACCAGCGCGCCGACGACGAGCGCGACCACCCGGTTGCGCCTGCGCCGGCGGGCGACCGCGTCCTCGTCGTCCCAGCCGCCGTCGCCGTACGCGGGCGCGGCGCCGAGGATGGTGGTCTTCTCCTCGTCGCCCATGACCGGGGTGGCCTCGACCCGCTGACCGGCCAGGGCCCGGAGCAGGTCGTTGCGCATCTCGGCGGCCGACTGGTACCGGTTCGCCGGGTTCTTGCTCATCGCCTTCATGAGGATGGCGTCGAGCTCCGGCGGCACGGCCGGGTTGATCGAGGACGGCAGCCGCGGGTCCTCGCGCACGTGCTGGTAGGCGACCGAGACCGGCGAGTCGCCGGTGAACGGCGGTGCGCCGCAGACCAGCTCGTAGAGCAGGCAGCCCAGGGAGTAGACGTCCGAGCGGGCGTCGACGGCCTCGCCGCGGGCCTGCTCGGGGGAGAGGTACTGCGCGGTGCCGATGACCGCGGCGGTCGAGGTCATCGTGGCGGCCGAGTCCGACACCGCCCGGGCGATGCCGAAGTCCATCACCTTGACGGTCCCCTGGGGCGTGATCATGACGTTCCCGGGCTTCACGTCGCGGTGCACGATGCCGTTGCGGTGGCTGAAGTCCAGGGCGGCGCAGATGTCGGCGGCCAGGCTCATCGCCCGCTCCGGCTGCAGCACACCCTCGCGGCGCAGCACGTCGCGCAGCGTCTCGCCCTCGACGTACTCCATGACGATGTACGGCGTCGCGCCGCTGGTCGTCCGGTCCTCGCCGGTGTCGTACACCGCGACGATCGACGGGTGGTTCAGCGAGGCCGCCGCCTGCGCCTCCCGCCGGAAGCGCACCTGGAACGAGGGGTCGCGGGCCAGGTCGCTGCGCAGCACCTTGACCGCCACCTCGCGGCCCAGCCGCAGGTCGCGCCCGCGGTGCACCTCCGCCATCCCGCCGCGGCCGAGCACCCCGCCGATCTCGTAGCGCTCGCCGAGCACCTGGGGGGTGGTCATGCGTGGTCCTCTCGGGCGGTGCTCTGGTGGGTCGCGGGCGTCCCCGGGCAGCAGGGAACGCCGGGAGCGCGCCCGGTTCCGGCGGTCACCCTAACGGGCGACGCCGCCCGGTCCCGGGCGGCGCGAGGGAGCGGCGTCACGCCGGCGGGTCCTGGGCGACCACGTTCGCGGCGCCGGGCGGCTGCAGGCCCTGCCCGTTCGTCGAGGCCCCGGCCTCCTCGCTGACCGTCGGCTCGGTCACCGGCGGCGGCGGTGCGGTGGTGCCGGGCTGGGTCACCGGCGGGCTGTCCGTCGTCGGCTCGGGCGCCTGCGTCGTGGTGGTCGGTGCGGGCGCCTGGGTGGTGGTGGTCGGTGCGGGCGCCTGGGTGGTGGTGGTCGGCGCGGGGGTGTCCTCGTCGCCGGAGCCGCCGTCGTCCTGGCCGCCGGAGTCGTCGCCGGTGTCCTCGGGCTCCTGCTCCGGGGTGTAGTCCTCCTGAGCCACGTACAGGGTGACGGTGGAGCCGCGGGGGACCGGGATGCCGTTGGGGTCGACGGCGGCGACGTCGCCGGCGCGGAGCTCGACGCCCGCGGCCGCCAGCTGGTCGGCGTCGGCGTCGGCCCGGGTCACCTCGAGGCCGGCCTCCTCCAGCTCGGCCTGCACGTCGTCGGCATCCGCGCCGATGTACTGCGACGCGGCGGGGATGTTGACCAGCTGCTGCGTCGCGCTGGCCGAGCCGCTGGCCGAGGACGTGCTCGCGGAGGGACCGGCGGTGGTGCCGTCGCGGTCGTCCCCGCCGCCCAGCAGCAGCCAGGCGCCGGTGACCAGCCCGGCGACCACCAGCAGGGAGACCAGCACCCACACCCACCGGCGGCTGCCCCGGCGCGACGCGGCGCCGTCGTCCCACCGCTGCTCGTCGCCGTCGACGGGCGGGCCCTGCAGCGGGGGCATGCTGCGCGCACCGGCCGCGTGCCGGCCCCCGGTGCGCGGGCCGGCGGCCGCGGCGCCGAGCGCGGCGCCCGCGGCCGCCCCGGTGAGCGGGCCGCCGAGGACGCGGGTGCCCTCGCCGTCGACCTCGGGGATGACCTCGGTCCGCGCCGCGGCCATCGTCCCGGTGGCCGACGTCCCGGGCGCCGAGCCGCCGGAGGCGACCGAGCGGATCGCCGCGCCGAAGGCGGCGCCGTCGGTGAACCGGTCGGCCGGGTCCTTGGCCAGCGCGCGCTCGACGAGCAGCCGCACCGGCGGCGGGATGTCCCCGGGCAGGGGCGGCGGCGGGCGGTTGATGTGCGCCAGCGCGATGGCCACCTGCGAGGTGCCGTCGAACGGCCGCACGCCGGTGAGGCACTCGTAGCCGACGACGCCGAGGGAGTAGACGTCGGAGGCGGCGGTGACCTCCATGCCCTGGGCCTGCTCCGGCGACAGGTACTGCGCGGTGCCGACCACCATGCCCGTGCGGGTCAGCGGCGTGGTGTCGCGGGCGCGGGCGATGCCGAAGTCGGTCAGCTTCACCACGCCGTCGGGCCGGACGATGAGGTTGCCCGGCTTGATGTCGCGGTGCACCACCCCGGCGGCGTGCGCGGCCGACAGGCCGTCGGCGGCCTGGCCGAGGACGTGCAGCGTCCAGTCGACCGGCAGCCGCCCCTCCTCGTGGAGGATCGTCACCAGCGGCTTGCCCTCGACCAGCTCCATGACGAGGAAGGCCAACTGGCCGTTGCCGCCGTCGGCGCTGGTCTCGCCGTAGTCGTAGACCGAGGCGATGTTGGGGTGCGACAGGGCCGCGGTGTGCCGCGCCTCGTTGCGGAACCGGGCGACGAAGCTCGGGTCGCCCATGTACTCGCTGCGCAGCACCTTGGCGGCGACGACGCGGTCCAGGACACGGTCGCGCGCCCGCCAGACCTCACCCATGCCGCCCGTGGCGATCGGCTCGGTGATCTCGTAGCGGCCGGCCAGGATGGTGCCGGTGGACAGGGCCATCAGCCCCCCTGACCCTCGAGGTAGGCCTCGATCACGTCGCGCGCGATCGGGGCGGAGACGTCGCCGCCGGTACCCCCGCCGTTCGCCACGAACACCGCGACGGCGATCCGCGGGTCGTCGGCCGGGGCGAACCCGATGAACCAGTTGTGGTCGGGCCCGGCGTTCTGCGCCGTCCCGGTCTTGCCCGCGACCTCGACACCCGGCACCTGCGCGCGCCGGCCGCTGCCGTTCTCCACGACGCTGACCATCATCTCGGTGAGCTGGTCGGCGACCTCGGGCGTGACCGGCTGGGAGAACTCCTCCGGGTCCGACCGGTCGATGACGGTGAGGTCGGGGGCGCGCACCTGGTCGACGAGGTAGGGGGTCATCAGGGTCCCGTCGTTGGCCACGGCCGCGGCGATCATCGCCGCCTGCAGCGGGGTGGTCCGGACGTCGCGCTGGCCGATCGAGCTCTGGCCCAGCGCCGCCTCGCTCTCGATGTCGCCGACGCTGCTGCCGGCGACCTCCAGCGGGATCTCGATGCCGTCCCCGGTCATCCCGAACGCCTCGGCCATCTCCCGCACGCGGTCCTCGCCGAGGTCGATGCCCAGCTGCGCGAAGGCGGTGTTGCAGGAGATGGTCAGTGCGTCGATCAGCGACTGCTCCTGGCTGCTGCTGCAGGAGGACCCGTTGAAGTTCTCCAGCGTCGTCGACGTGTCCGGCAGGGTGAGCAGGTCGGGGGCGGGGACGACGGTGTCCGGGGTGTACTCGCCGGTCGCCAGCGCGGCCGCCGAGACGATCACCTTGAAGATCGAGCCGGGCGGGTAGTTGTCCTGGGTCGCCCGGTTCAGCCGCGGGTCGGTCTCCATCGCGTCCAGCTGGTCGGCGTAGGCGCGGATGGCGGCGGGGTCGTGGCTGGACAGCTGCCCGGGGTCGTAGGTGGGCGTGCTGGCCATGCCGAGCACCGCGCCGGTGGACGGGTCGAGCGCGACGACCGCGCCGGTCACGCCCTCGAGCCCGGCCATCGCGGCCTCCTGGACGGGGGCGTCCAGGGTGAGGACGACGTCGCCGCCGGCCGGGTCGCGGCCGGTGAACAGGTCGGCCAGCCGCCGGGTGAACAGCCGGGCGTCGGAGCCGGTGAGCACGTCGTTGGCCGCGCGCTCCATCTGGGCGCTGTTGTAGAGCAGCGAGTAGTAGCCGGTGACCGCGGCGTACGTGCCTCCCTGCGGGTACTGCCGCAGGTACTCGAGCGTGTCCTGGGTGGGGACCGACAGGGCCACCTCGGTGCCGTCGACGACGATCGAGCCGCGCTCGCGCGAGTACTCCTCGGTGAGCACGCGGGTGTTGCCCGGGTCCTCGCGCAGCTCGTCGGAGCGCACGACCTGGATGTAGTTGACGTTGACGATGAGCAGGGTGAACAGCACCAGGACGCTGATCGCCACCCGGCGCAGCGGCGCGTTCACGTGGACACCACCTCGGTCGGGGCGTCGCCGAAGGCGGCCTTGGGGGGAGCGGGCGGGGTGGCCGGCCGGCGGGCGGCGTCGCTGATCCGCACCAGGATCGCGACCAGCCCGAAGTTGGCGACCAGCGAGGACCCGCCGTAGGCGACGAACGGGGTCGTCAGCCCGGTCAGCGGCAGCAGGCCGGTGACCCCGCCGAGGACCACGAACAGCTGCCAGGCGACGGCGAAGGCCAGGCCGCCGGCCAGGAGCTTGCCGAAGGCGTCGCGCACGATCAGGGAGGTGCGCAGGCCGCGCTCGACGAGCACCAGGTAGATGACGATGACGGCGACCAGGCCGAACAGGCCCAGCTCCTCGCCGAGCGCCGAGGCGATGAAGTCGCTCTTGGCCACCGGCACCTGGTCGGGGCGGCCGCCGCCGAGCCCGGCGCCGAACAGCCCGCCGGTGCCCAGGCCGAACAGCGACTGGACCAGCTGGTAGCCGCCCTCGTCGCGGTAGGCGAAGGGATCCAGCCAGGTGTCCACGCGGACCCGCACGTGGCCGAAGAGCTGGTAGGCGAGGAACGCGCCGCCGGCGAACAGGCCCAGGCCGATGAGCAGCCAGCTCGCCCGCTCGGTGGCGATGTAGAGCATCACCACGAAGATGCCGAACAGCAGCAGCGAGCTGCCCAGGTCGCGCTCGAAGACGAGCACGAGGATCGACACGACCCAGACGACCAGCACCGGGCCGAGGTCGCGGCCGCGCGGCAGCTCCAGGCCCATCACCCGGCGGCTGGCCAGCGCCAGCACGTCGCGCTTGTCGACCAGGTAGGCGGCGAAGAAGACGATCAGGCAGATCTTGGCGAACTCACCGGGCTGGATGCTGAAGCCCGCGACCCGGATCCAGATCTTGGCGCCGTAGACCTCGGAGACCGACGCGGGCAGCACCGCGGGCAGCGCGAGCAGCACCAGGCCGATCAGGCCGAGGGTGTAGGCGAAGCGGGACAGCAGCCGGTGGTCGCGCAGCACGACGACGACGGCGACGAACAGCGCCACGCCCAGGGTCGCCCACAGCAGCTGGACCGGGGCGTCCTCGCGGGTGGCCTCGCCGTCCTGCAGGCCGGCGAGGTCGAGCCGGTGGATCATCGTCAGCCCGAGGCCGGTGAGCACCGCCACCGCGGGCAGCAGCAGCGGGTCGGCGTAGGGCGCGAACCGGCGGACGACGAGGTGCACGACCAGCCAGAGGGCGGTGAACCAGCCGCCGAAGGTCAGCAGGTCCGCGCGCAGCGAGCCGGTGACAGTGACGTCGACGATGCACTGCGCCGCGAGGGTGATGAGGACGGCGAACCCGAGCAGTGCGAGCTCGGTGTTGCGCCGCCGGGGCGGGACCGTGCCCGGCGCGGGGGCGCGCGGGTCGGTCGAGGGGCCGCCCATCACTCCGCCTCCCGGCAGTCCACCCCCGGCTCGGGCGACGACGACGGGGAGCCCGACGTCGGCGCGGCCTCGGTGCTGCTGCCCGTCGCCGACCCGGAGGGCAGGGCCCCGGCGTCCGGGGAGGGCAGCGCGCCGTCAGGGAGCGGCGACAGCGAGGCCTCGGCCGACGGGGGAGCGTCGTCCGAGGGGGTGGGGGGTTCGGCGTCGCAGGGCGGCAGGGTCGCGTCGTGCAGGTCGCCCACGATGCGCTGCGCGTCGTCGGCGTCGCTGGCCTCGATGCCCTGCCGCACGCTGTTCTGGTCGTAGGAGGACAGGTCGTCGAGCGCGATGTCGGTGACGTCGTCGACCCGGTAGAGGTCCAGGCCGAGCAGGGCGGTGTCGAAGCCGCGGTAGACCGCGACCCGCTCGCCGCCGTCGGCGGCCGCGACGCCCACGAACCAGTGGGTGAGCACCCACAGCCAGGTGGCGATCGCGCCGGCCGCCAGGACCAGAACCGTCCCCACAGCGACGAACAGCCGCCGCCGAGGGCGGCGGCGGTCGGGGGGAGCGGCGGCCGTGGAGCTGTTCGTCGGTGGTGGCGGAGGAGGGGGCGGGGGGTCGGCGAGCGCCGCCCGGCCGGCCGCCGAGCGGGGGTCGACCTCGCGCTGGCCGCGGTTGTTGCCGGCCGCGCCGTCGACCACCGGCTCCATGGAGGTGCCCGTGCCGGAGTCCTCGACGACGTCGGCCACGATCACGGTGATGTTGTCCGGGCCGCCGCTGCGCAGCGCCAGCTCGACGAGCCGGTCGGCGGTCGACTGCGGGTCGGGGTCCTTGAGCGCCTCGGCCAGCGTCTCCTCGCTGACCACGCCGGACAGGCCGTCGGAGCACAGCAGGTAGCGGTCGCCGGCGCGGGCCTCGCGCATCGACAGGTCGGGGTCGACGTCCTGGCCGTTGAGCGCCCGCAGCAGCAGCGAGCGCTGCGGGTGGTGGTTGGCCTCCTCGGGCGTGATCCGCCCGTCGTCGATGAGGGTCTGCACGAACGTGTCGTCGTGCGTGATCTGGGTGAGGACGCCGTCGCGCAGCAGGTAGGCGCGGGAGTCGCCGACGTGGCACAGCGCCAGCCGGCCGCCGGCGAACAGGACGGCGGTGAGCGTGGTGCCCATGCCCTCCAGCTGCGGCGACTCGCGGATGACCTCGCGGAGGTGCTCGCTGCCGTCGAAGACCGCCTCGCGCAGCGCCTGCAGCATGTCGCCGCTGGGCGCGTCGTCGTCGAGGTGCTCGAGCGCGGCGATCACGACCTTGCTGGCGACGTCGCCCGCGGCGTGCCCGCCCATGCCGTCGGCCACGGCCAGCAGCCGGGGCCCGGCGTAGACCGAGTCCTGGTTGTTGCCGCGGACCAGGCCGCGGTCGGAGCGGGCGGCGTAGCGCAGCGCGAGGCTCATCGGGACCTGCTCACGTCTGGTCTGCCGCTCCCCGTGGTCGTCTGCGTGCTCGTGTGGAGGGTGCCCATCAGCGCAGCTCCAGGGCGGTCTGGCCGATGCGGATCGGCTGGCCGGGAGCCACGAGCAGCGGCCCCTGCACCCGCTGCTGGTCGAGGTAGGTGCCGTTGGTCGACCCGAGGTCCTCGACGTACCACTGCCCGCTGCGGTTGGTCAGCCGGGCGTGCCGGGAACTGGCGAAGTCGTCGGTGAGGACGAGCGTCGAGTCGTCGGCGCGGCCGATGAGGATGGGCTGCTCCCCGAGGGTGATCTTCGTCCCGGTCAGCGGACCGGCGGTCACCACGAGTGTCCTGGGGCCGCGTCCGCGCTTGCGGGCGGGGGTCGCCGCGGCCCGGGGCGGGACCGAGGCGACCCGCCCCGTCCGGCCGCCGAACAGGTCGGCGCGGACCACGCGGAACGCGGCGAAGATGAACAGCCAGAGCAGCAGCAGGAACCCGAAGCGGAAGACCTGCAGCACGATCTCGGCGGTCACGGCCGGCTCCCGTTCACGCGCCGTCCTGCCGGTAGACCAGCACCGAGTGGCCGATGCGGATGACGTCGCCGTCGGACAGCGCCTGCCGGCTCACCCGGCGGCCGTTGACCAGCGTGCCGTTGGTCGACCCGAGGTCCTCGACGACGGCGGTCCCGTTCTCCAGGACGCAGTCGGCGTGCTTGCGGCTGACGCCGGTGTCGGGCAGCCGGATGTCGGCGTCGGTGCCGCGGCCGATGACATTGCGGCCGGTGCTGAGCTCGTGCCGGGTGCCGGGCCCGTCGACGACGAGCACGTGCGTGACGCCCGGGCGGGAGCCCGCGCGGCCGGTCACCGAGGGGTGCTGCCGCCCGGTGTCGGTGGCGACGCGGCCGTGCAGCGGCGGCAGCGGGGGGACCGCGCCGGAGCCGTGCAGCGGCGGCGCCGGCGGGACGGCGGCGGAGTCGGCGCGCGAGCCCGGGCGGGCGGGGTCGGCGACGTGCGAGCTGACCTCGAACACGCCGGTCGGCAGGGCGTCGTCGCGCTCGAGGCGGACCTGAACCTGGCCGAAGACCTGCCAGCCCTCGTCGTCGATGTGCTCGGAGACCATGTCGGCGAGCTCGGAGGCCAGCTGGCCGGACCACTCGGCGAGGTTGTCGTAGTCGGTGGGGCCCAGGCGGACGTCGTAGACGTTGGGCGCTAGCACGCGGCCCTCGCCCATGACCGACTTCTGCTCGTCGGCCTCCCGCTGCAGGGCCTTGGCGATCTCGGCGGGGTGGACCTTGCCCTTGAAGATCCGGGCGAAGGCGAAGCCGACCATCCCCTCGAGCCGTCGCTCGAAGCGCTGCAGCACGCCCACAGTCGCTCCTCCACGCTCGCCCGTACAGGTGATCCTCGACTGATCGTAGCCGGGTGGTTGCGTCGCGACCGGCCAGGAACGCGTGACACCCCCGGGTCCGGCCGGCGCCGCCGGGCCCGGGGGCGGGACCCCTCCGCCGGGTCCCGTCGGTGGGCTGCTACTGTCTCTCCTCGCCAGGGCAAGTGGCGGAATGGCAGACGCGCACGGTTCAGGTCCGTGTGTCCGGAAGGACGTGGGGGTTCAACTCCCCCCTTGCCCACCCAGTCGAACGGCCCCCGGGATCCCCGGGGGCCGTTCCGCGTTCCGGGGCGGAACGCCGGTCAGCGGGGCCGGCCCAGGCCGGCCTCGCGTGCCCGGACCACCGCCTCGGCGCGGTCCCGCACCGCCAGCTTCGCGAAGATCGACGTCACGTTGTTGCGGATGGTCTTCTCCGACAGGTACAGCCGGTGGGCGATCGCGGTGTTCGGCAGCCCGGCGGCGATGAGGTCGAGGACCTCCCGCTCGCGGTCGGACAGCTCCGGGAACGGCTTGGCGACCACCCCCGACCCGGCGGTGAAGAAGGCCCGCAGCCGCCGCGCCACCTCGGCCCCGTACACGCCCTGACCGGCGGCGACCGACTCCAGCGCCCGCCCGATCTCGGCCTGGCCGGCGCCCTTGAGCACGTACCCCAGCGCGCCGGCCTGCACGGCCGCGAACACGGCCTCGTCGTCGGCGACCATCGTGAGCACCAGCACCCGGGCCTCCGGCCACTGCTCCACCAGCCGCCGGGTCGCCTCGATCCCCGACAGGCCCGGCATCTGCACGTCCATCAGGACGACGTCCGGGCGCTCCCGCAGGGCCGCCGCGACGGCCTCGGTCCCGTCGGGTGCCTCGGCCACGACGTCGACGCCGAGGTCCTCGAGCAGGACCCGCAGGCCCTGGCGGAACACGGGGTGGTCGTCGGCGACGACGGCGCGCACGGTCTCCTCCTCGGATCAGGTGTGCAGCTGGCGGGGCAGGACGGCGCAGACGCGGGTGCCCGACGGCTCGGCCGGACCCACGGAGCAGGAGCCGCCCAGCTCGGCGGCCCGCTCCCGCATCGAGGACAGGCCGACGCCGGGGACCGGCCGCTCGGGCAGGCCGCGGCCGTCGTCGGTGACGGCCACCTCGACGGTGTTCCCGGTGACCCGGACGTGGACGGCGACGGTCTGCGCCGCCGCGTGGCGGACGGCGTTGTGCAGCGCCTCCTGGGCGATGCGCAGCGCGGCGACCTCGAGCGCGGCGGGCAACCCGGTCAGGTCCCCCTCGCCGGTCACGGTCACCCGCGGGCCGCCCTCAGCGAGCGGCGCCGCGCCGGCGCGCAGCGCACCGAGCAGCCCCAGGTCGTCGAGGGTCGGCGGGCGCAGGCCGTGCACCAGGCGCCGGACGTCGGCGACGGCGTCGGCGGCCTGGGTGCCGGCCGCGGCGACCAGCGTGGCGGCCCGGGCGGCGTCGTCGCGGCGCAGCGCGGACCCGGCGGTGTCCAGGGTCATCACCACCGCCGACAGCTGCGGGCCCAGGCCGTCGTGCAGGTCGCGCCGCAGGCGGCGGCGCTCCTCCTCGCGGGCGGTGACCAGCCGTTCCCGGGACTCGGCGAGGTCGCCGCTGAGCCGCACCGCGTACGCGGCCGCCGCCAGCCGCCCGGCGAGGTCGGCGAGCACCCGGTCGTCGGCGGGCTCGAACCCGGCCGCGGCCGCCCGCGGGGCCACGAGCAGCTCACCCACGGGCTCGCCGTGCAGCGCGAGCGGCACCCGGCGGGCACCACGGGGCACCTGCCCGGCCTCCTCGCGGACGACGGCGCCGCCGGGCAGCGGCACCTCGACCGCCGCCCCGCGCAGCCGCAGCCCCGTGGCCACCGCCTCCGCGCCCGCGTGCAGCGCCTGCCGGGGCGACGCGGCGGCGCCGAGGGCGGCGTCGACCCGGGTGAGCAGCGTGTAGGGGTCCCCGCGGTCGCCGTAGAGCAGCCGGTCAACCAGCCGCTGCACGTGCAGCCGGGCGGGGTGGAAGGCCAGCGCCACGGCGAAGGCGGCGAGGAAGGGAGCCCATCCCCGCCGGTCACCGAGCAGGGCGCCGGCCCAGCCCACCACCGCCGCGTACACCAGCGCGGTCAGCCCGAGCAGCACGCCGCCGACGACGGTGCGGTTGACCAGCAGGTCGATGTCGTAGAGCCGGTAGCGGAACGCGGCGACGGCGAGCCCGGCCGGCACGAGGAGCACGGCCAGCGACACGCCCCACCACGGCGCGAGGAACGTGGCCGCGATCGCGACCACGACGCCGTAGCCGGCCCAGGCCAGCTGCCGCCGCTGCACGCCGTCGGCCCGGCGCACCCGGACCACGAGCGAGGCGACGCCGGCGGCCACCAGCGCGCCCAGCAGCACGGGGAAGACGGGGACGCCGAACGGGTCGCCGATGCCGAGGGGCAGGGCCACGGCGGCGGTGGCGAGGACCGTCAGGGCCAGTGCCGCCGCGTGCGGGAGACGCCACCAGCCGGGCAGCGGCCGGCCGTGGGGGAGCACCTGCGGCAGCACCGTGGTGACCAGCAGCAGCGCGGGCACCCACACCCAGCTGCGGACCCAGCCGGCCGGCCCGGTCTGGCCCGCCGCGGCCCACCAGGACGTCGCGAGGACGTACGCCGAGGCCGAGCAGCCGATGGCCAGCAGCAGCCAGCCCAGCCGCCGGGCCTGCGGCAGCCCGGCGAGCAGGGCCCCGGCGACGGCGAAGCTCGGCCCGGCCACCGGCTCCGGGGTCCGGAAGAGCTGCGACAGCCAGTCCCCGCCGCGCAGGACGGGCAGGACCAGCGCGACGGCGGTGGCGACGACCGCGGCGACGGCGAGCAGCCGGGCCGCCGGGAGGGCGACCCGGCTGCCGCGCCGGTTCCGGTACATGTCCGGTGGACCGTAGGGGTCGGGGTCCCCGCGGGTCAGGAGGCGAGGCCGCGCCGTTCGCCCGAGCGGGCGAGGTGACCGGCGCGGGCGATGTGCACCGCGAGCCCCAGGGCGCCGGCCAGCCACAGCCAGTGCGGGTCGACCGGGCCGACCGCGCCGACGGAGAAGTCGAGCACGATGAACGCCAGCCAGGCCGCCGGGATCCACCGCGGGACGACGCCGGAGCGCAGCAGGCCCACCGTCAGCGTGACCATGCCCAGCGTCGTGCCGAGCAGGAAGGGCGCGAGGAACAGCGCCAGGAACACCGGGTGCGCCTCGGCGGCGTACAGCAGCGCCGCCGCGCCGTCGAGGTCGGCGGCCTGCGCGGCCGGCAGTTGCAGGTAGCCCGTGAGGTGGATGCCCACGAACCCCCACATGCCGGCCAGCAGCAGGGTGCCGGCGGCGATCGCGGTCCGCCGCATGCGGGTGGCCAGCAGGCCGGCGGCGGCGAGGAAGGCGATCGCCATGAACGGGATGGCGAGCGTGCCGGCGACCAGGCGGGTGGTGAACAGGGCGGTGTTCTCCCCGACCAGCGCGAGCTGGTCGACGATCGCCTCGGGGCGCTCCGGCAGGAACTGCACGAGGGCGGCCTCGGCGGTGTTGAGGACGCCGCCGACGACGAGGCCGGTGACGGCGAGCCGGCGGCCGACGGGGCCGAGGGAGCGCGCCGGGGCCGGCGCGGCGGGGACGGGGACGGGAGCGGTGGTGTGCACGCGAGGGACCTCCGGGTTCGGTGCGGCGGGTCGTTCCCGCCGGTGTGCACCCACCGTCTGCTCGGACACGTCCCGGCCACCCGGGAGCCAGGTCCCCTCCTGACCGGGACGCCTCCACGGCGTTCGTCGTGGCCCACGAGGCGGCGCTGCTGCGGACCGCCTACCTGCTCACCGGCGCCCGCGGCCACGCCGAGGACCTGGTTCAGACGGCGCCGGTCGGATGCACCGGGACGTTCACCCACCCGGTCCTCGAGGGACAGCGCAGCGACGTCGAGCTCGCGCAGGTCCACGCCGGCTGGACCGCGACCCTCGCCGACTGCACGGAGCGCGCGGTCGGCGAGGGGTGAGCGTCGCTCCGGCGGTGCTCAGGCGGTGCCGGCGGTCTCCTGCAGGAAGGCGGCGGAGTCGTAGTAGGTGCGGACGCCGGTGAGCAGGCCGTCGTCGGACCCGTCGCCCTCGATCACGGTGATTCCGCGGTAGGTGAACGGCTTCCCGTTGCGCAGCGTGCCGCGCGACTCCCACTCCAGCGCGGCCGTCTTCTCGCCGACCGTGCTCGAGGTGAACGTCGTCTCCAGGTCGCCGAAGACGGTGCGGTAGTCCTCCCAGAACCGGCGGGCGCCGTCGCGGCCGCGCGCCTCGTGGTCCTGGTTGAGCTTCACCAGCTCGGCGTCGTCGCCGGTGAGGTCGACCAGCGGCTGCGGGTCGCGCTCGGCGTCGAGGTGGTGCAGGGCGTCGGTGAAGCGCTCGGTGAGCGTGTGCACGGTGGTCCTCCGGGCTCTCGGCTGCGGTCCTTCGGGGCTACCCGGCCGGTACCGGACGGACCCGCACCGGTTCAGGCGGCCGGCCGCCGTCCGCAGCGCCGCTCGCCGAGGGTGCGGGCGAGCAGGACGACGCCCCACGGGCCGACGACCCACACCGGCCACGGGTAGACGAGGTCGCCGCTGCCCACCACGGACACCAGCCAGATGCCGACGACGATCACGCCGGTCACCAGCCAGCTCGTCCAGGCCGCGCGCAGGTCGTGCCCCCAGGCGCCGTGCCAGGCGCCGCCGTACGCGGCCGCGACGACCGGGCGGGGCGCCGGGCGGGCCGGGCCGGGCAGGTCCGTGGTCAGCTCGGCCAGCTCGCCGTAGGTCCGGGCGGCGTGTGCGCGGGCCGACCGGTCCTCGTACTCGGCCAGGGTCAGCCGGCCGTCGGCCAGCGACTCGTCGAGGCGGGTGACGACGGCGGCGCGGTCGGCGTCGGCGGCGAGCAGGTGCGGCTCGGGCATCTCGGGGCTCCTCGTCAGCGGGTGACCCGAGTCTTTCCCGGTGCGGCGGCCGTCACCATTGACAGACGTCACGAGTCGGCCGTGCGTCCTACACGGTCAGCCGTTCGCGGGCACGGCCTCCCGGGCCAGGTGCTTGCCGATCACCATCCGCTGGATCTGGTTGGTGCCCTCGAAGATCTGCATGACCTTCGCCTCGCGCATGTACCGCTCGGCGGGGTGGTCACGGGTGTAGCCGGCCCCGCCGAGCACCTGGACGGCGTCGGTGGTGACCTTCATGGCGGCGTCGGTGGCGACGAGCTTGGCGATGCTGGCCTGCCGCGAGTACGGCCGGCCGGCGTCCTTGCGACGGGCGGCGACCAGGTAGGTGGCGCGGGCGGACTCGACGGCGGCGGCCATGTCGGCCAGCAGGAACGCCACGCCCTGGTGGTCGACGATGCGCCGGCCGAAGGCCTCCCGCTCGAGGGCGTAGGCGACGGCGACGTCGAGCGCGGACTGGGCCAGCCCGACGGCGACCGCGCTGACGCCCAGGCGGCCGGAGTCCAGCGCGCCCAGGGCGATCGCCAGGCCGCGGCCGGGCTCGCCGACCATCCGGTCGCCGGGCACCGCGACGTCGTCGAGCCGGATCGCCGCGGTGGTGGAGCCCGTGAGCCCCATCTTCTGCTCGGGCGGCGCGGCGGACAGGCCGGGCAGGTCGGGGGTGAGGTGGAAGCAGGAGATGGCGCGGTCGCCGTCGTCGGGGGTGCGCAGGAAGGTCGTGTAGAAGTCCGCCTGCCCGCCGTGGGTGACCCAGGCCTTCTCGCCGGTGGCCACCCAGCCGTCCTCGGTGGTCTTGGCGGCGGCGCGCATGGCCGCGGGGTCGGAGCCGGCGTGCGCCTCGGACAGGCAGTAGGCGCCGAGCAGCCGGCCGCCGACCATCTCCGGCAGCCACTCCTCGCGCTGGGCCGGGGTGCCGAGCCGGTCGACCGGGCCGCAGGCGAGGGTGTGCACGCTGACCCCCAGGGCGACGCTGGCCCACCGCATCGCCAGCTCCTCGACCACCTGCAGGTAGACGGCGTACGGCTGACCGCCGCCGCCGACGTCCTCGCCGAAGGGCAGGCCGAGCAGGCCCGCCTCGCCGAGCAGGGCGAACACCTCCCGCGGGAAGCGCTCCTCGCGCTCGTACGCGGCCGCCTTCGGCGCCAGCTCGGCGTCGGCGATCTCGCGGGTGAGCGCGATCAGGTCGGCGGCCTCCTGGGTGGGCAGCTCTCGGTCGACGGCCACGGGGTCCCCCTCGTCGCGGATCAGCGGCAGTACCGAGGACGATACGCGGGTACTGCTGGGAGGTCAGGAGGCATGCTCTCCCGCCGGATGGAGGTGCCGTGACGACGACCGAGACCGGTGAGCGGCGGCTGACCGCGCGCCAGGCGCAGCTGCTCGACCAGCTCACCGAGGTGTTCCTCGCCGAGGGCTTCGCCGGGTTCACCCTGGAGGACCTCGCCGTCCGGCTGCACTGCTCCAAGACGACGCTGTACGCGCTGGCCGACAGCAAGGAGCAGCTCGCCGTGCGGGTGGTGCGGCACTTCTTCCGCCGGGCGACGGCCGCCGTCGAGGCGCGGACCGCCGGGGAGACCGACCCGGCGCGGCGGGTCACCGCGTACCTGGAGGCGGTGGCGGGGGAGCTGACCCCGGCGTCGCGGGCGTTCTACCGCGACCTCGAGGCGTTCCCGCCCGGGCGGGCGGTGTACGAGCACAACACCGCCGTCGCCGCCGAGCGGGTGACCGCGATGATCGCCGACGGCGTCGCGGCCGGCCGGTTCCGCGAGGTGCACCCGGCGCTGGTGGCCGACACCGTCACCACGCTGATGTCGCGCATCGGCCGCGGCGACACCGCCCGCGCCACCGGCCTGGACGACGCCGCCGCCTACCGGGAGCTCGCCGCGCTGCTGCTGCACGGGATCAGCCGGTGACGGTCGTGCTCGAGCCCGCCGCCTGGGACGACGACGAGGTGCGGCGGCTGACCTCCGCGCAGCAGGCCGAGCTGCGGGCCCGCTACGACGGTGACAGCGAGCCGGGGACGCCGCCGTCGGCCGCGGACGTCAGCGTCGTCCTGGTCGCGCGGGCTCCCGACGGGACGGCGGTCGGCTGCGGCGCGCTGCGCGCCCTGGGCGATGACGTGGCCGAGGTCAAGCGCATGTACGTGGCGCCGGAGGCCCGCGGGCGGGGCGTGTCCAAGGTGGTGCTGGCCGGGCTGGAGGCCGCGGCCCGCGAGCGCGGCTGGACGACGCTGCGGCTGGAGACCGGCCCGCGCCAGCCCGAGGCGATCGCGCTGTACGAGGGGGCGGGCTACCGTCCGATCCCCGCGTTCGGCGCCTACGTGGACGCCCCGGGCGCCGGGTGCTCGCTGTACTACGAACGGGACCTCGCCGGCCGCGCGTGAACCCGATCCGGCGCACCGGACATGGAGGGGTGTGGCCGCCTCACCGCCCGCGTCCGGCTCACCACCGGTCGTCACCGCCCTCGCCGCGCACCGGCCGGCCGGCCCGCCGCCGGACGCCGTCCCGCTGCACGCGCTGCCGTCGTCGCTGCCGACCGGCGACGGGGGGGGGGGCAGCCGCCGTTCTGGACGCTGATGGGGCAGCTCCCGGACGGCCGGTTCTTCCGCCTGCTCGCCCCGCAGGCGCTGACCCGCGAGCAGGTGCTGCAGATCGGTGAGCGGGTGACCGCAGCGCCCTGACGGCGCGCAGCCCGGCACGGCCGTCCGCTCGCAGCGGGCGGCCGTGTCCGGGCGCGGAGGTCAGGCAGCGGGCGCCAGCGGTGGTGGCCGCAGTGGTGCCGGCACGGTGATCTCAGTGCCGTCGGGGCGCCAGGTGCGCCATCGGCCGTCCGGTTGTCGCTCGACGCGGAAGCCGTGGTGGACCTCGGTGTGGTGGCGTTCGCACAAGAGCGCCGACTTCTCCAGCGAGGTCTCGCCGCCGTCGAGCCAGTGCACCAGGTGGTGGGCGTCGCACCACCAGGTCGGGGCGTCACAGCCGGCGAAGACGCAGCCGCCGTCCCGGACCTCTGCGGCGCGGCGGATGCCCCGGGTGGCCAGCCGGTGGTCCCGGCCCACGTCGAGCGGCACGCCGTCGGGCCCCATGACCACCCGGGCGATCGCACCGTCGCAGGCCGGCCAGCGGGCCCGGGCGGCCGAGACGAGCGTGCCGGAGCCGAGCTCCGCGCTGCCCGCCCCGGCCACGAGGTCCTCGGCATCGACCTTCACGACGACCTGCGGCTTCACCCCACGCAGCACCGGCACCCCACCGGGGGCCAGCGCGTTGTCGGCGACCTGGACGAGAGCATCGCCCAGCCGCTGGGCGCGGGTGCGCTCGTCACCGGCGGGCCGGTC
Source organism: Geodermatophilus sp. SYSU D00684 (assembly GCF_054050455.1). Classification (NCBI taxonomy): domain Bacteria; kingdom Bacillati; phylum Actinomycetota; class Actinomycetes; order Geodermatophilales; family Geodermatophilaceae; genus Geodermatophilus; species Geodermatophilus sp. SYSU D00684. Next base: position 150,679 of record NZ_JBJGZI010000008.1, on the reverse strand, counting down.
GGCCTGCACGTGGGCCTCGAGGGCGGTCTGCAGCTTCTCCCCGCCCACGGCGTCCAAATGGCCGCGGATGCTCAGCGACCCGTCGGCGTGCCGGGACAGCGTCAGCGACCGGCCCTCGGTCGGATCGGGCTCCGGCCCGTCGGGGTCGAGGTCGTTGACGTAGTGCTGCACCACCTGGACTAGATCGGCGTGCGCGCGTTCGACCGCGACTCCGGTGAGCACCGCGTCGATGACGGCCAGGTCCACGCCCTGCTCGAGAGCTGAGGCCAGCCGCTCGGGGGTCACGGCGCGGGCAGCTACCGCGACCTGCTCGGCCGACACCAGCCCGGCGGCGTGGGCCTCGGCCAGCGCCGGCAGATGCTCCAGCGCGCGGCCGTTGCGCACGAGCCGGGAGGCCTCCGCCGTCGACAGCCGGCAGTGCCCGCGCAGCCACGAGGCCATCGACTTCTGCCCGTCCCGCTCGGGCGCCTGCTGGTTCTCCGCGGTCCGCACCGCGCGGGCCAGCCGGGCGTCGATCCGGTTGCGCTCGGCGACCAGCGCGGCGACGTCGTCGAGGACGTCACCACTGCTCAGTTCACCCGAACACATGATCGAAGTCCAGTGGATCCGATGGCCTCGTGCAGTGCGAATCCCCAGGTCAGGAGGCTGTCCACAGATCTGGCGAGACCCTCGACAGAGCGGGAAGGGCGACCCGCGTGAGCGACAGGCCGGGCCGGGTCCGCCCGACCCGCCGCCGCCCCGTGCGGAGGGACGCCGCCCGACGCAGGACGAGGACCGCTGGGCCCGGCTGCCGGGATGTGGTGGGGTGAGCCGGTGAGCGTGCCGCCGATGACCGCCTGGCCGCAGACGGAACCGGCGGAGGTGGAGCTCGTCCGCGGCGACGCCCGCCTCGCCGTCGACCTGCGCGGCGGCGGGCTGCGCGCCCTCACCGCCGGCGGCTGGGACGTCCTCGACGGCTATCCCGCCGGCACGGTGCCCGTCGGACGGCGCGGCGGTGTCCTGCTGCCCTGGCCCAACCGGCTGCGCGACGGGCAGTGGACCTGGCAGGGGCAGCGGCTGCAGCTCGACGTCGCCGCGCCGGGCAAGCCCGCCGCGCACGGCCTGGTCACCTGGCAGCGGTGGGAGGTGCTGGCCCGCCACTCCGACGCGGTCACCGTCGGCACCGTCGTCGAGGCCCGCCCCGGCTACCCGTTCCGCCTCGCGGCCGCCGTCGACCACCTCCTCGCCGAGGACCGGCTCACCGTCACCGTCCGGGTCCGCAACGCCGGGGACCGGCCCGCGCCGTTCGGCGCCGGCATGCACCCCTACCTGTCGGTCGGGGCGGACGCCGACGGCGGCATCGGCGACGCCGAGCTCACCGTCCCGGCGCGCACCGCCCTCGACCTCGACGGCGGCCTGCCCACCGGCACCCGCCGGCCCTTCGACGGCGCGGTCGGCCGGATCGGCGAGCGCGCCCTCGACGACGCCGTCACCGACCTCGACCGCGACGACGACGGCTGGGCGCGGGTCCGGCTGCGCGGCGCCGCGGGCACGCTCGAGCTCGCCGTCGACCGGGCCTGGCCGTGGCTGCAGGTCTACAGCGGCGACACGCTGCCCGAGGGCCAGCGCCGGCGCAGCCTCGCCGTCGAGCCGATGACCTGCCCGCCGAACGCGCTGGCCGACGACGCCGACCTCGTCGTCCTCGACCCGGGGGAGACCTGGTCGGGCACGTGGACGCTGTCCTGGACGGCGGCCTGAGGTGCGGGTGCAGGAGCTCTGGCGCTACCCGGTGAAGTCGCTGCAGGGCGAGCGGCTCGACGCCGTCGACGTCGGTCCCGAGGGGCTGGCCGGCGACCGCCGGTGGGCGCTGTTCGACCGGTCCACCGGCTTCGGCCTCACCGCCCGCCGCGTCCCGGACCTGCTGTTCGCCTCCGGCCGGCTGCGCGCCGACGGCGGCGTGGAGGTGGTCCTGCCCGACGGCACGGTCACCGCCGACGACGCGGTCCTCTCCGACTGGCTCGGGAAGCCGGTGGCCCTGCGCACGGCGGAGGCCGTCCGGGGCCCGCGGCAGTACGAGGACCCGGTCGACGACGAGGACGGCGGCCCGTGGGACGCCTGGGAGGGTGCCTCCGGCGCCTTCCACGACAGCTCGCGGATCCGCGTCTCCCTGGTGTCCACCGGCACGCTCGGCACCTGGGACCGGCGGCGGTTCCGCGCCAACGTGCTGCTCGACGGCGCGGGCGAGGACGACCTGGTCGGGTCCACGGTGCGGCTGGGCACCGCGGTGCTCGACGTGCTCAAGCCGGTCAGCCGCTGCGTCATGGTGACCCGGCCGCAGCCGGGCGGCATCGGCCGCGACACCGGCGTCCTCAAGACCGTGCACCGCGAGCACGGCGGCACCCTGGCGGTCGGCGCCCTGGTCCCCGTGCCCGGCCGGGTGGCCGTCGGCGACGCGCTCGTCCCGGCCTGAGCCCGGGAGCCGGCGCGGCGGGCGGCCTACGAGGACGCCATCTGCCCCGGCAGCTCGATCCCGCGTTCCCGCGCGAACCGCACGATGTTCGGCATCATCACCGCCATCTGCTCCCGCGCCTCCTCGGTGCGGGTGAAGGCGACGTACTCCGTCCCGGCCGACGCGAACGGCGTGTGCCCGGGCTCGATGACGAACGCGTCCCCGGCCTCGAAGACCTCCTCGGTCCCGTCGGCCCTCCGGATCCCGAACCGTCCGGAGAGCACGTAGCCCACGTGGCTCGCCTGGCACATGTCGTCCGGCGCGCCCTGGAAGAACGGCGCGTAGTCCATGTCGGTGAGGTCGCGCTCGATGGTGACCGTCCAGTCCCCGGCCTCCTGCTCGTGGGCGTCCACGTAGCCCGGGAAGGTCTGGTGGGGCGCGGTCGACCTCGACACCTTCGGCATGTCCTGCTCCCTCCTCGTGGCGGCCGGCGCCGCGTCGGTCCGGCAGGGCTCCGATGCTGGACGGGGCCGGGCCGCCTCCCCAGGGGCCGACGGCCCGCGCCGGTACCGCCCTTGATCCCGGCCCGGCGGGCCGTCGGTGACGCGCCCGTCCCCGCCTGAGGGCACGATCGACGTCGTGCGCACCGTCGAACTGCGTCCCGGTGAGGACTCCATCCGCCTCGGTCAGCTGCTCAAACTCGTCGACGCCGTGCCGACCGGCGCCCAGGTCAAGGACGTGCTGGTCACCGGCGCGGTCCGCGTGAACGGCGAGCCCGAGGACCGCCGCGGCCGGCAGGTGCGCCGGGGCGACGTCGTCTCGATCGAGGGTGCCGAGGACGTGCGCATCGCATGACCGACGGCGCCGGTTCCACGTGGAACCGCTTCCCGCTGGCGCTGCCGCGGTGGCCCGACGCCGCCCCCGCCGGGCCGGACTTCGCCGCGATCCGCGCGGAGCACGACGTCCCCGAGTCCTTCCCGGCCGCCGTGCTCGCCGAGGCCGAGCGGGTCGCGGCGGCCCTCCCGCTGCCGGACGAGGACGCCACCGCCCTCCCGCTGGTCACCGTCGACCCGCCGGGCAGCCGCGACCTCGACCAGGCGGTGCACCTGGCGCGGGAGGACGGCGGCTACGTCGTCCGCTACGCGATCGCCGACGTCGGCTCGGTGGTGGCCTCCGGCGGGGCGCTCGACGTCGAGGCGCGGCGCCGCGGCCAGACCCTCTACAGCCCCGACCGGCGCACCCCGCTGCACCCGCCGGTGCTCGGCGAGGACGCGGCCAGCCTGCTGCCGGGACAGGACCGCGCCGCGGCGCTGTGGACGATCCGGCTCGACGCCGACGGCGAGGTGCGCGGCGTCGACCTGCGGCGGGCCCGCGTCCGCAGCCGCGCGCAGCTGGCCTACCCCGACGTCCAGGCGCAGGCCGACGCCGGTACCCTCCCCGACCCGATCGCCCTGCTGCCCGAGGTCGGCCGGCTGCTCGAGCGGCGCGCGGCCGACCGCGGCGCCATCGAGCTCGGCAGCCCGGAGCAGCAGGTGGTGCGCGGCCCGGACGGCGGCTGGACGCTGGTCGCCCGCGCGGATCTGCCGGTCGAGGGCTGGAACGCGCAGGTCTCGCTGCTCACCGGCCGGGTCGCGGCCCGGCTCATGCTCGACGGGGGCGTCGGCGTGCTGCGCACCCTGCCGCCCGCCCGGCCGGAGGACGTCGCGCGGCTGCGCCGGCTGGCCCCCGCGCTCGGCGTGCGGTGGCCGGGCGGCGCCGGGCCGGGGGAGGTCCTCGCCGGGCTCGACGTCACCGACCCCCGGCACGCGGCCTTCCTCGAGGAGGCGGCCGCCCTGCTCCGCGGCGCGGCCTACACACCCTTCGACGGCGCCCCGCCCAGGCAGACCGGCCACGCCGGCGTCGGCGCCCCGTACGCGCACGTCACCGCCCCGCTGCGCCGGCTGGTCGACCGGTTCGCCACCGAGGTCTGCCTCGCCCTGGCCGCCGGGCGCGAGCCCGACCCCGCGGTGCGCGCCGCGCTGCCGGAGCTGCCCGGCCTCATGGCCGCCTCCGACCGGCGCACCCGGGCGGTCGAGCGGGCCGCCGTCGACGCCACCGAGGCCTGGCTGCTCGCCGGCCGGGAGGGCGCCCTGTTCGACGCCGTCGTGGTCGACGCCGACGGCGACCGCGGCACCGTCGTCCTCGCCGAGCCCGCGATCCGGGCGCGCTGCACCGGCACCGCCCCGTCCGCCGGCTCCCGGGTGCGGGTCCGGCTCACCGAGGCCGACGTCGCCCGCCGCTCGGTCCGCTTCGAGGTGGCCCGGTGAGCCGCGAGCCGTACCTCGCCGACCGCCTGCAGGGTTTCGGGACGACGGTGTTCGCCGAGATGAGCGCGCTCGCCGTCGCCACCGGGTCGATCAACCTCGGCCAGGGCTTCCCCGACACCCCCGGCCCCGCCGAGGTGCTCGACGTCGCCCGCGCCGCCATCGGCACCACGGCCGACCAGTACCCGCCCGGCCCCGGCACCCCGGAGCTGCGGACGGCGATCGCCGCGCACGTGCAGCGCTTCCGCGGGCTCACGTACGACCCCGACACCGAGGTGCTGGTGACCGCCGGCGCCACCGAGGCGCTGACCGCCGCGATGCTGGCGCTGGTCGAGCCCGGCGACGAGGTGGTCCTGTTCGAGCCGGTCTACGACAGCTACGCCGCGGCGGTGGCCATGGCCGGCGGCGTCCTCCGGCCGGTCCCGCTGAGCCCGCCGCCGGCCGACACCGAGGGCGGGGTCTGGACGTTCGACCCCGCCGACCTGCGCGCCGCCGTCACCCCGCGGGCCAAGCTGCTGCTGCTCAACACCCCGCACAACCCCACCGGCAAGGTGTTCAGCCGCGCCGAGCTGGACCTGGTCGCCGAGGTGGTCCTCGGGGCGGGCCTGCTGCTGGTCACCGACGAGGTCTACGAGCACCTGGTGTTCGACGGCGCCGGGCACGTCTCCGCGGCGACCCTCCCGGGGCTGCGCGAGCGGACGCTGGTGGTCGGCAGCGGCGGCAAGACGTTCAGCACGACCGGCTGGAAGGTGGGCTGGGCCTGCGGGCCGGCGCCGCTGGTGGCCGCCGTCCGCACCGCCAAGCAGTTCCTCACCTACGTCAACGCCGGGCCCTTCCAGCCCGCGATCGCCGCCGGGCTGGCGCTGCCCGACGACTACTTCACCGGCATCGCCCGCGACCTGCAGCGCCGCCGCGACGTCCTGGTCGCCGGGCTGCGCGCGGCGGGCCTGCCCACGATCAGCCCGCAGGCCACCTACTTCGCGATGGTCGACGTCCGCGGGGTGCAGCCCGACGGCGACGGCCTGGCCTTCTGCCGCGCGCTGCCCGAGCGGGCGGGGGTGGTGGCGGTGCCCGCCGGCGTCTTCTGGACGGCGGGACACGCCGACCTCGGCCGCCACCTCGTGCGGTTCGCCTTCTGCAAGCGCGACGAGGTGCTCACCGAGGCGGTGGCCCGCCTGGGCAGGATGTCCCCATGAGGTCCGGCCGGGGAGGCGCAGCGTGAGGTTCGGCATCGTCCAGCACGACATCGTCTGGGAGGACCGGGAGGCCAACTACGCCCGGCTGGCGCCGCAGGTCGCCCGCGCGGCGGCCGCCGGGGCGGAGTTCGTGCTGCTCAGCGAGACGTTCTCCACCGGCTTCTCGATGACGCCGGGCATCGGCGAGCCCGAGGACGGCCCGTCGGCGTCCTTCCTGTGCGCGCAGGCCGCCGAGCACGGCGTCTGGGTGGCCGGCACCTGCCCGGAGGTCGCCCCGGGCGCGGACCTGCCGTACAACTCGTTCGTGCTCGCCGGCCCCGACGGCACGGTGCACCGCTACCGCAAGCTGCACCCGTTCACCCACGGCGGCGAGGCCGAGCGCTACCGCGCCGGCGACGGCCCGGTGACGGTGACCGTCGGCGACCTGCGGATCACGCCGTTCGTCTGCTACGACCTGCGCTTCGCGGACGTGTTCTGGGCCGCCGCCGAGACCACCGACGTCTACCTGGTGACGGCGAACTGGCCCTCGACCCGCCGGCACCACTGGACGGCGCTGCTGCAGGCGCGCGCCATCGAGAACCAGGCCTACGTGGTCGCCTGCAACCGGGTCGGCACCGGCGGCGACGGCCTGCACCACGCCGGCGACAGCCGGGTCGTGGACCCGATGGGCGAGGTGCTGGCCGCCGCCGCGGGTGGCGAGACGCTCGTGCTGGCCGACGTCGACCCCGCCGAGGTCACCGCCACCCGCAAGCGGTTCGCCTTCCTCGCCGACCGCCGCGGCTAGCGGACCTGCGGCAATCGCGTCTGGTCGACGACGATCTGCTCCCGCTGCACCTGCTCGCTGACCCGCTCCCTGCCCTGCACCACCTCGGTGGCGAGCCGGACCCGCTCGACCGGCACGACCTCGACCGACACCACCGGCCGCTCGGCGTGCAGCACGATCTCCGCGGGCAGGCCCCCGGTGCCGAGGCCGGTGCCGGTGCCGGCCCCCGGCGCCCCGGCGACGGGCGCCGTCCCGCCGGCGGGCTGCAGCGACTCGCCGGGGAGGTCGGGGGCGTCGAGGGGCACGTGCTCGACGCGGATCTCCTCGCGGCGGATCGGCACGGTCACCTGCACCTCCTCGGTGACCACGTACTTGACCAGCCGCACCCGCGTGGCGGCCACCTGCTCGGTGCCCACGCGCAGCTGCTCCTCGCTGCGGGTCATCGCGCCGTCGGCGGGCGGCGCGGCGTACCCGGCGGCGGGCTCCCCCTGTGGCGGCGGGGCGGCCTGCTCGGTGGTGGTCCGCGCCGTGGTGGCCGGCGGGGGGACCGGCCGGGTGGGCGTGTCCGCCACCGCCGCGCCGGTGACCGGCAGGCCGGTCGCGGGCCCGGTCGCCGCGGGCGTCCCCGGCTGCCCGGCCGCGACGTCGGGCGCCGCGCCGGCCGTCAGCCCGTAGTGCTGCCGCAGCGCGGCCTCCTCCTCCGGGCCGAGGTGGTCGCCGCCCAGGTGCGGGGCGGACCGGACGGCGTCCTTGTGCACGGGCACGCTCAGCACGCCGTCGTCGAAGGTCGCCTGCGTGGCCGGGACGATCGAGTGCCGGGTGCCGAACAGGCCGGTGCTCACGGCCACCCAGGTGGGCGCGCCGGTGCGGTCGTCGACGAAGAAGCTCTCGACGGTGCCGATCTTCTCCCCGTCGGGGCCCTGGACCGTGCTCCCGATCGCCGCGGACAGGTCTCGCTCGCTCAACACGGTGCTCGCCTCCTCCGTCGACACCCCGGCTGGCGTCGTTTCCGCGGGGGAGTGCCCGTACCGGTGCCTTCCGACACCCGGACGCCTACGGTCGTGCGCGGAGGGTCATCCAGGAGGAGGACGACGTGGGCAGCGGACAGCTCGAGGTCGAGCGCAAGTTCGAGACGGGGCCGGACGTCGTCCTCCCCGACCTGACGACCGTGGACGGCGTGGCGTCGACGGGGGACCCGGTCACCCACGACCTGGACGCCACCTACTACGACACCCCGGACCTGCGGCTGGCCCGCGCGCGGATCACGCTGCGCCGGCGGACCGGCGGCACCGACGCGGGCTGGCACCTCAAGCTGCCCACCGCCGTCGCGGGCTCGCGCCGGGAGGTGCACGCCCCGCTGGGCACCCGGCGCACGGTCGTGCCGCGGGCGGTGACCGAGCCGGTGACCGCCGTGCTGCGCGGCGCGAGGCCGGGGCCGGTCGCCACCCTGCAGACGACGCGGCAGGTCACGCACCTGCTCGACGACGGGGGCCGCGTCCTCGCCGAGGTCGCCGCCGACACCGTCACCGGCACCGCGCTCGCCCCCGACCCCGAGAGCCCGGCGACCGTCATGACCTGGCGCGAGCTGGAGGTGGAGCTCGTCGAGGGCGACCGGGCGCTGCTCGACGGCGTCACCGAGGCGCTGGCCGCGGCGGGCATCGAGCCCTCCGCCCTGCCGTCCAAGCTCTCCCGCGTGCTGGCCGACCGGCTCGCCGCGCTCGCCCCGGCGCGTCCGCCGGCCGCCACGGAGGACGGGGACGGCGGCAAGGAGGGGAAGAAGAAGCGGAAGCAGAACGGGCCGACGGCGGGCGAGGTGGTGCTCGGCGCGCTGCGGACCCAGGCCGAGGCGCTGCAGACCGCCGACATCGGGGTCCGCACCGGCGACCCCGAGGGCGTGCACGACCTGCGCGTGGCCTGCCGCCGGCTGCGCAGCATCCTGGCCGCGTTCCGGCCGGTGCTCGACCGCACCACCACCGACCCGGTCCGCGACGAGCTGCAGTGGATCGGCGCCGCGCTCTCCGGCGCCCGCGACGGCGAGGTGGCCCTCGAGCACCTCAAGTCCGTCGTCGCGGCGCAGCCGGTCGAGCTGGTCCGCGGGCCGGTGGCCGCCCGGCTGCAGTCCACCGAGATCGCCGACGTCGAGCGGGGCCGCAAGGCGGCGGTCCGGGCGCTGTCGGACCGGCGGCACCTGGCGCTGCTCGACGCCCTCGACGCGCTGCTCGCCGACCCGCCGCTCCTCGAGGCGGCCGGTGAGCCCGCGCACGCCGTCCTCGTCGACGCGGTCCGGCGCACCGGCAAGCGGATGCAGGCCCGCATCGACGAGGCCCGCGAGCGCGAGGCCGAGGACCCGGGCGCGCACGAGGACGAGACCGAGCACGCTCTCCACGAGGTCCGCAAGGCGGCCAAGCGGGTCCGCTACACCGCCGAGGTCGCCGCGCCGGTGCTCGGGGCGCCCGCCGAGGCCCTGGTCGCCTGCATGAAGGAGGTGCAGGACGTGCTCGGCGAGGCCCAGGACACCGTCGTCGCCCGGCAGTGGTGCCTGCGGCTGGCGGCGGCCGCCGTCGGGGCGGGGGAGGACACCTTCGCCTACGGCCGGCTGCACGCGCTGGAGGAGTTGCGCGCCGAGCACGCCGACCAGCGGTTCTGGGCGCTCGAGCCCTCCCTGCGCGCCGCGGTGAAGGCGGCCGTCAAGGCCTGAGCGGGCGGGGCGCCGGCCCGGGGCGGGAACACCCCGGGCCGCCCGCACGTCTCCTGCCGTGGTGTCTCCCGCACAGCCGAAGCGAGGTCCGTCCTGTCCCTGATCGGTCTGCTCGGTTTCGGGACGGTCGTCCTGCTCGCCCTGCTCCTCCTGCACGGCTACCTCTGGTGGCGCCTGGTCAGGAGCACCACCCGGCCCGGCCGGGCGCGGCGGCGGCTCACCGCCCTCACCGTGGTGCTCGCCCTGCTGCCCGCCGCCGCGGTGCTGCTGCGCCGCACGCTGCCCCTGGACGCCGCCGCTCCGCTGGACTGGGTCGCCTACACCTGGCTCGGGATCGCCTTCTACGCGTTCCTCGCGCTGCTCGTCCTGGAGCCGGTCCGCCTGGTGCTGCGCCGCTGGACCCGCCGGCCCGCCGTCCCCGCCGCCGCCGCGGCCGTGCCGGCCCCCGTCCCCTCCGTCGGCCCGGACCCGGAGCCGGCCCCGCGGCCGGAGGACCGCGCGGTCGTCGCCGACCCCTCTCGCCGGCTGTTCCTCGCCCGCTCGCTGGCCGTCACCGCCGGCGCGGTGGCGCTGGGCACCGCGGGCACGGGCGTGTACCTCGCGAACTCCGCGCCCGTCGTCCGCCGGGTGCCGGTCACCCTGCCGCGGCTGGACCCCGCGCTCGACGGCCTGCGGATCGTCACCTTCTCCGACGGTCACCTGTCGGCCACCTACGGCGGGCGGCGCTTCGAGCGGCTGGTCGAGATCGTCAACTCCCAGCGCCCTGACGTCGTGGCGATCGTCGGCGACCTGGTCGACGGCGAGGTCGACGAGCTGCGCGAGGAGGTCGCGCCGCTGGCCGACCTGGTCAGCGAGCAGGGCGTCTTCTTCGTCACCGGCAACCACGAGTACTTCGTCGACACCACCGCCTGGCTCCGGCACCTGCCGACCCTCGGCGTCGAGGTGCTGCGCAACGAGCGGGTGCCGATCACCCGCGGCGGCGCGTCGTTCGACCTGGCCGGCATCGACGACCGCACCGCGGCCGGCTCGGGCGTCCCCGGGCACGGAGCGGACCTCGACGCCGCCCTCGACGGCCGCGACGACGCGACGCCGGTGGTGCTGCTCGCCCACCAGCCGTACATGGTCGACCAGGCGCGGGCTGCCGGTGTGGACCTGCAGCTGTCCGGGCACACCCACGGCGGGCAGCTGTGGCCGTTCGACCACGCCATCCGGCTCGACCAGCCCGCGGTCGAGGGCTGGTCGAGGCACGGCGACACGCAGCTGTACGTCACGACCGGCGCCGGGTACTGGGGACCGCCCATGCGGATCGGCGCGCGGCCCGAGGTGACCGTGGTGGAACTCCGGGCACCGTAGAGGTGGATGTCACCCGAGCGAGAGACGTCTCATACGACATGACGTCCTCAGACGTCTTCCCCGCATAGTCTGGCGCCCGTGACAGCGGCGACGGCGGGACCGAAGTACCTCTCGGTCCGTGAGCACCTGCGGCGCCGGGTCGCCGCGATGCCCGAGGGGGCCCTGCTGCCCCCGGAGCCCACGCTGTGCGCCGAGTACGGCGTCAGCCGGATCACCCTGCGCCGCGCCGTCGACGGGCTGGTCGCCGACGGCCACCTCGTGCGCGAGCAGGGCCGGGGCACCTACGTCACCCGCCCGGCGATCCGGCACGAGTACCGCGAGAGCTTCGTCCACCGCATCGCCGGGTGGAGCTCGGTGATGGCCGAGCAGGGCGCCCAGGTGGGGACGACGGTGCTCACCCAGCGGGTCGTACCGGCGCCGTCGTCGGTGGCCGCCGAGCTGTCCCTCGACGTCGCCGAGGACGTCGTCGAGCTGGAGCGGTTGCGCAGCGTCGACGGCGCGCCCAACCACGTGGCGCACAGCTTCCTGCCCGCCGCGCTCTACCCGCTGGCCGCGGAGGAGGACTTCAGCGAGGGCTCGCTGTACGACTTCCTGCGCCGGGAGTACGGCGCCGACCTGGCGCACGCCCGCATCGTCGTCGACGTCGGCACCGCCGCCCCGGACGAGGCCGACCTGCTGCGGATCGCCGCCGGCTCCCCTCTGCTGGTCGTCCGCACCACCGTGCGCGACAGCGCCGGGCACCCGCTGGTGCACAGCTTCTCCCGGCTGCGGCCGGACGTGAGCCAGGTCGAGTTCGAGGTCTCGGTCACCGGCCGCTGAGCACGGAGGGGGACGCGGCCGGCCCGCCTGACAGGATCCGCCCGTGACTGGGACGGCGGCGCTGGACGACTTCCAGGCCCATCGCGCGCGGCTGTCCGGCATCGCCTACCGGATGCTCGGCTCGGCCACCGACGCCGAGGACGTGCTGCAGGACGCCTGGTTGCGCTGGCAGGGCGTCGACCGGACGCGGGTGACCGACCCCGCGGCGTTCCTGGCCCGGACGGTCACCAACCTGTGCCTCACCGCGCTCACCTCCGCCCGTGCCCGGCGCGAGGTCTACGCCGGGCCGTGGCTGCCCGAGCCCGTGCTGACCGGCCCGGGCGGGGACCTCGGCCCGCTGGAGGGGGCGGTGCAGCGGGAGAGCGTCTCCTTCGCGCTGCTGGCCCTGCTGGAGCGGCTGTCCCCGGCCGAGCGGGCCGCCTACGTGCTGCGCGAGGCGTTCGCCTACAGCCCCCGCGAGGTGGCCGAGCTGATCGGCACCTCCGAGGCGAACGTCCGGCAGCTGCACTCGCGGGCCCGGCGGCACCTCGCCGGCGCCGGGACCCGGGAGGTCGACCCGGCCCGCTGGCAGGAGCTGACCGCCCGCTTCCTCGCCGCGGCCGCCGACGGGGACCTCGCCGGGCTGGAGGCCCTGCTGACCGCCGACGTCGTGGCGCGCGCCGACGGCGGCGGCGTCGTCAACGCGGCCCGCCGGCCGGTGCGGGGGCGGGAGGCCGTGGCCCGCTACGTCGCCGGGGTCGTCGCCCGTTTCGGCGCAGGGCTGCTGCCGGCGTTCGTCGAGGTCAACGGCGCCCCCGCGGTGGCCCTCACCGACGGCACGGCCCTGCACGGCGTCCTGGTGCTGCACACCGACGGCGAGCGGCTGAGCGCGCTCGACCTGGTCGTCAACCCGGAGAAGCTGGCCCACGCGAACGCGCAGCTGTCACGGATCGGGGGGCTGTCCGGTCTCGGTGGGTGAGGAAGGGAGACCCACCCATGACGACCACCCTGGTCACCGGTGCCACCGGCACCCTCGGCACCCCCACCACCGCCCGCCTGCGCGCGGCCGGACACGACGTCCGCGCGCTCAGCCGGCGCCGCGGCCCGGGCCTGACGACCGGCGACCTGCTCACCGGCGCCGGCCTGCGCGAGGCGCTCACCGGTGTCGACACCGTGCTGCACCTGGCCACCGGCCCGCGCGGGAAGGGCGATGTCGAGGCGGCCCGCACGCTGCTCCGGGCCGCCGGCGACGCGGGCGTGCGGCACCTGGTGGTCGTCTCCATCGTCGGGATCGACGACGTCCCGCTGGGCTACTACCGCGACAAGGTCGTCGTCGAGGGCCTGGTCCGGGAGTCGGGCCTGCCGTTCAGCCTGCTGCGGGCCACCCAGTTCCACTCCTTCGTCGCGGCGCTGTTCACCGCGCAGCGGCTGTCCCCGGTCGTCGCGGCGCCCGACGTCCCGCTGCAGCCGGTCGCCGTCGAGGAGGTCGCCGACCGGCTGGTCGAGCTGGCCGGTGCCGCACCGGCCGGCCGGGTCGCCGACGTCGGCGGCCCAGAGCAGCTCGCCGTCCCCGAACTGGCCCGGCAGTGGGCACGGGCCACCGGCACCCGGCGTCCGGTCGTGCCCCTGCGGCTGCCGGGGCGGCTGTTCGCCGCCTACGGCGCGGGCTCGGCGCTCGTGCCCGGCCCGGCCCACGGCCGGCGGACCTTCGCCGGGCACCTGGCCGCCCGATGTGCGCTCGACCGGGAGACGAGTCCCCTGTAAGGCTCCCGGCGTGCCGCCCGACGTCGCAGCCGCACTGCGCGCCCGCTTCCTGGCGACCGCGGAGGCGGTCGCGCGGGCGCGGCCCGAGGTGGACGCCGAGGCGGCCCGCGAGGTGCTCCTCGAGGCGGCGACGCTCCTCCACGACGGCCTCGTCCTCGACGACCTGGACGAGCACGACTCCCTCGCCGTGGTCGCCGGGCTCGCCGAGGACCTCGTCGCCGGTGACCCCGGGGCCGCGGTGCGCGCGCGGTCCCGGGCGGTGTCGGAGGACCCGGGGGACCTGCACGACCCGGAGGCCGTGTCCGCGGCCTACCTGCTCGCCGCGGCGACCCTGCAGCTCTGAGGGCGGCGTCAGCGGCCGCTGAGCGCGGCCAGCCGCGGCTCGAGGTCGAGCACCATCCGGACGAAGGCCGCCCGCCGCGCCGCGTGGCCGAGCACCTCGCCGGTCACCGGCTCGAACAGCAGGTGCAGCGGCAGGCCGGTGCACGGGTAGCGCAGCAGCGCGGCCAGCAGCACCCCGGCCTCCAGGTCGGCGGGGGACACGTCGACGCCCTCGGCCGCCAGCCCGCGCGCGTGGGCGGCGACCGCCGGGCCGAGCAGGGCGGGCACCTCGTCGGGTGGGCCGGCCCCGCACTCCGCCCGGCCGAACAGCAGCGGCACGAGGTCGAAGCCGGCCGGCGCCGGGCCCGCCATCGCCCAGTCGACCAGCACGAACGTGTCCGGCGCCGCGGCGGGCCGGAGCAGGTTCATCGGCGTCGCGTCCCCGTGGGCGGGCAGCACCGGCAGCGCGGCGAGGCGGGCGTGGACGTCGTCGACGCGGGAGGCCAGCGCGCACACCTCCTCCCGCAGGGCCACGACCTCGGGCACCCGCATGACCGGCGCGGCCCAGGTGGCGTCGTCGCGCAGCCAGGGGACCGCCCAGGCGCCCAGCTGCTCGTCCCGGTAGACGGTGAGGAAGTCCCCGCCCGGCATCGGCGGCCAGGGCCGGCCGCGGCGGCGGGCGGCCAGCCGGCCGAGGGCCTCCGCGGCGCGGAGGGTGTCGTCCGCCGTCCACGAGGTGTCGACCGGCTCGGCGTCCTCGAGCCAGAGGGTCAGCCGGTCGCCGGGCTGCTCGTGCACCGCCACGACGTCCGGCGGGCGGAGCCCGGGCGGGGCGCACCCGGCGACGCCGGCGGCCAGGACGTCGGCCTCCAGCCGCCACGGGATGACCTCGTCCAGGTGCGCCCGGGCGTCGTCGGGCATCTGCGGCGGCAGGCCGTACCGGGCGGCCTGCAGCTCCTTGGCGACCAGGCGCAGCACCACCCGGCCGCCGGACCCCCGGCCCTCGACGGCGACCCGGGTCAGCGCCCGCGTCGACGGCGCGCTGGCGTCGTGCTCCAGCGGGCGGCAGGTCACCGCCTCGACCTCGAGCGCCGGGTCGCCCGACCGGAGGCGCAGCGCGGGCAGCAGCTCGGCGACGCTCGTCCCGCCGGGCAGGCCGGTCACCGCGGACGCCGCGGGCCGCGGCGCGGCGGGAGGTGGAGGTGCACGGGGCGGAACAGCGCCAGCCAGGGCGAGGTCGTCATCGCGGGCTCCCGTGGGAAGATGGTCAAGCCGCTTGTCTGACGGTGGGTGGATGGTGAAGCCGCTTGTCCGATCCCGTCAACCGAGAACGCCCCGTCCTGGTCACCACGCTGCTCGAGCAGGCGATGACCCTGATCCGGGACGACCTCTACGCCCTCAGCGACGCGCGCTACCCGGGCCTGCGCATGCGGCACTACCGGCTGCTGGCGATGCTGCCGCCCGAGGGGGAGCGGCTGAGCCGGCTGGCCGCCGACAGCGGGCACACCAAGCAGGCGCTGGCCCAGGCGCTCGCGCCGCTGCAGGCCGGCGGGTACGTCGAGGTGCTCCCCGACCCCTCCGACGGGCGGGCCCGGCTGGTCCGGCGCACCGGCCGCGGCCAGGAGGTCGACGAGGCGGTGCGCCGGCGCCTGGCCGACGTCGAGCGGGACTGGGCGCGCCGGGTGGGGGAGGAGCGCTGGGCCGTCGCCCGGGCCGTGCTCGCCGACCTCGCCCCGGCACCCGGCCGGCCCCCGTCTACCGTCGGGACGTGACCACGGCCAGCGGGACCCGGGAGGTGGCCGCGCCGCGCCGCCGGGTGTGGCGGGCACTGGCCGTGCTGGAGCCCTACTGCGCCGTCTGCGACGTCTCCTACGTCGTCGAGGGCGGCCGGTCCGGGAAGGGCGCCCGGTTCGTCTGCGTCCCCGGCCGCCTCCCCGCCGACGGGACCCCCCGCGAGGGCGCCCCGCGCGGGGAGATCGTCGAGTGGGAGCCCGAGCGGGTGGTCGCCACCCGGCTCGAGCTCACCCCCGAGACGTGGACGACGCGCATCGAGCTCGACGACGCCGCCGACGGCGCCACCCGGGTGACCATCACGCTCACCCACGAGCCGCGCCGTCCCCGGCTGGCCGACCGGCTGGTCCGCCGCGCCGTGCAGCAGTTCGTGCAGCGCACGGTCGACGAGGAGCTGGACAAGCTCCCGGCGCACGTGGAGCAGGTCCCCGCGGACCGGTGACGAACGGCCCGGGTGTGCGCCGTGATCATGCGGGTAGATGACCTGCAGGCGCGCCCGGCGACCGGCCGGGCGCCACGCACCCACCGGAGGATCGTCGTGATCGGTTTCCTCGTGGCCGGCCTGATCATCGGGGCCCTGGCCCGCCTCATCGTCCCGGGCAAGCAGCACCTGGGCATCCTCGCCACCCTGGCCCTCGGCGTGGTCGGCTCGCTCATCGGCGGGCTCATCGCCCAGTTCTTCGGCACCGGCAGCATCTGGGAGCTCAACGTCCTGGGCTTCGTCCTGGCCGTCGTCGCCGCCGTCCTGCTGATCGGCGTCGCCGAGGGCATCTCGGCCCGCTCGCGCCGCGGCGCCGTCCGCCGCTGACCTCCGCTGGGGGAGGCGGCGGGCCTCAGAGCTCGACCGCCTCCCCCGGGGCCAGCCGGCCGTAGGGGGTGGGCGTGCCCGGGCCGCGCTCGCCCAGCAGGCCGGCCATCAGGCCCAGCCCGGTGTCGTTGAGCAGGCCGTCGTGCACGGCGAAGGCCTGGTCGGCGTCCACCGCCCGCAGATAGTCGATCACCTCGGCCGCCTTGGACCACGGCGCGTGCAGCGGCACCAGCAGCGTGGGCACGGGGGTCCCCGGCACGGTGAACGCGTCGCCGGGGTGGAACACCTGCCCCTCGACCAGGAAGCCGACGTTGCGCACGCGGGGCAGGTCCGGGTGGATCACCGCGTGCCACTCGCCGTGGACCTGCACGTCGAAACCCGCGACGGTCAGCGCGTCGCCGTCGCCCACCGCGTGCACCCGGTTCCCGGGGCCGTCCAGCTGCTCCGCGACGGACGGGTTCGTCCACACCTCCAGCGCGGGGTCGGCCTCCAGCGCCGCACGCAGCCGGTCGCCGACGAAGTGGTCGGGGTGCTCGTGCGTCACCAGCACCGCGGTCGCCCCCTCGAGCGCCGCCGGGTCGGTGAAGGCGCCCGGGTCGACGACCAGCCGCCGGTCGCCGTCACTGATCACGACGCAGGCGTGCCCGTGCTTCGTCAGCTCCACGGGGACATCCTGCCGTCGCCCCCGCGGGCCCGCCGTCTCACCCGGGTGGGTGACACCGCGGCGGCCCCGCTCCCGGGGGCCGGGCGCCCTGTCGACCCTCCCTGCATGGCCCCCACCGCCGCCCCGACCGTCCCCACCGCGTTCGCCGCGACCGCCTACGTCGCCGCCCGCAGCCGCGCCCACGGCCCGACCGCCGCCCTGTGGCACGCCGTCGAGCTGCACCGCCCGGCGTCCGAGGTCGACGGCGCCTGCGAGCTCACCCTCTGCGGCACGCTGGCCCGCATCACCCTCGACGAGGACTGGCCGACGTCGGCCCGCGACGTCTGCGGCCCCTGCACCACCCTCAGCCGGGCCTGAGGGCCGCGGCGGAGGGCCTTGCTCCAGCTCCCCCGGCCCCGTCCCGGGTCCCACCCCGAGCCTGCGAGGGGTGGGGGGGACGGGGTCCTCCGGTCAGCGGCCCGTGAACCGCGGCGGGCGCTTGGCGAGGAACGCCTCGACCGCCTCGGCGTGGTCGGCGGTGCCGCCGAGCTCGGTCTGCAGCCGCGCCTCCAGCGCCAGCGTCTCCTCCAGCGAGGCGGTGGGCGCGCCCGCCAGCACCGTCTTCACCGCCCGGTAGGCCGCCGTCGGCCCCGAGGCCAGCCGCTCGGCCAGCGCCCGGGACTCGTCCGCCACCCGGTCGGCCTCGACGACCCGGTGCACCAGGCCCCACTGCAGCGCCGTCTCGGCCGGGAAGGCGTCGGGGAGCAGCAGCAGCTCGGTGGCGCGGGCGACGCCCACGCTGTGCACCAGCCGCGCGGCCAGGGCCGAGTCGCTGGACAGCCCGATGCCGGTGAACGCCGTCGTGAACTTCGCGCCCGCGGCGGCCACCCGCAGGTCGCCGGCCATCGCGAGCCCCAGGCCTGCGCCGGCGCAGGCGCCGTTGATCCCGACGACGACCGGCACCCGCAGCCCGGCCAGCGCCAGGACCAGCGGGTTGTACTCGTCCTCGACGACCGACAGCGAGGTCCCGGCGTCCCCGCGCAGCGACTCGACGTGCTCGGCGAGGTCCTGGCCCACGCAGAACGCCCGGCCGGTGCCGGTGAACAGCACCGCCCGCACCGACCCGTCGCCGGCGATCCCCTGCACCACCTCGAGCAGCTCCCGCCGCATCGCCCGGGAGATCCCGGGCCGCTGCAGGGTGACGGTCGCGACGCCGCCGGCGTCCTCGCGGGTCACGGTCGTGGTGGCGGTCGTCTCTGACATGCCGGTCACCCTGCCACGCCCGCGCGCGGCCGAGGGGGCCCTCCCGCGGACGGGGACCGATCGATCCCCCGCCCGCGAGTAAGGTGTGCCTGCCCTCAGTACGGACCCGGGGGTTCCCGAACCCCGACAGAGGTGTCAGCCATGGGCCAGGCGTTCCTCGCCAGCTACCTCATCGGCCTGCGCGAGGGCCTCGAGGCCACCCTCGTGGTCAGCATCCTCGTCGCCTACCTGGTCAAGTCCGGCCGGCGCCGCCAGCTGCTGCCCCTGTGGGCGGGCGTCGCCGCCGCGGTCGCCCTGTCGGTGCTCTTCGGCGCGCTGCTCACCTACACCGAGACGACGCTGCTGGCCGACTACCGCTCGCGCGAGCTGTTCGAGGCGATCACCTCGGTGCTCGCGGTCGCGCTGGTCACCTGGATGGTCTTCTGGATGCGCCGGACCGCCCGGAAGCTCAAGGGCGAGCTCAGCGGGCAGCTGGAGCAGGCGCTGGGCACGGGCACGCTCGCCGTCGCCGGCGTCGCCTTCCTCTCCGTGGTCCGCGAGGGCCTGGAGACGACGCTGCTCTTCTACGCCGCCGCCCAGGGCGCCACGACGACGGCGACGCCGCTGGTGGCCATCTCCGCGGGCGTCCTCACCGCCGTCGTCATCGGCATCGGCCTCTACGCGGGCGCCGTCCGGATCGACCTGTCGCGGTTCTTCACCGTCAGCGGCGTGCTGCTGGTCTTCGTCGCGGCCGGGATCCTCAAGTACGGCGTCCACGACTTCCAGGAGGCCGGCGTCCTGCCCGGCCTGGACGTCCTCGCCTTCGACATCTCGGGCGTCCTCGACCCGAACAGCTGGTACGGCGCGGCGATCGCCGGGACCTTCAACGTCACCGCCGCGCCCACGGTGATCGAGACGATCGCCTACGTCGCCTACCTGGTGCCGGTGCTCGTCGCCTTCCTCTGGCCCGCCCGCACGCCCGCGCCTGCCGCCCCCGCACCCGCCGCCCCCGCGCCGAACGTGGTGGCCGCCCCGCAGCCCTCCGGCGCCGACCCGGCCCGGACCCCCTCCCAGCCGTCGGAGACCACCCAGCATGTCCGTGCGTGACCGCCGCCTCCCCCTGCTCACGGCCGGCCTGCTGGCCGCGCTGACCACCGCCGCGTGCGGCAGCGCCGACACCGGCTCCGGCGCGGCGTCCGGCGGCGGGGAGGCCGCCGACACCGTCGCCGTCGCCGCCACCGACGACGCCTGCGACGTCGCCAGCAGCGAGCTGCCGGCCGGGACGCACAGCTTCCAGGTCACCAACTCCGGCGACCAGGTCACCGAGTTCTACGTCTACGCCGAGGGCGACCGGGTGATGGGCGAGGTGGAGAACATCGCCCCGGGCCTCACCCGCGAGCTGCTCGTCGAGCTGCCCGCCGGCAGCTACGAGACCGCCTGCAAGCCCGGCATGGTCGGCGACGGCATCCGCAGCGACCTCACCGTCACCGGCGAGGCGCAGTCGCTGTCGGAGGACGAGACCCTCGCCCGGGCGAGCGCGGACTACCAGCGCTACGTGCAGAGCCAGACCGGCGCGCTGCTCGAGCAGACCACGGCGTTCGTCGACGCGGTCAAGGCCGGCGACGTCGAGGGTGCCAAGGCGCTCTACCCGCTGGCGCGCACCTACTGGGAACGGATCGAGCCGGTGGCCGAGGTCTTCGGCGACCTCGACCCGCTCATCGACGGCCGCGAGGGCGACCAGGCCGAGGGCGAGGACTTCACCGGCTACCACCGCATCGAGCAGGCGCTGTGGGTCGGCGGCACCACCGAGGGTATGACCCCCTACGCCGACCAGCTGCTCGAGAACGTGCAGCAGGTCGTCGACCTCGCCGACGACACGACGCTGGAGCCGCTGCAGCTGGCCAACGGCGCCAAGGCCCTCCTCGACGAGATCGCCACCGGCAAGATCACCGGCGAGGAGGACCGCTACTCGCACACCGACCTGTGGGACTTCGCCGCCAACCTCGAGGGCTCGGAGGCCGCCGTCCAGGCGCTGCGCCCCTACCTGGAGGAGGCCGACGCCGAGCTGGTCGCCGAGATCGACGAGCGGTTCGCCGCCACCGAGGCCGAGCTCGAGCAGTACCGCACCGACGGCGGCTGGACGCCGCACGACCGGCTCTCCGAGGACCAGCTCCGCGGCCTGTCCGACAGGATCACCGCGCTGTCGGAGTCGGTCAGCCAGGTCGCGGCGGTCGTCGCGGACCAGTGACCCGCGGAACACCGGCGCCGGGGACGCGCCGGTGTCCGCGGGGCGTTGCGCCCTGCGAGACCGTCCCCGTCCCGAGGAAGCCATGACGGAGCCCACCGCCGACCAGCCGGCCGCGCCGCAGCGGCCGGGCCTGTCCCGCCGCCGCCTGCTCGGCACCCTCGGCGTCGGCACCGCCGGCGTCCTCGCCGCGGGCGCGGCCGGCGGGGTCATCGGCCGGGCGACCGCCGACGAGGCCCCGGCCGCCGGGCCGGCCCCGACCGACGCGGTGCCCTTCCACGGCGAGCACCAGGCCGGGATCGTCACGCCCGCCCAGGACCGGCTGCACTTCGTCGCCCTCGACGTCACCACCGACAGCCGCGACGACCTGGTCGCGCTCCTGCAGGACTGGACCGAGGCCGCGCGGCGCATGACCGCGGGCCGGGACGCCGGGCCCGTGGGTGCCGTCGACGGCGAGCGGTACGCGCCGCCGGACGACACCGGCGAGGCGCTCGGCCTGCCGCCGTCCGGGCTGACCATCACGGTCGGCTTCGGGCCCACGCTGTTCACCACCGCCGATGGCCGCGACCGCTTCGGCCTCGCCGCCCGCCGGCCCGCGCCGCTGGCCGAGCTGCCGGCGTTCCCCGGCGACCAGATCGACCCCGCGATCAGCGGCGGGGACCTGTGCATCCAGGCCTGCGCCAACGACCCGCAGGTCGCCGTCCACGCGGTCCGCAACCTGGTCCGCACCGGCGCCGGCGTGGTGAGCGTGCGCTGGTCGCAGCTGGGCTTCGGCCGGACGTCGTCGACCAGCACCGGCCAGGCCACCCCGCGCAACCTGTTCGGGTTCAAGGACGGCACCGACAACCTCAAGGCCGAGAACGGCAGTGCCCTCGACCGGTTCGTCTGGGTCGGCGACGACGACCGCGAGGGGGGCAGGGCGGACTGGCTGCGCGGCGGCTCGTACCTGGTCACCCGGCGGATCCGGATGCTCGTCGAGCCGTGGGACAGCTCCTCGCTGGACGAGCAGCAGCGCACCATCGGCCGCACCAAGGGCACCGGCGCGCCGCTCGGCCAGCGCGCGGAGTTCGACCCCGTCGACTTCACGAAGCAGGTCGACGGCGAGTTCGCGATCCCCGAGACCAGCCACGTCTTCCTCGCCCACCCGACCAACGCGGGGACGGCGATCCTGCGCCGCGGCTACAGCTTCGTCGACGGCTCCGACGGCCTGGGCCGGCTCGACGCCGGGCTGTTCTTCATCGCCTTCCAGCGGAACCCGGAGACCGGCTTCGTGCAGGTGCAGCGCAACCTGCGGCTGGACGCGATGAACGAGTACGTCCGGCACACCTCCTCGGCGGTGTTCGCCTGCCCGCCCGGCGTCCGCGACGACGCCGACTGGTGGGGCCGCGCCCTCTTCACCGGCTGAGCCGCCGTTCCCCGGCCGTTCCCCGGCGTGTCGCCGGGGTGTCGCGGAGTCGATGCCGAGCCGTGACGCACGGGACTCCCCGGACGGGTGGGACTGCTGGGAGGATGTGTGGTCTCGGAAGGACCGGGCACCTCTGCGGACGAGAGGCGGTGCGCCGGGGGTGGACGGCGTCGGCAGCAGGGCCGGCAGGGATGGGAGAGGTCCCGTGGTGGAACCGGGTCGCCGCATGCTCGGTGACCGCTACGAACTCTCCCAGCTGATCGCCGCCGGGGGCATGGGCCAGGTGTGGCGCGGCACCGACGTGCTGCTGCACCGCCCGGTCGCGGTCAAGGTCCTCCGCAGCGAGTACACCGGCGACCCGACCTTCCTCGCCCGCTTCCGCGCCGAGGCCCAGCACGCCGCCGCGCTGAACCACCCGAACATCGCCGCGGTCTACGACTACGGCGAGACCGAGGCCGGGGACACCGGCGAGACGCTCGCCTACCTGGTCATGGAGCTGGTCGAGGGCCAGCCGCTGTCGGCGCTGCTGCGCCGCGAGGGACGGCTGGACACCTCCACCACCCTGTCGGTGCTCGGCCAGACCGCCGCCGCGCTGTCCGAGGCCCACCGCGCCGGGCTGGTGCACCGCGACGTCAAGCCGGGCAACATCCTGGTCCGCGCCGACGGCAGCGTGAAGATCACCGACTTCGGCATCGCCTGGTCGGCCGGCAGCGTCCCGCTCACCCAGACCGGCCAGGTCATCGGCACGCCCCAGTACCTCTCGCCGGAGCAGGCCGAGGGGCACCTGGCCACCCCGGCCAGCGACGTCTACGCCCTCGGCCTGGTCGGCTACGAGTGCCTCACCGGGCACCCCGCCTTCGACGGCGACAACGCGGTCACCATCGCGCTCAAGCAGCTGCGCTCGGACCCCGAGCCGCTGCCGGACACGCTGCCCCGCGACGTCCGCACCCTCATCCGCCGCGCGCTGGCCAAGGACCCGGCGGCCCGCATGCCCGACGGCGCCGCGTTCGTCACCGCGGTCGAGGACGCCCGCGCCGGGCGGCTGCCGGACCTCGAGCCGCCGGCGCCGCCCGCGCCCGTCCCGGCCGCCGCGCCGGCCGCGGTGGCGGTGGCCGCCCCGGTCGACGCCGCCCCGGTCAGCGCCGCCCCGGTCGCCGTCGACGCCGGCCCGCCCACCCAGGCCGCGCCCGGCCCGTCCGGGGCGCTGCCCGGCCCGCACGGGCCGCGGCGACCCGGCCCCCCGCCGCCGCCCCGCCGCCGGGTCGCGGCGGTCCTGGTGCCGCTGCTGGCGCTGCTGCTGGGCGCCGGGCTGGCCGGCGTCGTCTTCACCGCCCTGGTCGACGACCCCGCCTCCCCGACGGTCGTCGCCGCGCAGACCCGCGACGGCGAGGACGGCGTGGTGCTGGAGGCCGGCGACTACGTCGGCCGGCCGATCGACGACGTCGCCACCCAGCTGTCCGCGCTGGGCCTGGGCGTGGAGCGGCGCGAGCAGGTGACCGGGTCCGCGGTCCCGGGCCGGGTGCTCGGGGTGTCGCCCGAGGGCGTGCGCCTGGAGCCCGGCGACGACGTCGTCGTCACCTTCGCCGTGGCGCCGAGCGGTGGCCGCCGGTCCGGGGCGTCGTCCACGGGGCAGGGCGGCGACGGCGGTGTCTCGGCCGTGACCGGCGACAGCGCGCCCGGCACGGTCGTCGAGCCGCCCCCGCCCGTGACGGAACCGGCCCCGGGGACGACGGTCCCGGAGCCGACCGAGGCCGCGACCCCCACCACCGCGAACGCACCGGGCTCGTCCACGACCGGCTCGCCGACGACCGGCGCCACCAGTTCGTCGGCCACGCCCACGGGCACCACCGCCACGAGTTCCAGCACCAGCACGAGCACCTCGCCGTCACCCTCACCGGTGACCAGCCCCGCCGGGACGCCGAGCGGGACCACCTCCGCCGCGGGAGACTTCCCCGACGACTGATACGGAACCGAGGAGGTGCGATGGACGGCAGTCCCGTGCGTCGCGTCGTCGGCGGCCGCTACGAGCTGCTCGGCCTCCTCGCCACCGGCGGCATGGGCCAGGTCTGGCGCGGCCGGGACGCGCTGCTCGACCGGCCGGTGGCGGTCAAGCTGCTGCGCAGCGAGTACGTCGAGGACGAGACCGTCCGCACCCGGTTCCGCACCGAGGCGCGCCTGGCCGGCCGGCTGCTGCACCGCAACATCGCCGCGCTGCACGACTACGGCGAGGTGGTGACCGAGGACGGCGAGGTCTGCGCCCACCTGGTCATGGAGCTCGTCGACGGCGAGCCGCTGTCGGCGCTGGTGGCCCGTGAGGGGCGGCTGCCGGCCGAGCGGGTGCTGGACCTGGTCGGGCAGACCGCCGCCGCCCTGGCCGCCGCGCACGCCGCCGGGGTGGTGCACCGCGACGTCAAGCCGGGCAACGTGCTGGTCGGCTCCGACGGCGTCGTCCGGATCACCGACTTCGGCATCGCCTGGTCGGCGGGCAGCGCCCCGCTGACGCGCACCGGCCAGGTGGTCGGCACCGCCCACTACCTCTCGCCCGAGCAGGCGGCCGGGGGCAAGGCCGGGCCCGCCAGCGACGTCTACGCGCTCGGGATGGTCGCCTACGAGTGCCTGGCCGGGCGGCGCGCCTTCGACGGCGAGCACCCGGTGCAGATCGCGCTGCGCCAGCTCCGCGACGAGCCCGACCCGCTGCCCCACGACGTGCCGGAGCCGGTGCGGGAGCTGGTGGCGCGGATGCTGGCCAAGGACCCCGCCGGCCGGCTCGCCGACGGCGCGGCGGTGTGCCGGGCGGTGGAGACCGTCCGCGCCGGCCGCCCGCTGCCGCCGGCGCCGCCCCCGGTCACCGCGCCGCTGCCGCCCGCCGTGTCCGCCTTCTCGCCGGCCGTGGCCCCACCCGTCCCCGCGCCGCGTCGCCGACGCGCAGGTCGGGTCCTCACCGGGGTGGCGACCCTCGCGGTCGGTGCCGCGCTCGGCGTGGGCGTGCTGGAGATGACCGCGCCGGGGGCGGCGCCCGTGCCGGCGGCCGAGGCGGTGTCCCCGGCGGACGCGGGCACCGACGTGCGGCGGGCGGACCTGGTCGGCCGGTCCGCCGACGAGGTGGAGGAGCAGCTGGTCGCGGCCGGGCTGCGGGTGCTCCGGGTCGGGGCGGAGACCGCGGACGCGACCCCGGGCACCGTCACCGGGGTGACCCCGGTCGGGCGGCTGACGCCGGGGGAGACGGTCACGCTGACGGTGGCTGCGGCGCTGCCGGCGCCCCCGTCCACGCCGTCGCCCCCGCCGTGGTGGACGGAGTCCACCGCGCCGCCCTGGGCGGGGGACGGGGGCCCGGCCACGCAGGTGGCCGCGCCGGAGACCCCTGCCGCGCCGGAGCCGGACCCCGTCCCGGTGCCGGACCCCGCCCCGGTGCCGCTGCCGACGGCCGGGGACGAGGACGACGACGGGGACGCCGCGGGCCCCGGCGACGGCGCCGCGGACGGCGCCGCCGAGGCGGACGAGAACGGCGAGGGCGAGGCGAACGGGAACGCCGGCGGCAACGGGCGCGGCAACGGCTGGGGCCGCGCCGGCTGAGCCGCCGGCGTCCGGTCAGCGACGGCGGCCGGGCACCAGCCAGGCGGCGAGGGCGACGGCGCCGAGCGCGGCGGTGAGCAGGAAGCCGCGGTCGGTGTCGGCGTGGGGGAGGACGACGAGCACCCAGAAGACCGCCAGCCCGGCGGCCCCGCCGAGGGCCAGCCGCTCGGCGGTCAGAGGCCGCAGGCGCAGCGCCGGCACCAGCCGCGACAGCGCGGCCGCGCCGCCGAGCAGGGCGCAGACGGTGGCGAACGCCGCCCACGCCGGGACCTGGCCCCACAGGCGCGGCCCGTCCAGGCGCAGCGCGAGCCCGAGCTCGAGCAGCACGAGGCCGAGGCCGGCCAGGCCGGCGCCGATCAGCGCGGCCCGGTCGCGAGGCCGGCGCGGCGCCCGGGGGCGCGCCGGCTTCTCGGGCCGGGCGGCCGGGGCCTCCTGCGCGACGGCGGCCGGCGGGGGCACCGGCGGGGCGCCGAGCAGCGAGTCCAGGGGGCCGGTGGGCTGGGGCCCCGTCTGCTGGTAGCCGGCCGGCTCGTGGGGGAGCGGCGCGTGGTGGGCGGGCTCGTGGTGGGCCGGTGCGGGGTGGGCCGGGGCGAAGTAGGCGGGCTCGTGGTGGGCCGGCTCGTGGTGAGGCGGCTGGTGGTGGGCCGGCGGGGAGTGGTGCGCGGGTTCCGGCGTCGTCGCGGGCTGGGGCGTGGTCACCGGGTACGCGGGCGCCGGCAGGACCGACGGCGGCACGGCGGGCGCGCCCGGGTGTCCGGCCAGGCCGGCGGCCGTCGCGCCCTCCCCCGTGGGGATCTGCTGGGTGCGCGGGCCGGCCGGCGGGGGCGAGGTGGTCACGGGTGCTCTCCTCCTGGGACGCGGGCGACCGGTCCCGCACGGGGTGGGACCGGTCCTCCCCGCACGCTAGCGGCGGTCCGCGCCCGGCCCGGGGAGGCGGGGCGGCGGGTCCGGCGGACCGCCTCGCACCCGGCGGGGAGGACGACGTCCTCCTAGGGTCGGGCGGGTGGGTACGCGCGCGGGCATCGTCGTCACCGGCACCGAGGTCCTGACCGGCCGGGTCGCGGACCGCAACGGGCCGTGGCTCGCCGAGGAGCTGCGCCGGGCGGGCGTCGACGTGGGGTCGGTCCTCGTCGTGGGCGACCGGCCCGACGACGTGCGCGCCGCGCTGGCCTGGTTCGCCTCCTCCGGTGTCGAGCTGGTGGTCACCACCGGGGGCCTCGGGCCCACCGCCGACGACCTCACCGCCGCCGTCGTGGGCGAGGTGCAGGGCCGGCCGCTGGACGTCGACCCGGAGCTGGAGCAGCGCGTCGCCGCCGTCGTGGAGCGGCTGATGGCCCGCCGCGGCTGGCGGTCGGACCCGGAGGCGACGGCGGCCGGCGTCCGCAAGCAGGCGCTGGTGCCCGCCGGCGCCACGGTGCTCGAGCCGGTGGGGACGGCGCCGGGCCTCGTCGTCCCGCCCGCCGACGGCCGCGGCGGGCCGGTCGTCGTCGTCCTGCCCGGGCCGCCGTCGGAGCTGCAGGGGATGTGGCCGGCGGCGCTGGCGGCCGGGCCGGTGCAGGAGGTGCTGGCGGGGGCGGGAGAGCTGCGCCAGGAGACGATCCGGCTCTGGGGGACGCTGGAGGCCCAGCTGGCCGCCACCCTCCGGGAGCACGAGCAGGAGCTCGGCGGGCTGGAGGTCACCACCTGCCTGCGCGAGGGCGAGCTGGAGATCGTCACGCGCTTCGCCCCCGAGGCGCAGCCGGCCTACGACCGGCTGGCCGCCGTGCTCACCGAGACGTTCGCGGCGACGCTGCTCTCGACCGGGCCCACCCTCGACGAGCTGGTGGCCGGCGCGCTCTCGGACCAGGGGCTGACGATCGCCACCGCCGAGTCGTGCACCGGCGGGCTGCTGGTGGCCCGGCTGATCGAGCGGGCCGGGTCCTCGGCGTACGTGCTCGGCGGGATCACCTCGTACGCGAACTCGGCCAAGGAGCAGCTGGTCGGGGTGCCGGGGGAGATGCTGGCCGAGTACGGCGCAGTGAGCCCGCAGGTGGCGCTGGCGCTGGCCGAGGGGGCGCGGGCGCGGTTCGGGGCCGACGTCGGGGTCGGGGTCACCGGCATCGCCGGGCCCGGCGGCGGGACGCCGGACAAGCCCGTGGGCACCGTGCACCTGTGCGCCGTCGGTCCCATGGGTCAGCAGGCGCGGTCGGTGCGACTGCCCGGCTCGCGGACGGCGGTGCGCGAGCGCTCCGTCGTCCTCGCCATGCACATGCTGCGGGAGCTGCTGCTCGGCGGCCCGCCGGCCTGACCGCGCCGCCGTCCGCGGTGCGTGAGGCGGGCCCGCGGCGGGCAGGGAGGGCGGCATGACGACCGTGACGCTGCACGCCTCCGGCCCGGTGCCGCCCGCGGAGGCGTGGGAGCGCTACGCCCGGCCCGCGCGGTGGCCGGAGTGGGCGCCGCAGATCACCGGTGTCGACGTGCCGGGCCCCCGGCTGGTCGCCGGGCTGAGCGGGCGCGTGCGCGGGCCGGTGGGGGTGACGCTGCCGTTCGTCGTCGAGTCGGTGGACGAGGCGGCGCGGCAGTGGGCGTGGACGGTGAGCGCCGGCCCGGTGCGGCTGCACCTGCTGCACTGGGTCGCCGACGGTCCCGACGGCGGCAGCACCACCGGTCTCCGCGTCTCCGGCCCGGCGCCGGTCGTCGTGGGCTACGCGCCGCTGGCGCAGCTCGCGATCGGCCGCCTCGTCCGTCCGCTCGACCGGCGGAGGACCGGACAGGCGGTCTGACCTGCGGGAACTGTCGTACCCCGGTCGTAGCGTGCGGGGTGTGGAGGAGGTCGCCGGGGACGTGTCGCCGCTGGAGCGCGCGCTCGCCGGCTGGCTGCTCCAGCGGCCGGTGTCGATCCCCCGGCTGCCGGTGGCGCTGCTGTCGGACGAGCAGGCCGCCGCCGAGCTGCAGCGGGTGCAGGTGCGCAAGGCGATGGAGGCCGCCTACGAGGCGGAGCTGGTGCTCCGCCTGGCCGAGGCCCGCCCGGCCGACACCGACCCCGCGCCCGGCAGCCCCGGTGCCCGCTCCGGGACCTGGCAGCCGGACACCGAACTACCGGGCGTCTCGGAGTTCTTCACCGCCGAGCTCGCGGTGGTCCTCAACGTCGGCCGGGGCACCGCCTCCCACCTGGCGCACCGCGCCTGGACCTACCGCAGCCACCTGCCGGCGACCTGGGCGGCGCTGGCCGCCGGCACGCTGGACGAGGCGCGTGCCAAGGCGCTGGTCGACGTGCTCGAGCACACCACCGCGGCCACCGCCCGCCGCCTGGAGTCCCAGCTCCTGCCGGAGGCCACCGACCTGACCGTGCGCAGATTGAAGGCCCGCGCGCTGGCACTGCTGCAGGAGGCCGACGCCGACGCCATCGACGCCCGCCGGGAGACCGCGCAGCGGCACGCCGACGTGCGGCTGTTCGACGGCCCGTTCGACGGCATGGCCACTCTGGCTGCCGACCTCCCGGCCGACGTCGCCGCCGTCTGCCACGCGGTCGTCGATGCCCTCGCCCGGATGCTGAAGGCCGACGGGGATCCCCGGCCGATCGGGCAGCTGCGCACCCTGGTCTACGCGGATCTGCTGCAGCGGCCGTGGGAGACCGGTCGCTCCGCGGTGACCGCGCACCTGCAGGTCATCGCCACCCTCAGCGCCCTGACCGGTCGGTCGCAGGAAGCGGGGCAGGTCAACGGGCTGCCGATCACCGCCGGCCACCTGCGCGAACTGCTGCGGCAACTGGACGGGCTCGGCGTCCGCGCGCCGGAGGGCGGGTCGGTCACGCTGGCGCTGGTCGACGACGGCACCCTCCGCGCCACCACCACGCTGGACCAGCTCCGCCGGCTCGCCGGACGCGGCTGCCCCGACCACCCGGCCGACGCTGACGTCGAGCAGTCGGCTGGCGCCGGCGACGACTGCGAGTGCGCGGTGCTCGACCGGCCGGCCGAGACGGAGAGCTACGCGCCCTCCGCGCCGCAGCAGCGGTTCGTGCACACCCGCGACCGCACCTGCCGGTTCCCCACCTGTGGTCAGCGGGTCGGCTGGGCCGATGCCGACCATGTCATCCCGCACGCCCACGGCGGCGCCACCGACTGCGCCAACCTGTGCTGCCTGTGCCGCAGCCACCACCGCCTCAAGACCTTCGCGAAGGGGTGGCGCTTCCAGATGACCCCGGACGGGGTGCTGACGGTGACGACCCCCTCCGGGATCACCAGGACGACCCGCCCACCGGGCATGAGCCCGCCATCGGCGGAACCCGACCCGCCACCCGACACGGAACCATCACCGCCCGATCCGGCCGACGAACCGCCGCCCTTCTGAGCGTCGCCGTCCCCTGCCGTTCCACGTGGAACGGCGGGAGGAGGACGCCGTCCTCACACGGGTCGGGCCGCCGAGCAGGAGGGGTGTGACGACCGCTACACGCAGGTCGTACGGTGCGCGGCGTGGGTGCGACGCACGAGGTCCTGAACCAGGCCCCGCCGCTGGTCGGGTACGACCCGATCGCCGGGGACGCGGCACTGCGGGAGGCCTGCCTCAGGCACGCCGACGAGGCGACGCTCGCCTCGCTGGCCGAGCTCGGCGCGCTGGCCGGCAGCGAGCAGGCCCGTGAGTGGGGCCGGCTGGCCGACGAGAACCGCCCGGTGCTGCGCACCCACGACCGGTACGGCCACCGGGTGGACGAGGTGGAGTTCCACCCGGCCTGGCACGAGCTCATGCGGACGGCGTTCGAGCACGGGCTGGCCGGCGCGCCCTGGGCGGCGGCCGACGCCGGCTACCGGCACGCCCACGTGCGCCGCGCCGTCGGCTACCTCGGCTGGACGCAGGTCGAGGCCGGACACGGCTGCCCGGTGACCATGACCTACGCCGCCGTGCCGGCGCTCCGGGCGGCGCCCGACCTCGCCGCCCGCTACGAGCCCGGGCTCACCGCGACCGGCTACCGCTTCGGGCTGGCCGACCCCGTCGCCAAGCCGGGCCTCGTCGCCGGCATGGGCATGACCGAGAAGCAGGGCGGCTCCGACGTCCGGGCCAACACCACGCGCGCCGTCGCGAACGCCGACGGCAGCTACGCGCTCACCGGGCACAAGTGGTTCACGAGCGCCCCGATGAGCGACCTGTTCCTGGTGCTGGCCCAGCTCGACGAGGGCGTCTCCTGCTTCCTCGTCCCGCGGGTGCTCCCGGACGGCAGCCGCAACGTCTTCCGCCTGCAGCGCCTCAAGGACAAGCTCGGCGACCGCGCCAACGCCTCCAGCGAGGTCGAGTTCGACGGCACCACCGGGTGGCTGGTCGGCGCTCCCGGCCGCGGCGTCCCGACGATCATCGAGATGGTCAACACCACCCGGCTGGACTGCGTCATCGGCTCGGCCGCGACGGTGCGGGCGGCCCTCACCCAGGCCGTCCACCACGCCCGGCACCGCTCCGCCTTCGGCGCGCTCCTGGCCGACCAGCCGCTCATGCAGAACGTGCTGGCCGACCTCGCCGTCGAGAGCGAGGCCGCGACCGCGCTGGCGATCCGGCTGGCCGCCGCGGTCGACGCCGGCGAGACGGCGTTCCTGCGGCTGGCCGGCGCCGCCGCCAAGTTCCTCGTCTGCAAGCGGACGCCGGCCGTCGTCGGCGAGGCGCTCGAGGTGCTCGGCGGCAACGGGTACGTCGAGGAGTCGGGCATGCCGCGGCTCTACCGGCAGGCGCCGCTCAACTCGATCTGGGAGGGCTCCGGCAACGTCATCGCGCTCGACGTGCTGCGGGCCCTGGGCCGCAGCAGCGAGTCGCTGGCCGCCGTCACCGACGAGATCGAGCTCGCCCGCGGCGCCGACGCCCGCTTCGACGACGCCGTGAAGCGGCTGGCCGCCGAACTCGGCGACCCGGACGCGCTGCCGCTGCGCGCCCGTCGCGTCGCCGGCCTGCTCGCCCAGTGCCTGCAGGGCTCGCTGCTGCTGCGGTACGCCCCGCCCGAGGTCGCCGACGCGTTCTGCGCCACCCGTCTCGGCGGGGACTGGGGATCGGTGCTGGGCACGCTGCCGTCCGCGGTGCCCGCAGCGCGGATCGTGGAACGGTCAACCGTTGCCCCTGCCTGAGACCCCGCGGCTCCACTACCCTCGGGTACACGTCGCGCACGGACCGACTTCCCATCCCGTCCCGGTCCGGTACCGGTGACCCGCCCAGCGGGGTCCGGCGTGCGGCAGGGGGAGAGAGAAGGCGTGCACCCATCCGACCGTGCGGGCGCGGCGGCACCGCCGAACCTGCTGGCCAGCGTCCCCGACGCGGTCTGCCACCTCGACCGGGAGTGGCGCTTCACCTGGCTCAACGCCGCCCTGGAGGACCTGCTCGGGCGGCCGGCCGACACGCTGCTCGGGCAGACGGTCCTCGACTGCATCCCCGACCTCCGCGACACCGAGTTCGTGGCCGAGCTCGCCGGCGCCCTCGACGACGGCCGCCCGCGCGTCTTCGAGTACCTGCACAGGCCGCGGGACCGCTGGTTCGAGGTCCGCGCCTCCGGCGACAGCACCGGCCTGGTGGTGTTCATCCGCGACGTCGACTCGCGGCACCGCGCGCACGCCGCCCAGGCGCACGCCCTCCGGCAGACCACCGCCGTCCTCGACGCGTTCCCCACCCCCACCGTGCTGCTCGACCGCGGCGGCCGGGTCCGCAGCGTCAACCGCAGCTGGGCGGACGCCGCCGAGCTCGTGCGCGCGGGGGGCTGGGAGATCGCCGAGGT
Source organism: Geodermatophilus sp. SYSU D00684 (assembly GCF_054050455.1). Taxonomy (NCBI): domain Bacteria; kingdom Bacillati; phylum Actinomycetota; class Actinomycetes; order Geodermatophilales; family Geodermatophilaceae; genus Geodermatophilus; species Geodermatophilus sp. SYSU D00684. The sequence goes on along the minus strand of NZ_JBJGZI010000008.1, from coordinate 118,627 downwards.
GGGCGACGACTACCTCGCGCGGATCGGCCAGGGCGTGCCCCCCGACGACCTGGCCCGGATCGCCGGCGGGCTGGCCGAGCTGCGGGCGGCGCCGTCCGGGGGACCGACGCGCACCTTCTCCTGCGAGTACTCCATCCAGGGCCCCGGCGGCCCCCTGTGGTGGCGCCTGCAGGCGGCCCGGGTGGAGGGCGACGGCCAGCTCGTCGTGACCCACATCGACATCACCGATCGGGTCCGCGACCAGGAGCGGCTGGCCTGGCAGGCCACCCACGACGACCTCACCGGGCTGGCCAACCGCGCCCGGCTGCTCGAGCTCGTGGGCGAGGCGCTGGCCGACGACCGCACCCGCACCGCCCTGCTCTTCCTCGACATCGACGGCTTCAAGACCATCAACGACTCGCTCGGCTCCGAGGTCGGTGACGAGCTGCTGCGCCAGGTGGGCACCCGGCTGGCCGCCCAGATCCGTCCCGGCGACGCCGTGGGCCGGCTCGGCGGGGACCAGTTCGTCGTGCTGGCCCGCTCGTGCGACACCCCGGAGGCGGCGTCGCTGGCGTTCCGGCTGCAGCGCTCCTTCGCCCGTCCGTTCGTCGCCCTCGGGGTCTCGGTGCCCGTCTCGGCGAGCATCGGGGTCGCCGTCGCCCAGCCCGGGCTGCGGCACGCCCACCAGCTGCTCAGCGACGCCGACGCCGCGAGCTACGCGGCGAAGGCGGCCGGCCGCGACCGCGTCCACCTTTTCTCCCCGGGCCTGCGCGACGCCGCCCGCTGGCGGATGGACGTGGCGACCCGGCTGCGCGACGGCGCGCTCGACCAGTTCGTCGTCCACTACCAACCGGTGGTGCGCCTGGACACCGGCGAGGTCGAGGGGGTCGAGGCGCTGCTGCGCTGGCAGCACCCCGAGCGCGGCCTGCTCTCGCCCGACGCCTTCCTCTCCGTGGCCGAGGAGACCGGCCAGCTCATCCCGATCACCCGGTGGCTGCTGCACGAGACCACCCGCCAGGCCGCCGAGTGGGCCGAGCAGGGCCTGTCGCTGCGGATGGCGGTCAACATCAGCGCCCGCCACTTCTCCGCCGAGACGCTGGTCCGCGACGTCCGGACGGCGCTGCACGAGTCGGGATTGGCGCCCGAGCAGCTGATGCTCGAGCTGACCGAGACCAGCGTCGCCGAGGACCCCACCCGCGCCGAGGACCAGCTCGCCGTCCTGCGCGGCTTCGGCGTGCGGGTGGCCATCGACGACTTCGGCACCGGCTGGTCCTCGCTGGCCCAGCTCATGGCGCTGCCCATCGGGACGCTGAAGATCGACCGCTCGCTGATCAACGCCGCCGAGCGGCTGGCCTCCGGCGGCACCGGCGCGGTGCTCGGGGCGATCGTCGAGCTCGCGCACACCCTGGGCATCCGGTCGGTCGCCGAGGGCGTGGAGACCGCCGAGCACCTGCGGATGGTCCGCGAGGCCGGCTGCGACTCCGCGCAGGGCTACCTGCTCGCCCACCCCATGAGCGCCGAGGACGTCGAGCGCTGGGCGGACCGGGTGCGGGCCGGCGGCGGTGACTCCTGCGCGCTGGCCCTCGCCGGCCGGCTGCGCTGAGGGGGCTGCCCTGAGCGGACAGGGGGGAGTGGTCCGGCGGTGACCGGTCCCGTCCGCCGGCGCGCCGTCCGCCGGGCGACCGCCCCGGCCGGCCCGCCGCCCGTCGCCGTCCCGCCCGTCGCCGTCCCACCCGTCGCCGTCCCGGCCGTCGTCCCGCCGGTGCCGGACACGTCGGGTGGCCCCGGTCCGGACGCGACGGCGACCGGGCAGACTGCCCCCGTGACCGCGACCAGCGACGAGACGCCCCTGGCCGAGCCCCGGACCGACGGCGGCCGCGGGCGACCCGCGCTGGACCTGCTCATCTGGGATGCGCCGAACATCGACATGACCCTGTCGACGGTCATCGGCGCCCGCCCCACCGCCGCCTCCCGGCCGCGCTTCGACGCGATCGCCGCCTGGTTCGTCGACGGCGCCGGCGACGCCGCCGCGCCGGACGCACCCGAGGTCGAGGCCTGCGTCTTCGCCAACATCCCGCCGGTCGTCGGCTCGCTGCAGCGCTGGGTGGAGGCGCTGCGCGGCTTCGGCTACGCCGTCTTCGCCCGGCCCAAGAGCCAGCCCGACGACGACATCGACCAGGCGATGCTCGACCACATCGAGGTCCGCGCGCACAGCCACCGGCTGCGGCGGCTGGTCGTGTTCTCCGGCGACGGGCGCAACTTCGCCGAGCCGCTCGAGGAGCTCGCGCGGACCGGCACCCAGGTCGTCGTCGTCGCCTTCAGCGAGGTCGCGGGCTACGCCATCGGCTCGGACCTGCTGGAGTTCATCGACATCGAGGACGTCCCCGGCGCCTTCGCCGCGCCGCTGGACCGCGTCCGGCTCGACGCCCTGCCGCCGGACGGCGCGTGGCTGCGGCCCACCCGCAGCCTGCGGGACTTCGTCTCGAACTGGACCGCCCGCCGCAGCAGCTGACCCGGCCCCGTGTCCCCCGGCCCCGTCCGGGGAAGGGAGGGGCCATGGCGGTCTGCGAGGTCTGCGGCAACGACTACGACATGAGCTTCGAGGTGGTGGCCCAGGGGGCCCGGCACACCTTCGACAGCTTCGAGTGCGCCATCCACCGCATGGCGCCCATCTGCGAGCACTGCGGCGTCAAGGTGGTGGGCCACGGCGTCGTCGTGGAGGGGCAGTTCTACTGCTGCGCGCACTGCGCCCGCGCCGAGCACGACGGCGCGGCGGTGGCCGACTCGGCCTGAGGCCCGGGGCTCAGTCCCGGGGGATCTCCGGCGCGCGCGGCTCGGGGACCTGGCTGCCGAAGCCCTCGACCGGCTCCAGGCCCGAGGGCAGCCGCGCCCACACGTGCTTGCGGCCGGGGCGCTTCTCCCAGCCGTAGTCGACCGACAGCTGCGCGACCAGGTGCAGGCCCATCCCGCCCAGGGACGGGTCGCGGTCGACGGCGGGCACCGGCGGCCGCTCGGGCGCCTCGTCGCTGAGGTCGAGCAGCCACCCGGCGGGGCTGGCCACCACCAGCGCGCGGACGTCGCCGCCGCCGTGCCGCAGGGCGTTGGAGGCCAGCTCCTCGAACACCAGCAGCAGCCCGTCGCGGGCGTCCTCGGTCGACGACGTGCTCACCGACGGGTGGGCGATGCGCGCCCGCAGGTCCGCACGGACCCGGGAGACGACGTGCATGGCCTCCAGCTGCCAGTGCCAGACGTCGCCGGCCACGGAGGGCACCGGAGTGCACGGCCACGCCTCCTGGCCCATGTCCCACCCCTCGCGTCTGCTCCGCCGACCGGCGTCCATCCTGACCGAAAGCGCCCTGGCCCGCAGCGGCGGGCCCGCGTGTCCCCCGCCCGTGGGGTGATCACCCGGCTCCACGGCAGCGGCCGGCACGGGCAGGATGTGCCCCGTGGAGGACCTCTGGCGAGCGCTGAGCCGGCTGCAGCTGGCCGACCGGGCACTGGACGACGTGCTCGGCGAGGTCACCCGGATCGCCGCCGAGAACATCCCCGGCGCCGAGTCGACGTCGATCACCCTCGTCCGCGGCGACGTGGCCACCACCGCTGCCCACCACGGCGACATGGCGCTGGCGGCCGACGAGCTGCAGTACGAGCGGGGCTACGGCCCCTGCCTGGACGCCGGCCGCGGCGGCGTGGTGCTGCGCATCGACGACACGCACACCGAGACCCGCTGGCCGGACTACGTCGCCCGGGTGGTGGAGGTCGGCGTCCGCAGCTCGCTGTCGACGCCGCTGCCCTACCAGGGCACGATGATCGGGGCGCTGAACAACTACTCGACGAAGCCTGCCGCGTTCGCCTCCGCGGCGTCGACGGAGGTCGCCCGCGCGGTGGCGGAGGCGGTCGCGGTCGCCGTCGCCAACGCCGACGCGCACGCCCAGCTCGGCGAGCACGCCCGCAACATGGAGCTGGCGATGCAGTCCCGCGCGGTCATCGAGCAGGCCAAGGGCGTGCTGATGGCGCAGCGGCACGTCGACGCCGAGGCCGCCTTCGAGCTGCTGCGCACGGCCTCCCAGCGCTACAACCGCAAGCTGCGCGACATCGCGACCGGCATCGTCGCCTCCGTGGCGGAGCCGCCGCAGCAGTGACGCCCGGCCCACCCGGGCGGCTCAGCCCACCCGGGTCGCCAGGCCGGCCAGCCGGCTGACCAGGAACTCGACGGCGGCCGGGCTGTCCACGGTCTCGGCGACGTCGACCGCGGTGGGGGAGTGCGAGACCGTCCGCCGGTCGACCAGTGTCTGCCCGCGGGCCGGCCCCGCGGTGGTGTCGACGACGACGTCGCGGCGGACGGTGCCCAGCGTCCCCGGCACGATCGCCTCGGTGAGCGCCAGCGCGTCGTGCACCACCACGCCGGTCGTGCCGTAGGAGGTGCGGGCGTGGTCCAGGTATCGCTGCAGGATCGCCGCCGCCGTCTTGCCGACCGGCCCGGCCGCGGCGAACCGGGCGATGCCGTCCTCGTCGAGGACCGTGGGCAGGGTGACGTCGAGGCCGACGAGCACGGTGGGCACCGTCGAGCCGAGCACCCGGGCGGCGGCCTCCGGGTCGGACCACACGTTGAACTCCGCGGCGGCGGTGACGTTGCCGCCGCGGCCGGCCGAGCCGCCCATGAGCACCAGCCGGTCGATCCGCCGCGCCGCCTCGGGGTAGGTGGCCAGCAGCAGCGCGACATTGGTCCACGGCCCGATGGCGGCCACCGTCACCGGCTCCTCCGCCGCCAGGAGCAGCTCGGCGAGCGCGACGACGGCCGGGCGGGGGTCGACGGCGGCCGGGGACGGCGGCAGCTCGACGCCGCCCAGACCCGCGGCGCCGTGGACGTGCCCGGCCCGCTCGGGCTGGGGGAGCACCAGCGACTCCGCGGCGCCCGCGGCCACGGGGACGTCGGAGCGACCGGCCAGGTGCAGCACCCGCAGCGCGTTCTCGGTCGTCTGCGCGAGGTCGACGTTGCCGTGCGTGGTGGTGACCAGGCGGAGGTCGACCTCGGGGCTGGCCAGCGCCAGCAGGATCGCCAGCGCGTCGTCGATGCCGGGGTCGGTGTCGATCACCAGGGGCCGCGGTGCGGGAGGAGCCACCCGGCCATCCTCGCAACCGGGCCCGGGGGCGCCTGCGCCGCGGTCAGCCCCCGGCCCGGCGCCGCGGCAGCGCGCTCACCAGGTACAGCACCACCCGTGCCGCCGGGGTCCGGTCGGGTGCCGCCGTCGCGGGCTGCTCTCTCACCGGTCGAGTCTCGGCAGGCCCGGAACCCCCGGCAACCGGACCGCACCGTCCGGGACGCGGGGACGGGAGGTGGGCGCGGGCCGCGGGGACGCGCCCCGACACGCCGGGCGCGCCGGGGCGTGTCCGGGCGTGACCGGAGGCCCCGCGGGGGCCTCCCACGCTCGCGGGCAGTCGACGGGTCGACAAGTGATCGTCGGCAGCACCGGGTGATCAACGCCCTGGTCAGGGCGTCACAACGGTTGCGTCACGGGGCCTCCAGGACGTGTCCCGATCGGCCGTTCGCGAGGCCCGCCGTCCCTACCGTTCTCCCTGTCCGCAGCACCTTCCCCGGCTGCGGACCAAGACCCCCAGGAGGACGGCATGGCGATCGACCGGGCACCCGCCCCGTCGTCGGCGACCCTGCCGGACGACCTGTCCCTGGCCGGCCTGTTCGGCCTGCTCGACCGGGCACACGAGCTGCCGCGGCGGCCCCGGCCGCGCCGCGCGGTGTCGACCCGCTCGCCGGGCGCCTCCCGGGCGCTGCGCCCGCTGCCGGTGGCCCGCCCGGTGCCGGTGCCGCGGCCGCGCCCGGTCCCGCCGGCGGCGACGCCGGTCCCCGCGGCTCCGGCCGCCCCGCTCCCGGTGCCGGCGGCCGGCCCGCGCTGGCGCGCCCGGCTGCGGGCCTCGGTCCGGCGGCTGGCGATGTGGGGCGCCGGCCCCGACGGCGCCCACGCCGCGTGGCCGACCGCGCCCGTCGTCGTCCCGCCGCCCGGTCCCGGCCTGGTCCGGCGGCTGGCGCTCTGGGGCGCCGGCCCCGACGGCGCGCACCTGGCCTGGGGCCGCCCCCGCCCGGCCGCACCGGCCGCACCGGCCGCCGCGTGGCCTCGCGTCCCGAACGGCCCCGTGGTGCTCACCGAGCTGCCGAGCACCCCCACGATCCGGCCCGCGGCGCCTTCCCCCGCCGTGGCGTCGCTCCCGCCCGGCTCCGGCCGGCCGGTCCCGCCCCGTCCCGCCGCCCCCCGCTCCGCGGGCCCGGCGCTGGCCCCGGCCGGCTGGCCGGCGCGGCCCGCCGCCGGGCGGCCGACGGCGCGGGCGCCCGACCCGCCGCGCACCGCCGGTGCGGTGCGCACCCGGGGCGACCCGGGCGGGCACCCGGCGCGGGGTTCGCCCCGACCGCCGCCACCGGCTCCCGACTGATCCGCAGCGCGCCCCCTCCCCGGGGACGTGCGTCCGCCCCTCGTCGACGTGCTCGACGGGCCCGGCCGCCCCCTTCCCCCCGCGGGTGGCCGGACCGCCGGCCCGCTCCCCGAGCAGATCCACCTCCCGGCCGACCACGGCCGCCCCTGGCCCTCCTCCGCGGCACCCCGCCGCCGGGCAGACGCCTCCGCACGACGATCCGGCCTCGACCCCCCGCCGACTCACCCCCGGGTGCAGCGCGCGGACCCTCCAGGGAGGCCCCGGACCGCACCGCGGAGCGGCGCCCGGCAGCAGGAGTCCCCGCCGCCCGACAGACGCTCCCGCACGACGATCCGGCCTCGACCCCCCGCCGACTCACCCCCGGGTGCAGCGCGCGGACCCTCCCGGGAGGCCCGGACGAGCGCGGCGCGGCCTGTCCGGCGACGGCCGCCGCGGCGGGAGGACCGGGTCCCGCCGGTGCCCGGCGGGGGACGACCCGCCCCGTCGTCCCCCCGGGTCTCTGACCGAGCGCGACCCGGCCAGGCAGGCGCCCGGCCCGCCGGAGGAGGTGGACGCCCGCGGGACCCGGCCACGGTCACCGGCCCGGCGCCGCGAGGAGGACGGCGGACGCGGCCCCGCCCCGGGGCGCGCGAGGACGAGACGACACGACGGGCGCTCCCGGGCGGCCGGACCGGCACCGCCGCCGGCCCGCGCCGCCGGGAGCGCCCGTCCCGCGTCCGGCACCGGTCCTGACGAGTTGCGTATCCCCTCCGTGCACGGTTCGTTCCCCTCGGTGGAGCCGCCGCCCGGCGGTCCACGGACACCCGAGGGGACGAGGGATGCACGCACGCACCAAGGCGGTGCTCGCCGGGGCGGCCGCCCTGCTCACCGCCGGCCTGGTCGCACCGGCACCGGCCGGAGCCGTCACCGGCGGCATCGAGGACCGCACCAACGTCTACGACAACGTGGGCCTGCTGGTCTTCTACGACGCGACCGGCCGCTACCGCTGCTCGGGGACGCTCGTCACGGAGACCGTGGTCCTCACCGCGGCGCACTGCACGGCCGGCACCGTGGGCGACACGATCGTCACCTTCGAGCCGGTGGTCGACGAGGAGGCACCCTCCGACCTGCCGACCGCCGCTGTCCCGGCCGAGGGCTTCGGCTCCGGGGAGACCCTCCCCGACGGCTGGTACTCGGGTACGGCGTCCACCCACCCGGAGTACTCGGACTTCACCGACACGGACAACTGGAACGACGTCGGCGTCGTCGTCCTCGACGCGCCGGTCACCGGCATCGAGCCGGCCCAGCTCGCCGCGCCGAACGAGCTGGACCGGTACGCCCAGCCGCGGCTGAACCGCACGACCTTCACCGCGGTCGGCTACGGCACCGAGGTCCGGCAGGCCGACTCCGGCCCGCAGAAGCCGACCCCGCAGAGCTTCCCGATCCTGCGCCGCTACACCGACGTCGTCGGCCAGAAGCTGACCCCGCAGATCCTGCAGGTCAACGGCAACGAGCACGACAACCGCGGCGGTGGCGGCACCTGCTTCGGCGACTCCGGCGGCCCGAGCTTCAACCCGGAGACCGGGCACGTCGTCACGGTGACCAGCTACGGCTACACGTCCAACTGCCGGTACATCGACGGCCTGCAGCGGGTCGACGTCCCCGTCGTCCAGGACTGGCTGGCCGGGTTCGGGGTCACGGCCGCCTGACGCCGCACCGCCCCACCGGGAGCCCCGGTCCGCGACGCGGGCCGGGGCTCCCGCGCGTCGGCACGCGGTGTCGACTCCGGCACACCGGTTGTCGTTCCGGGCCCCGGCATGGGAGAAAGGACGGCGGACCACCGCTCCCGCACCGAATGGACCCCCGCTTCCCGTGACCGTCCCCGAGCAGCGTCCGGGGTTGACGGGAGCGCCGGCCCGCCCCCTGTCGGTGCTGCCCGACGACCTCGAGGTCGCCCGGCTGCGCTTCGAGCTGGCGATCGACGCCGCCGGCATCGGCAGCTTCGACTGGGACCTCGAGTCCGGCCGGCTCGCCTGGGACGACCAGCTCCTGGCCATCTTCGGGCTGGAGGCCGACGGGTTCGGCGAGACGATCGGGGCCTTCGCCGACCGCCTGCACCCCGACGACCGGGACCGCACCCTCGCCGCCCTGCGGGAGGCGATCGACACCGTCGGCGCCTACGACGCCGAGTTCCGCATCGTGCTGCCCTCCGGTGAGACCCGGTGGGTGCAGGGCCGCGGCCGCGCGCTGGCCGACGACCGCGGGCGGGCGGTGCGGCTGCTCGGCGCCGGCATCGACACCACCGGCCTGCACGAGGGCGACGCCCGGGTGTCCCGGATCCTCGAGACGATGCGGTCGGCGTTCTTCGCCCTCGACCGCGACTGGCGCTTCACCTACGTCAACGCCGAGGCCGAGCGGGTGCTGCGCCGCGGCCGCGACGAGCTGGTCGGCGGGGACCTGTGGGAGCTGTTCCCCGCCGCCGTCGGCAGCGACTTCGAGGTCAACTACCGGGCGGCGATGGAGCGCGGCGAGGAGCGGGTCTTCGAGGCGTACTACCCGCCGCCGCTGGACGCCTGGTACGAGGTCCGCGCGTGGCCCGGTCCCGACGGGCTGTCGGTCTACTTCCTCGAGGTCACCGAGCGCCGCGCCGCCGAGCAGCGGGCCCGGGACAGCGCCGCCCGGCTGTCGCTGGTCGCCGAGGTCAGCGCGCTCATGTCCGCGTCGCTGGGCTCCGGGGGCGCCGAGGAGCCGGCGCTGCAGCGGGTCGCCGAGGCCGTCGTCCCCGTGCTCGGCGACTGGGTGATCCTCACGCTGTCCGCCGGCGAGGACGGCCGGATGCGCGACGTCGCGAGCTGGCACCGCGACCCGGCGATGCGGGCGGCCGCGGCGGCCTACGCCGACCTGCGGCTGGCGTCGGTCCCCGCCGACGCGCCCGTGCTGCGGGCGCTGCAGTCCGGCCGGCTGCTCACCGTCGACGACGTCCCGGCGGCCATCCGCCCGACGCTCCCGGACCAGGTCCGCGAGGTCTTCGACGCCCTCGCCCCGCGGACGGCGGTGACCCTGCCGCTGCTGGCCCGCGGGCGCACGCTCGGCGCGCTGAGCGTCTACCGCGGCGCCGACCGGCCGGCCGCCAACGCCGAGGAGGTCGCCGCCGCCCGCGAGGTCGCGGACCGCGTCGCCCTGGCGCTGGACAACGCCCGGCTGTTCGACCAGCAGCGGCGGCTGGCCGAGGCGCTGCAGCGCAGCATGCTCACCGCGCCGCCGCAGCCCGACCACGCCGAGATCGTCGTCCGCTACCAGCCGGCGCTGGAGGTCGCCCAGGTCGGCGGCGACTGGTACGACGCGTTCCTCCAGCCCGACGGCGCCACCGTGCTGGTCATCGGCGACGTCGTCGGCCACGACACCGAGGCCGCGGCGAGCATGGGCCAGCTGCGCGGCATGCTGCGCGGCATCGCCTACCGCGGCGACGTCCCGCCCGACGCCGTCCTGGCCGAGCTCGACGCCGCCGTCGACGCGCTCGGCATGCGCACGATGGCCACCGCGGTGGTCGCCCGCGTCGAGCAGACGCCGGAGCAGCGCGCCGCCGGGACGACGACCCTGCGCTGGTCCAACGCCGGGCACCCGCCGCCGCTGCTGCTCACCCCCGACGGGGAGGTGCACACGCTGGGCACCGAGCGCGGCCAGCTCATGCTCGGCGTCGACCCCGGCGCCCGGCGCAGCTCGGCCGCGGTGGAGGTCCCCCGCGGCTCGACGCTGCTGCTCTACACCGACGGGCTGGTCGAGGGCCGCGACCTGCTGCTCGACGACGGGATCGGCCTGCTGGGGACCGCCCTGGCCCGCCTCGCCGACCTCCCGCTGGAGCGGCTCGGCGACGCCCTGCTCGCCCGGCTGCGCCCCGAGGGCCTCCAGGACGACGTCGCCCTGGTCGCCATGCGCCTCCACCCCCAGGACTGAAGCTCAGCGCGGGGGGAGCACCGCCCAGACGGTCTTGTGGCCGTCGTCCGCGTACCAGCCGTGCGCCGTCGACAGCTCGGCGATGAGGTACAGCCCCAGGCCGCCCTCGGAGGGGTCGCGGTCGACCGCCGGCGTGGGCGGGGTGCCGGCGGCGCCGTCGGACACCGCGACCAGGAAGGCGTCCCCGGTGTGGCGCACCACCGCCTCGACCGCGCCGCCGCCGTGGCGCAGCGCGTTGGAGGCCATCTCGTCGAGCACGAGGACCAGCCGGTCGCGCACGTCGGGCGAGTCGGGCACGACGTGCGACCGCCGCAGCTCCTCGCGCACCCGGGGCAGCTCGGCGACGTCGGACAGCTCCCAGGACAGCCCGTCCCGGGCAGGCGGAGGCGACGCCGACGGCCAGCCAGGACCGGCCGTTCCGCGTCTCACCCCGTGAACTCCTCGTGTCGGCGCCCCGTCGTGGACGCGAAGTCGAACACCTGCGTATGGCTCGCGGATCGGTTCCGTAAACCCGGCTGCGACCAGCGTCACACGTCCGGGCCAGGATCACCCGGCGGGGAGGGCCGCGCGGTAGGCCGCGACGACGGCCGGGTCGCGCATCACCGGCCCCATGACGGCGACCCCGTGCGCCCCGGCGGCCAGGCACCCGGCCACGTCCCCGGGCCGCACACCGCCGAGCGCGAGCACCGTCGGGGCGCTGCCGACCAGCGCGGCCAGCCCGGCCGCGCCCAGCGCCGGGCCGTGGCCGGGCTTGGACGGGGTGGGCGCGAAGGGGGACAGGGTCACCCAGTCGCAGCCCTCGGCCGCCGCCCGCGCCAGCTCCGCCGCCGAGTGGCAGGAGCGGCCCAGCAGCGGCGGGCGGGCGGCGGGGACCGGGTCGGCGGCGGACAGGTGCACCGCCGTCGCCGCCGGCGCTCCGGCCGCGCCGCCCCACACGAGCAGCCCGCCCACCGGGTCGAGCACCGCCCGCAGCTCGCGGGCCAGCGCCGCCCGCTCGGGCAGCGGCAGGTCCTTGTCCCGCAGCAGCACCGCCCGGGCGCCGGCCGCGACGGCGTCCGCGACCACCTCGGGCAGCGGGCCGCGCGCCTGCGTCCGGTCGGTGACGACGAGCAGGCGGGGGACGGTCACAGCGCGGGCAGTCCCTCGAACGGCGTCGACGCCTCGGCGTGCCAGCGGCGCGGGATGCGCCCGGCCAGCTTCGCCAGGCGCCCGGCCTCCACCGCCTGCCGCATGGCCAGCGCCATCCGCTCGGGGTCGCGGGCGCGGGTGACCGCGGTGGCGAGCAGCACCGCGTCGCAGCCCAGCTCCATGGCCAGCGCGGCGTCCGAGGCGGTGCCGATGCCGGCGTCGAGGACCAGCGGCACGTCGACGGCCTCCCGCAGCAGCGCGATGGCGTGCGGGTTGCGGATGCCCAGTCCGCTGCCGATCGGCGAGCCCAGCGGCATGACCGCGGCGCAGCCGGCGTCGGCCAGGCGGCGGCCGAGCACCGGGTCGTCGGTCGTGTAGGCGAGCACGGTGAAGCCCTCGGCGACCAGCTGCTCGGCGGCGTCGAGCAGCTCGACGGCGTCGGGGAGCAGGGTGACGTCGTCGCCGACGACCTCGAGCTTGACCCAGTCGGTGGCGAACGCCTCGCGGCCCAGCCGGGCGGTGCGCACCGCCTCGCGGGCGGTCATGCACCCGGCGGTGTTGGGCAGCAGCCGGACGCCGGCCCGGTCGAGCACCTGCATCATCGAGCCGGTCGCGGACGCCTCCACCCGGCGCAGCGCCACGGTCACCACCTCGGTGCCCGAGGCGCGCACCGCGGCCTCCAGCGCCTCCAGGCTGGGCACCCCGCCGGTGCCGAGCAGCAGCCGGGAGCCGAACGTCTCGCCGCCCAGCTCGAACGGGTCCTCCAGCACGGTCAGCCTCCTGCGGTCGGGGCGAGCACCTCGACGGCGTCGCCGGGGGCCAGCGGGGTCTGCGCCCAGCTGCTGCGCGGGACGACGTCGCCGTTGCGGGCGACGGCCACGCGGTCGTGCCCCGCGGCGCGCTGGGCGACGAGGTCGGCCACGGTGGCGCCGTCGGCCAGGTCGGCCGGGGCGCCGTTGACGGTCAGCTGCACTGCGTCCTCCTCGGAGGTCCGATCCCGAAGCGGTCGGCGGTGAACGGGGCGGCCACCGCGGGCAGTGCGCCGGTGGCCAGCAGCTCGGCGGTGGCCTCGGCGGTCACCGGGGTGAGCAGCACGCCGTTGCGGTGGTGGCCGGTGGCCAGCACCAGCGCGGGCAGCGACGAGGGCCCGAGCAGCGGCGCGTTGTCCGGCGTCCCCGGCCGCCATCGGGCCAGCGTCTCGGTGAGCTCCAGCTCCGAGACCTCCGGGACGACGTCGATCGCGTCGTGCAGCAGGTCGTGCACGCCGCCGGCGGTGACCCGGGCGTCGAAGCCGCGGTCCTCGCTGGTGGCGCCCACGACCAGCCGGTCGCCGGCGTAGGGGACGAGGTAGACGGGCCGGCCGCGGACCAGCGCCCGCACGGTGCCCTCGAGCAGCCCGGCCGCGCCGGCCAGCCGCAGGACCTGGCCCTTGACCGGGCGCACCGGCAGCGGCGGGACGCCGGGCAGCCGCCCGCTGCGCGCGCCGAGCGCGAGCACCGTGGCGCCGGCGGTCAGCACGTCCCCGGACGCCAGCCGCAGGCCGGCCGCGCGGCCGCCGTCGACGACCACCTCCGCCACCCGGTCGCGCAGCAGGGTCACCCCGGCCGACACCGCGGCGGCCAGCAGCGCGGCGTGCACCGCCCGCCCGTCCACCGAGTGGTCACCCTCGACCAGCAGCCCGCCGCGCACGCGGGTGGCCAGCGCCGGCTCGCGGCGGCGGGCCTCGCGCGGGGTCAGCCGCCGCGCGGCCAGGCCGAGCTCGCCCTGGAAGGCGTGCAGTGCGTCGAGCTCGCGGACGTCGTCCTCGTCGAACCCGACCACCAGCGTGCCCGCGGTGCGCAGCCCGACCGGCGTCCCGGCGGCCGCCTCGAGCTCCGCGGCGAACGCCGGCCAGCGGGCGAGGGAGTCCAGGCCCAGCCGCAGCAGCGGCTCCTCGCGGTACCCGGCCTCCGTGACCGGCGCGAGCATCCCGGCCGCCGCGGCGGAGGCGCCGCTGCCCGGGGCGTCGTCGACGACGGTCACCGACAGCCCGCGGCGGGCGGCCCGCCAGGCCACCGCGAGCCCGACCAGGCCGCCTCCCGCGACGGCGACGTCGGTCACCGCCGGCGGCCGGCCAGCACGAGCGGCACGGTGAGCACGACGGCCACGGCCAGCCCCACCAGCGACGCCGACCAGCCGTTGGCCGGGTCGATGCCGAGGCCGGCCTGCCGCGCGCCCCACCACGCCGTCCAGCCCGCCCCCGGGCCGGGGAAGTACGTGGGCAGGGTCAGCTGGTAGGCGACGAACCCGGCGGCCCACGGCAGCAGGTACAGCGGCCGGGCGGGCGCGGCGTCGGAGGTGTCCCAGCGCCCGCGCGGGGTCAGCCAGTAGGCCACGATCAGCACCCCGGCCAGCGGCACGAACACCGCGCCGATGAGGAAGAGGAACGGCTCGTAGGCGGCGACGTCGAAGGTCAGCGCGAGCAGCGTCGCGACCGCGCCCACGACGACGGCGAGCACCCGCCGGTCCAGCCGCGCGACGACGTTCTGCGCCGACACCGCCGTCGAGTACAGGTTGGCGAACGCCTCGTCGAGCTCGACGGCGACCAGCACCAGCACCGCCACGGCGCCCAGCGGGACGGCCAGCAGCGCGCCGATGACGTCGAGGCCCGCGCTGCCGTAGGCGGCCAGCGCCAGCACGCCGAGGGTGAACATGACGACGGTGGCGGCGCCGTAGCCGACCGCCGACCCGACCCCGGCCGCGCGGGCGCTGCGGGCGTGGCGGGTGTAGTCGGCGGCCAGCGGCAGCCAGGACACCGGCAGCGCGATGACGATGTCGGCGGCGGTCCAGAACGACGTCGCCCCGCCGCCCTCCAGCGGCGGCAGCGACTCGGCCAGGACCTGCACGAACAGGTAGGCGACGGCGGCCAGCGCGGCCCAGACGGCGTACCGGGCGAGCACCCGCACGACGCCGAGGGGCCGCAGCGCCATCGCGGTGGCCAGCACCCCGGCGGCGACGACGAACGGCCAGCGCGGCGCGTCCAGCACCCGGGCGGCGGCCTCGGCGATGACCACGATCTCGAACGTCGCCCAGCCGACGCACTGCACGAGGTTGAACGCCGTGGGCAGCCAGGAGGTGCGCCGGCCGAGCAGCCCGCGCAGCAGCACCATCCCGGGCACGCCCTCCCGCGCGCCGGCGGCGGCGACCAGCCCGAGCAGCGCCGACCCGAGCACGGCGCCGACGACGACGGCGGCGAGCGTGACCGCCAGCGACCGCCCCGGCAGGACGACGAACACCGCCGCCACCGGCAGCAGCAGGCTGACGCCGAGGTTGGCCCACAGGCCGAGGTTGGCGGCTAGGCCCAGCGTGCGCGGCGGCGCCTGGTCGAGGGTGAGGGGTGCGTCAGCCGTACGGACGGCGTCGGTACGGACAGGGTCCGCCGTGCTCATGGTCGCTCCCTACGCCGGCATTACCCGGTCAGGTTCCAGCGGTCGGCGGCGCGCTCAGCCGCCCTCTCAGCCCGGTTGTCCCGAGCTCCCGCACATGGCGGCGCCACCATAGCCACCCCGTAGGGTCGGGCGCCGTGCCGGTCGCCGACCTGCTCGCCCGCCACGCCGACGCCTGGGGCCGAGCCACCCGCCACCCGTTCCTCGACGCCGTCCGCGACGGCACGCTGCCGCCCGCCGCCTTCGACACCTGGCTGGTGCAGGACGCGTACTTCGTCGCCGACCTGCTGCGCTTCCAGGCGCGGCTGCTGGCCCGGGCGCCGCGCGCGGCGCAGGGGGTGCTCGCCGCGGGGTGCGTGGCGCTGGTCGCGGAGCTGGACTGGTTCGCGGAGCAGGCCGCCGCCCGCGGGCTGGACCTCGACGCCCCGCAACTGCCGGCCACCATCGCCTACGGGGACCTGCTGTACCGGCTCGACGCCGCCGACCTGCCCACCGCGCTGACCGCGCTGTGGACGATCGAGCGGACCTACCTCGACGCGTGGTCGGCCGCCCGGCCCGGCGCGGAGCCGTACCGGGAGTTCGTCGAGCACTGGACGGCGCCGGGCTTCGCCGAGTACGTGGCCGGGCTGGAGGCGGTGGCCGGCGGGGCGCCCGACTCCGTCTTCCTCGAGGTGGTCGCCGCGGAGACCGCGTTCTGGCAGATGGCGCTGGACGCGTGACCCTCGCGGCGGACCTCTGGGCGGGCAGCGCCGACCTCGCCGCCGCCGCGCGCGAGCACCCGTTCGTCACCGGGATCGCCGACGGCACGCTGCCGCGCGAGCGGTTCGCCGGGTACGTCGCCCAGGACGCGTTCTTCCTCGAGGCCTTCGCCCGCGCCTACGCGCTCGGGGTGGCGCACAGCCGCGACCGGGCGACGCTGGAGTCCTTCGCCGACCTGCTGGCCGGCGTCCGCGAGGAGCTGCGGCTGCACGACGGCTACGCCGCCCGCTGGGGCATCGACCTGACCGCCGTCGCCCCCGCCCCGGCGACGCTCGCCTACACCGAGTTCCTGCTGGCCACGGCTGCGCTCGGCGACGTCGGCGAGGTGGCCGCCGCGATGACGCCGTGCATGCGGCTCTACGCGCACCTGGGCCGGGCGCTGGTTCCACGTGCAACAGGGCCCTACCGGGAGTGGGTCGACACCTACGCCGACCCGGGCTTCGAGGAGCTCGCCGCCACGCTCGAGGCGCTGCTGGACCGGCTGGCCGCCGACACCCCGGCCGTGCGCCGCGCCTACCGGCGGGCGATGGAGCTCGAGCTGGCCTTCTTCGACAGCGCCTGGCGGACCGGGGGTAGCGTCGACGGGCAGTGACTCGGGGTGTCCGCCGGCCGGCGGGCTGAGAACACACCCGTCGAACCTGTCCAGGTCATGCTGGCGAAGGGATGTCACGGCGTGGATGCCGCTGCTCTGACCGCTGCCCGTCAGGCGCTGACGGGCGCCGCACCGCTGGTGCACTGCCTGACCAACACCGTCGTGCAGACGCTGACGGCGAATGCGCTGCTCGCCGTCGGCGCCGCCCCGGCGATGGTCGACGAGCCGCTGGAGGCCGAGGGCTTCGCGGCCGTGGCCTCGGCGGTGCTGGTGAACGTCGGCACCGTCAACCAGCGCACCGCCGAGGCGATGCGGCTGGCCGCCCGCTCGGCCGCGGCCGCCGGTACGCCGTGGGTGCTCGACCCCGTCGCCGTCGGCGCGCTGCCCTACCGCACGGGGCTCGCCGCCGAGCTGCTGGAGTCGCGCCCGGCCGTCGTCCGCGGCAACGCCTCCGAGGTCATGGCGCTGGCCGGCGCCGGGACCGGCGGCCGCGGCGTCGACTCGACCGACAAGGCCGACGAGGCGCTCGACGCCGCCGTCGCGCTGGCCGGGCGCACCGGGGGAGTGGTCGCCGTCAGCGGCGAGGTCGACGTCGTCACCGACGGGACCCGCACCGTCCGGGTGGGCGGCGGCTCGGTCCTGCTCACCCGCACCACCGGCGCCGGCTGCGCCCTGGGCGCCCTGGTCGCGGCCTACGTCGCCGTCACCGACGACCCGCTGACCGGCGCCGTGGCCGCGCACGCGCACGTCGCGCTGGCCGCCGAGGCCGCGGCCGCCGCCGCTGCCGGGCCGGGCACCTTCGCCCCGCTGTGGCTCGACGCGCTCGACGCGGTTCCCGACCTGTCCGCCGCGGAGGTGACCCGGTGAGGCCGGCCCTCGACCCGACGCTCTACCTGGTCACCGACACCGCGCTGGCCGGGCCCCGCGGCGTGCCCGACGTCGTCCGGGCCGCGGTGGCCGGCGGGGTGACCGCGGTGCAGGTCCGGGACAAGACGGCGTCGTGCCGGCAGCTGTACGCGCTGACGCTCTCGGTCAAGGAGGTCCTGGCCGGCACGGGCGTGGCGCTGTTCGTCAACGACGACGTCGAGGTCGCCCTGATGGCCGGCGCCGACGGCGTGCACGTCGGCCAGGACGACACCCCGGCCGCCGAGGTCCGCGCGCGGATCGGCCCCGACCGGCTGCTGGGCCTGTCGGCCGGGTCCGACGACGAGCTGGCCGTCGCGCTGGCGCTGCCGCCGGGCACCGTCGACGTCGTCGGCATCGGGCCGGTCTGGTCCACCCCCACCAAGCCCGACGCCGGCACCGGCCTCGGGCCCGAGGGGGTGGCCGCGCTGGCGGCGAAGGCGGCGGCCGGCGGGCTGCGGTCGGTGGCGATCGGCGGCATCGACGTCGAGCGCGCGCCGCTGGTCACCGGCGTGGACGGGATCTGCGTGGTCTCGGCGGTGTGCGCCGCGCCCGACCCGGCCGCCGCGGCCCGGGCCCTGCGGGCGGCCCGGTGACCGGGCGGGCGGGGGTGCCCGTGGCGCTGACCGTCGCCGGCAGCGACCCCAGCGGCGGCGCCGGCATCCAGGCCGACCTCAAGACGTTCAGCGCGCTCGGCGTCTACGGCACCGCCGTCCTCACCGCGCTCACCGCGCAGAACACCCGCGGCGTCACCGGCGTGCACCCCGTGCCCGGGGCGTTCGTGGGCGAGCAGGTCCGCACCCTGCTCGACGACGTGACCGTGCACGCGGCCAAGACCGGCATGCTCGGCACCGCCGACGTCGTCCGCGAGGTCGCCGCGGCGCTGGCCGGCCGCGCCGCCGGGCCGCTCGTCGTCGACCCGGTCATGGTCGCCACCAGCGGCGACCGACTGGTCGACGAGGACGCTATCGCCGCCGTCCGCACGGAGCTGCTGCCGGTGGCCGAGCTGGTCACCCCGAACGTGCCCGAGGCGGCCGCGCTGCTGGACACCGCGCCCGCGACGTCGGTCGACGAGCTCGCCGCGCAGGCGGAGGCGCTGCTGGAGCTCGGGCCCGGCGCGGTGCTGGCCAAGGGCGGGCACCTCGGCGGGGCGGAGAGCGTCGACGTCCTGGCCACCGCCGACGGCGTCGAGGTCACCCGGCGGCCGCGGGTGGACACCACCGCCACGCACGGCACCGGCTGCACGCTGTCCTCGGCGATCGCGGCGCTGGTGGCCCGCGGCGTCGGCGGGCCGGGGCAGTGGGAGCCGGTGGTCGAGCAGGCCCGCGACCACCTCCAGCGGATGCTGGAGGCGGGGGAGTCGCTGGGCATCGGCTCCGGCCACGGCCCGGTGCACCACTTCGCCGGCATCTGGCCCGCCTGAGCCCCGCCGTCCGCCGGGATCCCGTTGCGGCGGGCGGTACGACGGACGGGTGGAGATCGTGCGGACCGGCCCGGACGACGCCCGGTTCGCCGCCTGGTGCGCGGTGTGGGCGGCGGCCCAGCGCGCCGACCGTCCCGGCGAGGCCCCGCGCCCGGCGAGCGACCACGTCGCGCTGGCGCGGCGGCTGACCACCCCGGGCGGCGCGATGTCGGGCACCCACCGGGCCGCGGTCGCCGACGGGGCCGTCGTCGGCGCCCTGCGCCTGCTGCTGCCGGTGCGCGACAACACCGCGGTGGCGCACGTCGACGTCGCCGTGCACCCCGCCGCCCGCCGGCGCGGCATCGGCACCGCGCTGCTGGCGGAGGGGACGCGGCTGGCCGCGGCGGCCGGGCGCTCGTCGCTGGTGGCCGAGGTCGACGAGCCCGGGCCGGGCACGGCCGGCCGCGCCTTCGCGCGGGCGCACGGGTGGGTCTGTGGTCTGCAGGAGACCCGCCGGGACCTGCTGCTGCCCGTGGACGAGGACCGGCTGGTGGCCCTGGAGGCCGAGGCGGCCGCCGCGAGCGCGGGCTACGAGGTGCGCACCTGGCGGGACCGGACGCCGGACGAGCTGCTCGAGGACCGGGCGCTGCTCGGCCGCCGGATGTCGACGGACGCGCCGAGCGGGGACGTGCCGGTCGGCGAGGAGCAGTGGGACGCCGCCCGGGTCCGCGAGCAGGAGACCGTCGTCCTGGACCGCGGCCGCACCGTCCTGTCGGCCGGTGCGCTGCGGAACGGCCGGCTGGTCGCCTTCACCGACCTGCACGTCCCCCTCGCGCAGCCGGAGCGGGCCCACCAGGGCGGCACGCTGGTGCTGCGCGAGCACCGCGGGCACCGCCTCGGCGCCCGCGTCAAGGTGGCGGTCCTCCGCGAGCTCGCCGCGACGCTGCCGCAGGTGCGGCGGATCAGCACCTACAACTCCGACACCAACCGGCCGATGGTCGCGGTCAACGAGGCGCTCGGCTTCCGGCCCGCGGGCGGGCTGTCCACCTGGTCGACCCGCCTGCCCGCTTGACGCGGTCCCGGCGGTGCCGGGACCGTGCCGCATGGCGACCGACCGCCCCCACCCCGTCTTCAGCCGCTGCTACGACCGGCTGAGCCGGCGCCTCGAGGGCGCCGGCATGGCCGACCTCCGCCGCGAGCTGCTCGGCGGGCTGACCGGCGTGGTCGTCGAGGTCGGCTGCGGCAACGGGCTGAACTTCCGCCACTACCCGTCGGCGGTCACCCGCGTCGTCGCCGTCGAGCCCGAGCCGCGGCTGCGGGCCGCCGCCGAGCGGGAGGCGGCGACCGCCGCGGTCCCCGTCGAGGTGCACGCCGGCACGGCCGACGCGCTGCCGCTGCCCGACGGCGCCGCCGACGCCGCCGTGCTCTGCCTGGTCCTGTGCAGCATCCAGGACCGGGCGACGGCGCTCGCCGAGCTGCGCCGGGTGCTGGGCCCCGGCGGGGAGCTGCGGTTCCTCGAGCACACCGTCGCCGAGGACCAGCGGCTGCGGCGGGTGCAGCGCCTGGTCGACGCCACCGTCTGGCCGCTGTTCGCCGGGGGCTGCCACACCGCCACCGACCAGGTGGCCGACATCGAGCGCGCGGGCTTCACCGTGCGGCGGGCGCGGCGCTTCGACTTCCCGCCCGCGCGCATCCGCGTGCCGGCGAGCCCGCACGTGCTGGGCGTGGCGGTCGCCTGATCAGCCGCCGTCGCGCGGGCCGAAGAGCCGGTCCAGCCGGTGGCCGACCACGGTCAGGGCGTCCTCGACGTCGCGCTGCTGCCCGAGCACGCTGCTGACCAGGCCGTTGGTGAGCGCCGGTTCGCCACCGCCTACAGCCCGCGGGTGCCGGCGATGCGCAGCAGCGCGGCGGTGAGGCGCCGCCGCCGTTCGTCGTGGTCGACGCGTCGCGGCACGGGCACCTCCTCGGGGGTACGACCGTGTCCCCGCCGACCGGCCACGAGGGCGGGCGAGGCGCGATCGAGATCCGTTCGTGCCCGGACGGCGAGGGGTGCTCTTGCGGTGTTCCCGCCGCTCTTGCGGTGTCGCAGCACCGCAGGACCACCCGGGGCACCGCAGGAGGGCCGACGACGTCCGGGCCACCGCCGACCTCGCCGCCGCCCGTCGCGCGGAACGGGGACCCGCTGGTTGACTCGGGGGATGGTCGCGCCCATCCCCGAGCCGGACCCGCCCCTCGACCCGACCGAGCCGGTCCCCGACGACCCGGGCGAGCTGCTCCCCGACGCGCCGGAACCCCTGCCGCCGGCGCCGGTCGAGCCGACGCCGGACGACCCCGGCGGTGACCCCGGCGGCGTCCCCGAACCCGCCTGAGGATCGCGGCCGGTCAGAGGACCAGGCCCACCAGCAGGTGGGCGTTGAGGCCGATGATCAGCAGCGCGACGACCGAGCCCGCCACCGTGGTCACCCGCCGGTTCACCCAGCCGCCCATGAGGTCGCGGCGGCTGGTCAGCCACAGCAGCGGCACCAGCGCGAACGGGATGCCGAAGCTGAGCACGACCTGCGACCAGACCAGCGCCGTCGTCGGGTCGCCGCCGAGGACGAGCACCGCGAGCGCCGGGGCCAGGGTGACCAGCCGGCGGACCAGCACCGGGACGTGCCGCTTGAGGAACCCGGCCATCACGACCTGGCCGGCGTGGGTGCCCACCGAGGAGGAGGCGAACCCGCTGGCCAGCAGCGCGACGGCGAAGGCCAGTGCCGCGCCGGTGCCGAGCTGGTCGCCGAGGCCCGCGTGCACGCTCTCCAGCGACGCGATGCCGTCGTCGGCGGTGAACAGCTGCGCGGCGATCACCAGCATCGCCGCGTTGACCAGTCCGGCCAGCCCCATCGCGACCAGGACGTCGATCCGCTGGGCCCGCAGCAGCCGGCGCCGTCCCTGGTCGGTCCGCCCCGCGGTGACGACGTCGCCGTAGCGGCCCGGCGTCAGCGCGGAGTGCACGTAGATGACGTGCGGCATGACCGTGGCACCGAGGATGCCCGTGGCCAGCACCAGGCTCTCCTGGCCGTCGAAGGAGGGCACCATGCCGCCGGCCAGCCCGCCGACGTCGACCCCCGACCCGACCAGCGTGTAGCCGAAGCCCAGCCCGATCACCAGCAGCAGCCCGGTGATGACCCGCTCGAACGGCCGGTGCCCCCGCGACTGGGCGCCGAGCAGGACGAAGGCGACGACGGCGGTGATCACCCCGCCGATCGGCAGCGGCACCCCGAACAGCAGGTTCAGCGCGACCGCGCCGCCGACGATCTCGGCCAGGTCGGTGGCGATGGCGACCGCCTCGGCCTGCAGCCACAGCCCCCGGGTGACCGGCCGGGGCAGCCGCTCGCGGCAGTTGGTGGCGAGGTCGCGGCCGGTGGCCAGGCCCAGCTTGGCGGTGAGGCTCTGGATGAGCATCGCCATGAGGTTGGCCGCGACGATCACCCACAGCAGCGTGTAGCCGAACGAGGCGCCGCCGGAGAAGTTGGTGGCGAAGTTGCCGGGGTCGACGTAGGCGACGGCGGCGACGAAGGCCGGGCCGAGCAGCGGCCAGACCCGCCGTCGCCCGGTGGCGGCCGGTGGGGGCGTCTTCGGGGTGCCGACGAGCGTCGTCGGCAGGACGGCGGCCTCGGTCTTCGACAGGTACACGGGGGCCTCACAGGGGACGGGAGGGGGTTCCTGCCCCCTCGCACTGCCCGCCCGGGGTGTCACGGTGGGGCCAGGACGTGGCCCCCGCGGGCCGAGGTGAGGCTGTGCCGGGTCACCCGGCGGTGAGCCGCCGCGCGCGCTCGACGAGGGCGTCGATCCGGCGGGCGTGCGCCCCGCGCCAGTAGACGCGGCCGCAGCGCGGGCAGCGGGAGAAGTCGGTCGCGGTCCGCCGGGTGCCCGGCTCCAGCTCCCCGGCCACCTCGGCGGCGTCGACGGCGACCGGCACGCCGTTGCAGGCCGGGCAGCGGGTGAGCGGCGCCAGCGGCGGGCGGAAGCGGTCGAGGACGTCGGCGAGCTGCTCGTCCGGTGCCGCGCCGCGCACCCACGCGCCCGCGGGCAGCGCGCGGCGCATGAGCAACCCGCGGTCCTGGGTGAGCAGCACCCGGTCCTCGGCGACCGCGGCCGCGACCAGCTCGGCGTCGTCGGCGTCGGGGGCGCGGGCCTCCGGCGACCAGGCGGCGTCCAGGCCCAGCAGCCGCATCCGCCGGGCCAGGGCGCCCAGCCCGACGTCGAGCAGGAAGCCGCCGGGCGGCACCGGCTGGGGCCGCGGCGCCGGCCGGACGACGACGGTCGCGCCGGGCGGCGGCCGGGCGTCCCGGGGCCGGGGGACGCCGTCGACCAGCAGCTCGCCCACCTCGGTCAGCGGGACGCCGGTGGCCTGCACCAGGTGGCCCGCGGTCGCGTCCGGGTCGGCGGCGAGCACCCGCCGGCACGACGCCCGGTCCCGCGCCGGCAGCAGCGGGCGCAGGGCGTCGTCGACCGCGACCGTGACCGTCACTCGATGACGACCCGCAGGCTCTTCATCGTCGGGTCGGCCGCGTCCGGCACGAGCATCCCGGCCTCGACCCCGCTGGTCAGGTAGTCCAGCGCCTCCTGGCTGACCCGCTCGCCCGGCGCGAGCACCGGCACGCCCGGCGGGTAGGGGCTGACCAGCTCGGCGACGACGCGGCCGGCCGCCTCCGCGATCGGCACCTGCCCGACGCGGCCGAAGAAGGCGTCCCGCGGGGTCATCGCGTTCTCCAGCTCCAGGGCGCGCGGCTCGGGCAGCTCCACCCGCGGCGGGCGCTCCATCGACGCCGCGCCGTCGGCCAGCGCGCGCAGCGCCTCGACCAGCGTCCGCTCGGTCTCGTCGTCGTCGGCGTGGGTGAGGCGGGCGCTGATCCGGCAGGCGTCGGCGGAGCCGACGTCGACGTGCCGCTCGGCGCGCAGCCGGTCCCCGGCCTGGTAGCCGGTGATCCCCAGCTCCCGGACGTCGATCGTGAGCACCAGCGGGTCGAGGTCGTAGGCCATCCCGGGGCCGACCACCTCGCGGCCCATCAACCGCATCCCGGGCAGCTCCCGGATCCGCTCGGCGACCCGGCCGGCCCGCTCGATCGCCGCGCCCAGCAGCTCGCGGCCGTGCTCGACCATCTGCCGCCGCCAGCCGTCGAGGGTCAGGTAGACCAGCGCCGAGGAGCTCGTCGTCCCCAGCAGGTCCCCGCGCTGCTCCAGCACGTCCGGGTCCACCCGGTCGCCGCGGAGGTGGAAGACCGAGGACTGCTCGACCGCCCCGCCCATCTTGTGCACGCTCGTGACGACGACGTCGGCGCCGGCGTCCATGCCCCAGGCCGGCAGGTCGGGGTGGAAGGGCAGGTGGGCGCCCCAGGCCTCGTCCACGATCAGCGGCAGGTCGCGCCCGTGCAGCACCTCGGCGACGCCAGCGATGTCGGCGCAGGTGCCCCAGTCGGTCGGGGTGATCAGCAGCATGCCCTTGGCCTCGGGGTGGGCGTCGAGCGCGCGCCGGACGTCCTCGGGCTCCGGCGGGTGGGCCAGCTGCCGCTCGGCGTCGAGGTGCGGGTGCACCCAGACCGGCCGGATGCCGCTGATGATCAGCCCCGCGATCACCGACTTGTGCGCGTTGCGGCTGACCAGCATGGTCTCGCCCGGCCCGGCCACGGAGATCATCGCGCTCTTGACCGACAGCGAGCTGCCGCAGGTGGAGAGGAAGGCCCGGTCGGCGTCGACGGCGTCGGCCATGAGGTCCTCGGCCCGGGTGACCACGCCCTGCGACTCGCGCCGGTCGTCGAGCCCGTTGAGCGACAGGACGTCGCTGCGGAAGACGTCGGCGCCGACGACCTCCAGCACCCGCGGGTCCACGCCGCGGCCCTGCTTGTGCCCGGGCGGGCCGTAGACGACGTCGCCGCGACGGCGGAACTCCTGCAGGGCCTCGAGGACGGGTGCGTGTGAGTGGTCCATGGCGGGCCCTCTACCCCGTCGCCCCGCCGGGCAACTGCTTGAACGTTCATCGACCCGCGCGCACACTGGACGTGCACCTCCGCGGAGGTGCCCAGGTCCTCCCCGCACCAGGAGCCCGCGATGCCGGTCCAGCGCCTCAACCACGCCGTCCTCTACGTCCGCGACGTCGAGCGCAGCACCGCCTTCTACCGCGACGTGCTCGGTTTCCGGGTGAAGGCGGAGATCCCCGGCCGGGCGGTGTTCCTGCAGGCCGAGGGGTCGACCAACGACCACGACCTCGGCCTGTTCGCCGCCGGCGCCGGCGCCGGCCCGTCGCAGGCCGGCCGCGCGACCGTCGGGCTGTACCACCTGGCCTGGGAGGTGGACACCCTCGCCGAGCTGGCCCGGGTCCGCGACGCGCTGGCCGCCGCCGGGGCGCTCGTCGGCGCCTCCGACCACGCCACCACCAAGGCCCTCTACGCCCAGGACCCCGACGGCCTGGAGTTCGAGGTCTCCTGGCTGCTCCCGGCCGACCGGATCACCGACGACGTCCGCGCGCAGGCCATGACGATCCGCCCACTGGACCTCGACGCGGAGATCGCCCGCCACGGCGGCGACACCCGCGGCGGGATCGGGGTCTCCGCCGCGGTCTGAGCGGATGGGTCGGCCCCCGCCGGATCGGGCATGACCGGGGCGACCGCAGCCCGCGACCGACCCCGGGAGCCCCCGTGACCCTGCCCACCGACCGCCCCCTCGCCCTCGTCACCGGCGCCTCCAGCGGCATCGGCCTGGAGCTGGCCAAGCAGTTCGCCGAGAACGGCTTCGACCTGGTGATCGCGGCCGAGGACGACGAGCTGGACGCCGCCGCCGAGACGCTGCGGGGGATGGGCGCGCACGTCTCGCCGGTCCGCGCCGACCTGTCGCGGTACGAGGGCTGCGAGCTGCTGGTGGCGGCCGTCCGCGGCTCCGGGCGGCCGCTGGACGCCGCCGCGCTGAACGCCGGCGTCGGCGTCGGCGGGGCGTTCACCGACACCGACCTGGCGCGTGAGCTGGAGATCGTCGCGCTCAACTGCGGCTCGACCGTGCACGTCGGCAAGGCCGTCGCGCAGGACATGGCCGCCCGCGGCGAGGGCCGGATCCTCATCACCTCGTCGGTGGCCTCGCAGGCACCCCAGCCCTTCCAGGCCGTCTACGGCGCGAGCAAGGCGTTCACCCAGCACCTGGCCCTGTCGCTGCGCGAGGAGCTGTCCGACCGCGGCGTCAGCGTGACCGCCCTGCTGCCCGGGCCCACCGACACCGAGTTCTTCGACCGCGGCGACCTCACCGACACCCGGCTGGGCGCCACCGACGCCAAGGACGACCCGGCGCAGGTCGCCCGGCAGGGCTTCGAGGGCCTGATGAAGGGCGAGGCGTCGGTGTTCGCCGGGTCGCTGGCCAGCAAGGCGATGGGCCGGCTGTCGGCGATCACGCCGGGCAACGTGGCGGCCAAGCTCAACCGGAAGATGGCCGAGCCGGGCTCCGGGGAGGACTGAGCCCTCCGGCACGATCGGGGGCGTGACCGATGTCGTCCCCGCCCCCGTCGAGGTGCCCGCCGGCCCGCTGCGGCTGCGCCCGTGGCGGGCCGGCGACGCCGGGGCCGTCCACGCCGCCCTCACCGACCCGGCCACGACCGTGTGGAGCAACCCGGGCCGGGTGGCCACGCTCGAGGACGCGCGGATCTGGGTGGCCCGCCGCGCCGACTGGAGCAGCGGGCGGATCGCCGCCTGGGCCGTCGTCGACGCCGCCGGCGGTGAGCTGCTCGGCTCGGTGAACCTGCACTCCATCGACCTGGACCAGGGCGACGCCGAGGTCGGCTACTGGACGGTGCCCGCCGCGCGCGGCCGCGGGGTGGCGCCGCGCGCCGTCGACGCCGCGCTGCGCTGGGGTTTCGCCGCGCTGCCGGTCGACCGGGTCGAGCTCGTGCACGCCGTGGAGAACCCCGCCTCGGGCCGCGTGGCGGACAAGGCCGGCTTCACCTTCGAGGGCCGGCTGCGCCGCTCCTTCCGCTACGGCGACGGCGTCAAGCACGACGAGCTGCTGTGGGCCCGCCTGGCCGACGACGACGTCCCCGACCTCAGCACCCGCAGCTGACCGGCGCGGTCAGCGGGTCGACGTCCGGGCGGGTGAGGCCGTCCGCGGTCGCCACCGGCAGGCCCTCCCGCGCCCAGTACTCGAAGCCGCCGATCATCTCCCGCACCCGGAAGCCGAGCAGGGCCAGCGCCAGCGCCGCGCGGGTGGCCCCGTTGCAGCCCGGGCCCCAGCAGTAGGTCACCACCGGGACGGACCGGTCCAGCTCGGTCTCCGCGCGCGCCGTGACCTCCCGGCCGGGCAGGTGCACCGCGCCGGGCACGTGCCCCTGGTCCCACGCCTCCCGGCTGCGGCTGTCGAGCAGCACGAAACCCGGCTCGCCGGACTCCAGCGCGGCGTGCACGTCGGACACGTCGGTCTCCACGGCCAGCCGGCGGGCGAAGTGCGCGGCGGCGTCGGCGGGGGCGGTGCTCCAGTCCATGCCGGTGATCGTGGACGGCGGGCCCCGCCCCGACGAGGCCCACGCCTGCCACGGAGCGCCGGTTTCCCGCCTGTCGTGCCCCGGAGGGGGTTGACGCCGGAGCGTCTGACATCTGAGATGTCAGTTGTGGCCGCCCCGCTCGTCCCCGTCGGCCGCGTGCTGCTCCGCGACCAGGCGCTGGCCCGCATCCGGTCGGCGATCGTCAGCGGTGACCTGGCACCCGGCGCCGTCGTCAAGGACACCGAACTGGCCACCCGCCTCGGCCTGTCGGTGGCGCCGGTCCGCGCCGCGCTGGCCAAGCTGGTCGACGAGGGACTCGTCGAGGCCAAGCCGCAGAGCCACACGCGGGTCACCCCGCTGCGGCCCCGGCAGGTGCGCGACGCCGCCGTCGTCGTCCGGGCGATGCACGAGCTCGCCGCCCGGGAGGCCACCGGCCGGGTGACCGGCGACGACGTCGCCGCGATGCGCGCGGCCAACGAGCGCTTCGCCGCCGCCGTGGACGCCGGCGACCTCGACGCGGCGCTCGCCGCCGACGACGAGCTGCACGGCGTGCTGCTCGACCGGGCCGGCAACACCGCGCTGACCGCGACCGTCGAGCGGCTCACCCCCGCCATCCGCCGCCTGGAGCGGGCCCGGTTCGCCGCGGCGCACGGCCGCGGGTCCGTCGCCCTGCACGACCGCCTGATCGCCGCCTGGGCGGCCGCCGACGCCGACGCCGCCGTCGCCACCACGACCGAGATCTGGACCGCGCTGCTGTCCGAACTGGAGGAGACCGATGACGAGCCTCGCTGACTTCCCCCGCACCCCGCTGCTGTTCGGCTCCTCGCCGGTGCACCGGCTGGACCGGCTCACCGCGCACCTCGGCGGCGCCGCGGTGTGGGCCAAGCGGGAGGACTGCAACTCCGGCATCGCCTACGGCGGCAACAAGACCCGCAAGCTGGAGTACCTGGTCGCCGACGCGCTCGCCCAGGGCTGCGACACCCTCGTCTCCATCGGCGGCGTGCAGAGCAACCACACCCGCCAGGTGGCCGCCGTCGCCGCCCACGTGGGGCTGTCCTGCGTGCTCGTGCAGGAGAGCTGGGTGGACTGGCCCGACGCCGTCTACGACAAGGTCGGCAACATCCTGGTCAGCCGGCTCGCCGGCGCCGACGTGCGGCTGGTCAGGGCCGGCTTCGGCATCGGGTTCAAGGAGAGCTGGGAGGCCGCGCTCGCCGAGATCGAGGCGCGCGGCGGCAAGCCGTACGCCATCCCGGCCGGGGCCAGCGACCACCCGCTCGGCGGGCACGGCTTCGCCAACTGGGCGCTGGAGGTGGCGCAGCAGGAGGCCGAGCTCGGCGTCTCCTTCGACACCGTCGTCGTCTGCTCGGTCACCGGGTCCACGCAGGCCGGGATGGTCGCCGGGTTCGCGCTGCTCGAGGAGCAGGGCGGCCGGCCGCGGCGGGTGCTCGGCGTCGACGCCTCCGCCAAGCCCGCCGAGACCCGCGACCAGGTGCTGCGCATCGCCCAGCGGACCGCGCGCGCCATCGGCGTGCAGCGGGAGCTGACCCTCGATGACGTGGAGCTCGACGAGCGCTTCCACGGCGGCGTGTACGGCATCCCCGACCAGGCGACGATCCGCGCGATGGAGACCGCCGCCCGCACCGAGGGCATGGTCACCGACCCGGTGTACGAGGGGAAGTCGATGGCCGCGGTGCTCGACCTGGTCGGCCGCCGCGAGATCGACCCGTCGTCCACGGTGCTCTACGCCCACCTCGGCGGCCAGCCCGCGCTCAACGGCTACAGCGCGCTGTTCTCCTGACGACCGGGTCCGCCGTCCGCGCGCGGGAGGCCGACCCCGGCCCCGAGCAGGCCGGCGGCGGTGCCCGGCAGCCGGTCGAGGGCGGCCGCGATCCGGCGCTCCTCGGAGGAGAGGTGCGACTCGACGATCGCGGCCGGCCCGTCGAGCTCCCCGGCCAGCCGGGGCGAGGCGCCGGTCACGGCCGGCTCGCGCCGGTGTGGTGGGCGGTGAGCACGGCGCAGAAGGCCGGGCAGTGCGGGGGCAGCGTGCGGCGGGAGTCCGGGGGAGCGCCGCCGGCCGCGGCCGCGCCCGCCGCGGGCTCACCCGGCGGCCGGGGACCCGATCCGTGCGCGGCGCGAGGCCGACCCGGCAGTCACGGGCGCGGAGGTCAGCGGTCCGGGCCGGGCCGTGACACGACCGGCGGGGACAGCGCCCGGCCGCCCGCCCGCAGGCCCGCGCCGATCACCCGGCGCAGCGCCACGACGGCGGCCGCGGTGCCCACCGACGACCAGGTCGGCTCGACGGCCAGGCGCAGCAGCCCGGCCGCGAGCAGGAGGTCCAGGAACACCGCCAGGGCGAGCCGGGGCCGCCGGGTGCTCGCGAGGGTCACCGCCCCGGCGACCAGGGCGAGCCCGCTGACGGCGAGGGCGAGCAGCCCGGGGGCGGGGCCGAGCGAGGTCACACCCCGCGCCCGCGGTGCTCGGCCGACGCCGGGTCGGGCGCGGGCGCGCCGGTCTCCTCGGCGACCTGCCGCCGCTCCTCGGCGATCTCCTTGGACAGGAAGTAGTTCAGCGCCGTGCGGATCGCCGCGACCGCGGCCAGCTGGCCCAGCTCGCGGAAGCTCGGCGCGACCGCCGTCCGCAGCACGTCGCTGGCCAGCTGGAACTCCAGGCCCAGCGCGAGGAACCGGCCCAGGGTGAGCCGGACCGGCACGAAGGCCGACGTCCCGCCGCGGCGCAGCCCCACCCACAGGAAACGGGCGAAGGCCCACAGCGCGCCGGCGAAGATGACCACGGCCCCGCACGCCTCGACGACGGTGACCATGACGCCGACGACGTCGGCGAGCACTTCCTCCACGCGCGCTCCCTGTCCTCGGTCCCCGCCTCACAGCGGGACGGCGAGCCCCTCCCCGTCCGGGGCGCCCAGAGCGTCCCCCAGGTCGGCACGCCACGGGGCCAGCCCCGCCCCGGCCAGGACGACGTCGCGGACCAGCGCGTGCCACCGGCCGACCCGGCGCACCATGCCGTGCCCGCCGGGCAGGGTGAACCGCGCGACCCGCGCCCCGGCCCGGTGCGCGCGCACGGCGAAGTCCGCCGACAGCCGCGCCGGCACCCAGCGGTCGCCGCGGCCGTGGGCGAGGACGACGGTGCGGCCGCGCAGGTGGCCGACCGGCTCGCCCGGCGGCGTCCACGGCGCGAGCCCGCAGACCGCGGTGACCGACGGGTCGTCGCCCGCGCGCAGCACCGCCCGGCCGCCCATCGAGTGCCCGACCAGCACCACCGGGACGTCGCCGTGCCGCTCGCGCACGCGGTCCAGCGCCCAGCGGACGTCGGCGTGCGCGTCGGCGGCGGCCCCGTTCCAGCCCGCCACGCGGTAGCGGACCAGGTAGGTCTCGACGCCCCGCCCGCCCGCGGCGCCGGACACCGCCTCCTGGATCGCCCGCATCCGCACCAGCGACAGCGCCCGCTCCCGCGGCGGCTCGACGCTGCTCACCGTGCCGCCGTGCGCGAAGACGGCGACCGCGCGGGTGGGCGCGGTCGCCGGGGTGTGGTCGAGGGCCGGGACCCGGGCCGCGGTGGTCACCGGCGCCGTCGGCCACCGCCGCGCAGCCGCGCCCGCGCGCGGTCGCCGAGGTCACCGGCCCGCAGCAGCCCGCGGCTGAGCTGGGTCGGCCCGGTCCGCCGCTCGAGGGCGAGCCCGGCGCGCCGGAGCAGCCCGGTGCCCAGCGGGACGAGGACGGTCACGATGAACCAGACCCGCAGTCGGCGGGTGAGGAGCAGCCACATCCCCGGCCCCTTCCCGGTGCCGTGCCGCCTCAATCCGGGTCGGGCGCCAGCCGGACGACCATCTTGCCGGTGTTGGCCCCCTTGAGGAGGTCGAGGAAGGCGGGGACGGCGTTCTCCAGTCCCTCGTAGACGGTCTCGCGGACGGCGAGCTGCCCCGACCGGATCCAGCCGGACACCGTCTCGGTGAACTCGCCGTGCAGGTCGGTGTGGTCGCCGACGAGCAGCCCGGTGACCGCGAGCCGCTTGGCGATCATCAGCGAGCTGAAGTTCTTCGGCCCGGGCACCGACTCGGTGGCGTTGTAGCCGGAGATGGCGCCGCAGATCGCCACCCGGCCGTGCACGTGCAGCGCGCCGAGCGCGGCGTCGAGGTGCTCGCCGCCGACGTTGTCGAAGTAGACGTCGATGCCGTCGGGCGCGGCCTCCGCGAGCAGGTCCCTGACCCGGCCGTCGTGGTAGTCGAAGGCGGCGGTGAAGCCGATCTCGCGCAGCCAGGCCACCTTGTCCGGGCTGCCCGCGCTGCCGACCACCGCCGAGGCGCCGCGCAGCCTCGCGAACTGGCCGACCGCGCTGCCCACCGCCCCGGCCGCGCCGGAGACGAACACGGCGTCGCCCTCGCGGAAGGCGGCCACCCGGAACAGCCCGGCCCAGGCGGTCAGCCCCGGCATGCCGAGGACGCCGAGCGAGTAGGTGAGCGGCAGGTCCTCGGTCGCCGGCAGCTGCCGGACGTGGCGGGCGTCGAGGACGGCGACGTCGCGCCAGGCGGCGTCGGTGAGCACGAGCGCGCCCTCGGGCACGTCGGGGGAGCGGGACTCGACGACGCGGCCGACGGCGCCGCCCTTCATCACCTCGCCGACCTCCCACGGCGCCGCGTACGAGGGGCCCAGCCGCATCCGCCCGCGCATGTAGGGGTCGACCGACATGGCGACCATCCGCACCACCACCTGGCCCTCGGCCGGGTCCGGGTGCTCGACCTCGACCAGCCGGAAGTCGTCGGGTGTGGGCTCGCCGTGGGGGCGGGCGGCCAGGTGCCACTCGCGGGCGGTGACGGTCACGGTCGCTCCCTGCGTCGTCGATCCGGGTCCGCGGGTGATCCTGCCGCCGTCCCGACGACGCCGCCCCGCCGGGGTGGCGCGGTGCCGAACGGGGACTGCCCGGTGCACGCGACCGGCGGAGGCTGCCCGGTCGGCCTCCCCGGCGTCTGGGGTCCCAGGCATAGGAAGCTCTACGCACGTCCTGGGCGCCGGGACGTGCGCCGAGCTTCCTTCGCCCCAGGGGGTCCCATGGACGTCGTCCGCACGCCGGAGGAGCGGTTCGCCGCGCTGCCGGACTTCCCGTACCCGCCCACGTACGTCACCTTCGACGGCGGGGACGGCACGCCGCTGCGGGTCGCGGTGGTCGACGTCGGCCCGGCCTCGGGCGAGGTCGTCGTCCTGCTGCACGGCGAGCCGTCCTGGTCCTTCCTCTGGCGGCACGTGATCCCGGAGCTCACCGCCGCCGGCCTGCGCGTGGTCGCCCCCGACCTGGTCGGCTTCGGCCGCTCGGACAAGCCCACCGACCCGGGCGCCTACAGCTACGCGGCGCACGTCGAGTGGATGCGGCAGACGCTGTTCGAGGGCCTCGGCCTCGTCGGCGTCACGCTCGTCGGGCAGGACTGGGGCGGGCTGATCGGCCTGCGCCTGGCGGCCGAGCACCCCGACCGGTTCGCCCGGCTCGTCGTCGCCAACACCGGCCTGCCCACCGGCGACGCCCCGATGAGCGAGGCGTTCCTCGCCTGGCAGCGGTTCGCCGCCACCGCGCGGGCCTTCGACGTCGGCCGGGTCGTCGCCAACGGCACGGTCACCGACCTGCCGCCCGAGGTGGTCGCCGCCTACGACGCGCCGTTCCCCGACGAGGCGTCCAAGGCCGGCGCCCGGGTCTTCCCGAGCCTGGTGCCGACGGCGCCCGACGACCCCGCCGCGGCCGCCAACCGGGCCGCGTGGGAGGTCCTCACCCGCTGGGAGAAGCCGCTGCTCACCGCGTTCTCCGACTCCGACCCGATCACCGGCGGCGGCGACCGCGTCTTCCGGCGGCTGGTGCCCGGCGCCCAGGGCATGCCGCACACCACCCTGCGCGGCGGCGGGCACTTCCTCCAGGAGGACGTCGGCCCGGAGCTGGGCCGGGTGGTCGCCTCCTTCGTCGCCGCCACACCGGTGTCCTGACGAGCGGCAGAAATGGCCATTTCTGCCGACGAGGTCCTGGCGCAGCTGCGGCGGGAGCCCGACGTCGAGGCGCCCGACCTGGTCGCCGTCGACGCCACCGACCGGCTGCTGCTCGACACCGCGGAGGACCTGCCCGGGCAGCGGGTGGTCGTCGTCGACGACGCGTACGGCGCCCTCACCCTCGGCGCGGTAGCGGCCGGGGCGCGCGACGTGCGGGTGACCCAGGACCTGCTGGTCGGCGAGCGGGCGCTGGCCCGGAACGCCGGGCGCACCGGGCTGGCCGGCACCTACCGGACCGGGGACCTCGACGCCGCCCTGTTCGACGGCGCGACGCTCGTGCTGGCCCGCGCGCCCAAGGCCCTCGACGCGCTGCGCGAGCTGACCGAGCTCGCCGCGGCGGCCGCCGCCCCGGACGTCACCGTGCTGGTCGGCGGGCGGGTCAAGCACATGACCCTCGGCATGAACGACGTGCTGCGCACCGGGTTCGGCGAGGTCTCGGCCACCCTCGCCCGGCAGAAGTCGCGAGTGCTGGTCGCCCGCGGGCCGCGGCCCGGCGTCGCGCCGTCCTTCCCCCGCTGCCGGCACGACGACGCCTTGGACCTCGACGTCTGCGCGCACGGCGCCGCGTTCGCCGGCGCCCGGGTCGACGAGGGCACCCGGCTGCTGCTCGCCGCGCTCGAGGGCGCCGCCCCGGACGCGCGCACCGCCCTCGACCTCGGCTGCGGCACCGGCGTACTGGCCGCCGTCCTCGCCCGCTCCCGGCCGGACCTGGCGGTCACCGCCACCGACCAGTCGGCCGCCGCGGTCGCCTCCGCGCGGGCCACGCTCGCCCGCGCCGGGCTGGAGGGGGTGCCCGTCCTGCGCGACGACGCCGCCGCGACCGTGCCCGACGCGAGCGTGGACCTCGTCGTCTGCAACCCGCCGTTCCACCTCGGCGCCGCCGTCGTCACCGCCGCCGCCGACCGGCTGTTCGCCGCCGCGGCGCGGGTGCTGCGGCCCGGCGGGGAGCTGTGGACGGTCTACAACAACCGGCTGCCGCACCGGGCGGCGCTGCGGCGGCTGGTCGGCCCGACCCGCGCGGCCGCGCACGACCGCCGGTTCACCGTCACCGTCTCCACCCGCCGCTGACCGCCGGGCTCGTCAGAGCGCCAGTGCCAGGACCGGCTCGTCGTCGGCCATCTCGCCGGTGCGGACGAAGCCGAGCGAGCGGTAGAAGGGCTCCGGGCCGCCCTCTCCGTCGACGACGCTCACGCGCAGCTCCGGCACGCCCTGCGCCCGTACGTACGCGGCCACCTGCCCGACCACCTCCCGGCCGATCCCGCGCCCCTGGGCGCCGGCGTCGACCATGAGCCGCCACAGCATGTGCCCGAGCTCCTCGGCGGAGTCCCACAGCATCACGAAACCCACGAGCCGTCCGTCCGCGCGGACCGCGCGGCACCAGGCCTGCGGGTACACGTACGCCTCGGCGATCGAGACGGCGTTGGGCGCGACGAAGGACTCCTGGCCGGGCGCGACGCGCAGCTCGCACACCGCCCGCACGTTCTCCGGGGTGAGCGGTTCGAGCTCGACGTGCATCAGTGGGCGGGACGGTCGCTGCGCGTGCGCACCGGCGGCAGCGACGACCACGGGAAGTCGATCCAGCGGTCGGTGCGCTTCCACACGTAGTCGCAGCTGACCACCGAGCGCGGCTTCTCGTAGACGACCGCCGTCCGCACGTCGGAGACGTAGCCCGCGCAGAAGTCGCGGACCAGCTCCAGCGTCTTGCCGGTGTCGGCGACGTCGTCGGCCACCAGCACGTCAGCCCCCGTGAGGTCGACGGCGTCCAGCGTCGGCGGGAGCACCACCGGCAGGTCCAGCCGCTCGTCGACGCCGGTGTAGAACTCCACGTTCATCACGAACAGGTTCTTGACGTCGAGCGCGTAGCCCAGCGCCCCGCCGAGGAACAGGCCGCCGCGGGCGATCGACAGGATCAGGTCGGGCTCGAAGCCGTCGTCGGCGACCTGCTGGGCCAGCTCCCGCGCCGCGGTGCCGAACAGCTCGTAGGTCAGGACCTCGCGCTCGTCGCTCACGGGGCCCACCTCAGCAGAAGCCCGGCGTGCCCAGCCACGCGACCTCGGCGGGCGGGACGTCGTCGCGGAGGACGGCGCCCTCGATGAGCCCGTAGGGCCGGTCGTCGGCGTGGTAGACGACGGGGGAGCCGGTGCCGGGGGTGTTGTCCAGGCCGTACGCCGAGAGGTCCTGCAGGAAGTGGTGCCGGTTCGGCATCGACATCCGGACCTCGGCGACGTCGGGGAAGCGCGCGAGCACCGCCTCGCCCATCGCGTAGAGCGTCTGCTGCAGCGCGAGGGAGTGGGTGGCGGCGAACGTCTCGAGCAGGGTCGTCCGGACGCCGGCGAACGCGGCGTCCCAGTCGAGGTCGGCCGAGAGGTAGCGCCAGCGCGCGGTCACCGCGGTGGCGAGGATGCGGTCGCGGGTCTCGGCCAGCGTCGTGTACCGGTCGCGCGGGAAGCCCCAGAACTCCGAGCCGGTGGTCTTGAGGACGACGAGGTCGGTCAGGCCGGCGAGCACGTGCACGTCGTCCCCGGCCACGGTGACCACCGCCGTCCGCACTTCCCCACCGGGCCGGCGGAACGCGTGGTCGTGCGGCTGCCCGCCGACGGCGATCCGCTCCCAGCCGTAGGACTCCACGGCCACCCGGGCGCCGGTGATCCAGTCGTAGGACCCGGCGAGGTGGCGGGCCAGCCGCA
Organism: Geodermatophilus sp. SYSU D00684; assembly: GCF_054050455.1. NCBI lineage: Bacteria > Bacillati > Actinomycetota > Actinomycetes > Geodermatophilales > Geodermatophilaceae > Geodermatophilus > Geodermatophilus sp. SYSU D00684. The sequence continues at coordinate 82,837 of NZ_JBJGZI010000008.1, read as the reverse complement.
GGCCGAACGCCTCCGGCGAGCCGACGCCGTCGCGGGCGAAGGCGAACACGGTGTTCTTCTGCGCGTCGGTGGTCAGCACGTGCGCGTTGTCGCCGTGCGTGTGCGCGGCGGTGAAGTCCCCGCGCAGGCTGGTGCTCACGTTCAGGTCGACGAGGTCGTGCCGGGGGGAGCTGCGGTCGACCGCGACCACGCGGACCTCCGCCTTCCCGTACTGGTTGGGTCCGAGCACGATCGCCATGCGCGCAGCCTGCCGCACAGCCGTTGCGCCGGTGTTGCACGTGGAACCGGCGCGCCTCAGCTGCCCCGGTACGTCGAGTAGGCGAACGGCGAGAGCAGCAGCGGCACGTGGTGGTGCTCGGCGGGCGCGGTGACGGCGAAGGTCAGCGTCACCTCCGGCCAGAAGGCGTCCACCCCGCGCCCGGCGAACCAGGGGCCGGTGGCGAACACCAGCCGGTGCGGGCCGGCGACGGTGGCGTCCTCGGTGAGCCGGCAGCGGCCGTCGGCGTCGGTGGTGCCCTCGGCGAGCAGGTCCTCGCCCGCGAACAGCCGGACGGCGATCCCGGCGGCCGGCCGCCCGGCGACGGCGTCGAGCACGTGGGTGGAGACGCTCACGAGACCAGCCCGCGCACCCGCAGCTCGCTGATCTGCGCCAGCTGCTCGACCACCTCGGCCCGCTCGGCGTCCTCGGCGTTGCCCAGCCGGCGGCGCAGCTCGGCGAGCATCTCCTCCGGGGAGCGCCCGGCCGCGCGGATCAGGTAGACGTGCCCGAACCGCTCCTCGTACGCGCGGTTGCCCTCGACGATCGCGGCGCGGGTGCCGTCGTCGGCCCCGCCCATCGAGCCCTGCTCCCGGCGGGAGGCCTGCGCCTCGGCCGAGGAGCCCTGCACCCGGTCGCCGATCCGCGGGTGCGCGGCCAGCGCCAGCTGCACCTCGTCCCACGGCAGCGCCCGCGCCACCTCCCCGGCCCGGCGGACGAGGGTGTCGGCGTCGGGGAACGGGCGGCCGGCGACCAGCTCGGCGGCGAAGCGCGGCGCGGCGTTGCAGCCGCGCAGCTGCTCGACGGCGGCGTCGGCGGGCTCGCTGTTGAACTCGTCGAGGCGGGACACGGTGACAGGATGGCAGCCCATCCCGGCCGGCAGAGGGGACCAGCGGTGAGTGACGTGCGCGTGGAGGGCCCCGACGTCGAGCGGTCCGGGGAGGTGCTGACCCCCGACGCGCTGGAGTTCGTCGCCGACCTGCAGCGCCGGTTCGGCCCGCAGCGCGACGCCCTGCTCGCCGCCCGCGCCACCCGCCGCGCCGAGATCGCCGCGGCCCGGTGGGCGGACTTCCGCCCCGAGACCGCGGAGATCCGCGACGGCGACTGGCAGGTGCCCCCGCCGCCGCCCGGCCTGGTCGACCGCCGCGTGGAGATCACCGGCCCGACCGAGCCGAAGATGGCGGTCAACGCGCTCAACTGCGGCGCCGACGTGTGGCTCGCCGACCTCGAGGACGCCAACACCCCGCACTGGCGCAACGTCGTCACCGGGCAGCTGGTGCTCCGCGACGCCGTCCGCCGGCAGCTCGCGTTCACCACGCCGGAGGGCCGGGAGTACCGGCTGCGCGAGGACGGCGACCTGCCCACGATCGTGCCGCGCCCGCGCGGCTGGCACCTGCCCGAGCGGCACCTGCTGGTCGAGGGGCAGCCGACCGTGGGCGCGCTGGTCGACGCCGGGCTGTACCTGTTCCACAACGCCGCCGAGCAGCTGTCCCGCGGCAGCGGGCCGTACTTCTACCTCCCGAAGATGGAGGGCCGGCTCGAGGCGGGGCTGTGGAGGCTGGTCTTCGACCACGCCGAGCAGGTGCTGGGCCTCCCCGCGGGCTCGATCCGCGCCACCATGCTCATCGAGACCATCCCGGCCGCGTTCGAGATGGAGGAGATGCTGCACGCGCTGGGCAGCCACGCCACCGGCCTCAACGCCGGGCGCTGGGACTACCTGTTCAGCGTCATCAAGGTCTTCCGCGAGGCCGGCCCGGACTTCGTGCTGCCCGACCGCGCCGCCGTCACCATGACCGCGCCGATGATGCGCGCCTACACCGACCAGCTCGTCGCCGCCTGCCACCGCCGCGGCGCCATGGCGATCGGCGGCATGGCCGCGGCCATCCCCAGCCGCAAGGACGCCGAGGCGAACGAGCGGGCGCTGGCGAAGGTCCGCGAGGACAAGACCCGGGAGGCCGGCGACGGCTTCGACGGCTCCTGGGTGGCCCACCCCGACCTGGTGCCGGTCTGCCGCGAGGCCTTCGACGCCGTCCTCGGCGACCGCCCCAACCAGCTCGACCGGCAGCGCCCCGAGGTGTCGGTGACCGCGGCGCAGCTGCTCGACGTCGCCGGGGTCCCCGGTGCCCGCACGATGGCCGGCCTGCGGGCCAACGTCGAGATCGCGATCCGCTACCTGGCCGCGTGGCTCGGCGGCAACGGCGCCGTCGGCATCCACGGCCTCATGGAGGACGCCGCCACCGCCGAGATCAGCCGCTCCCAGGTGTGGCAGTGGGTGCACGCCGGGGTGGAGCTCGACACCGGCGAGACGGTGACGGAGGAGCTGGTGCGCCGCGTCGTCGCCGAGGAGGTCGAGGGCATCGGCGAGCTGCCCCGCCTCGACGACGCCCGCCGGCTGTTCGAGCAGGTCGCGCTGGCCGACGAGTTCCCCGACTTCCTCACCCTCCCCGCCTACGAGCTCATCGACTGAGGAAGGACCCCCGTGCCCCCCACCACTCGCGAGCTCGCGGCGGGCCCCTGCACGAGGGCCGAACTCATCCGAGCTGCGCCGTGACCCTGGACGAGGGGGTCTACGGAGAACTCGACCGGCGGCTCGCACCCGTCGACGCCGCCCGGGCGGCCGCGTACCCGGGGGAACGGCCGGGCCGGCAGCCGGTGCACACCTGCTACGTGCCCGCCGACGCCGTGGTCCCCGGCCTGGCCGCCGACTGGGGTGCCGCGGCGCTGTCCGCGCTCGACGAGCACGGCCTGCCCGACCTCGGCCACGACCCGGCGCTGCTCGAGCAGGTGCTGCCCCGGGTGCGCGCCAAGCTCGCCGCCGAGCCGGTCGAGGACCTGCGGGTCGACGCCGAGGACGGCTACCGCGGCCGTCCCGACGCCGAGGACGGCGACGTCCTGCGCGCGGCCGAGGCGGTGGCCGGCGACCTCGACGCCGGGGTCGCGCCGCCGTCGACGGGCATCCGGGCCAAGTCGCTCGAGGGCCCGACCCGCCGCCGCGGCGTCCGCTCCCTCGACCTCTTCCTCGGGGCCGTCAGCGCTCCGCGGGCCACCGTCACCCTCCCCAAGGTGACCGACGTCGAGCAGGTGCGGGCCTTCCTGCCGGTGCTCGACGCGCTGGAGGCCGCGCACGGCGTCGCCCTCGACCTCGAGCTGCAGGTGGAGACGCCGCAGGCGGTGCTCGGCGCCGACGGCGCGGTGACCCTCGCGCGGATGGTGCACGCCGCCGGCCCCCGGCTGACCGGCCTGCACCACGGCACCTACGACTACAGCGCGGCACTGGGCATCGCGGCGGCGCACCAGTCCTCCGACCACCCGGCGCTCGACCTCGCCAAGCAGCTCATGCAGGTCGCCGTCGCCGGGACCGGCGCGCGGGCGGTCGACGGCTCCACCAACGTGCTCCCCGTCGGCTCCCGCGAGCAGGTGCACGCCGGCTGGCGGGTGCACGCCGGGCTGGTCCGCCGGGCGCTGGAGCGCGGCCTCTACCAGGGCTGGGACCTGCACCCCGCGCAGCTGGTCACCCGGTACGCGGCCACCTACGCCTTCTTCCGCGGCGCCCTGCCGGCCGCGGGCGGGCGGCTGGCGGCCTACGTCGAGCGGGTCGACGGCGGGGTGCTCGACGAGCCGGCCACCGCCCGCGCGCTGGCCGGCGTGGTGCTGCGCGGGCTGGACTGCGGCGCCGTCGACCCGGCCGAGGTCGCCGCCGCGACGGGGCTGGACCGCGCCGCCCTCGACGCCCTGGCCGGGCGGGACGCGGCGGGTCCCGGGAGCAGCGCCTAGGCTGCCCTGCGTGGTGGCGCGGTGACCGAGGACGCGCTCACCTCGCTGTTCTCCGGCGGTGGCGAGGTGGGCCGGGAGATGGCCGCCCGCGACTGGTCCGGCACGCCCGTCGGCCCGCCCGGGCGGTGGCCGTCGGCGCTGCGCAACCTCGTCCGGATCGTCCTCACGTCCCGGTTCTCCATGTGGGCCGCCTACGGCCCCGAGCTGACCGCCTTCTACAACGACGCCTACCAGCGCGACACCCTGCAGGGGAAGCACCCGTGGGCGCTGGGCCGGCCGGCCCGCGAGATGTGGGCGGAGATCTGGGACGACATCGGCCCCCGGATCGAGTCGGTCCTCGCGACCGGGATCGCCACCTGGGACGAGGACCTGCTGCTGTTCCTCGAGCGCAGCGGCTACCCGGAGGAGACCTACCACACCTTCTCCTACAGCCCGGTCGCCGACGACGAGGGCCGCACGGCCGGGATGCTCTGCGTCGTCACCGAGAACACCGACCGGGTGCTGGCCGAGCGGCGGATGGCCAGCCTGCGCGACCTGGCGACGGCGGTGGCCGCGACGCGCACCGAGGCCGACGTGCTGGCCGCCGTCGGCGAGCAGCTCGCCCGCAACGACGCCGACCTGCCGTTCTCCGCCACCTACCTGGTCGACGAGGACGGCACCGCCCGGCTGGGCACCGCCACCGGCCTGAGGCCGGGCTCGGCCGCGGCGCCGCGGACGCTCGCGGACGACGCGGTGTGGCCGCTGTCCCGGCTGCGCGCGGGCGAGCAGGTCGTCGTCGACCGCCTCGACCGCCTCCCCGGCCTGCCGACCGGCGCCTGGGACCGCCCGCCGGAGCGGGCGCTGGCCGTGCCGATCTCCTCCCCGCTGCCCGACGCCGCCGGCATCGCCGGCTTCCTGGTCGTCGGCCTCAACCCGCACCGCGTCCTGGACGAGGCCTACACCGGCTTCCTCGAGCTGGTCGCCGGCCAGATCGCCTCGGGCCTGGCCAACGCGGGCAGCCACGCGGCCGAGCGGCGCCGCGCGGAGGCCCTCGCCGAGCTGGACCGCGCCAAGACCGACTTCTTCAGCAACGTCAGCCACGAGTTCCGCACGCCGCTGACGCTGATCATGGGGCCGGTCGCGGAGCTGCGGTCCTCCCCGGTGGTCACGGCCGACGCCCGGGTCGCCGAGGAGCTCGAGGTCGTCGAGCGCAACGCGCTGCGGCTGCAGAAGCTGGTCAACACCCTGCTCGACTTCTCCCGCATCCAGGCCGGCCGCATCGACGCCCGGTTCGAGCCGGTCGACCTCGCCGCGACCACCGCGGAGCTGGCCAGCGTCTTCCGCTCCGCCGTCGACCGGGCCGGGCTGCGGCTCACCGTCGACACCCCGCCGCTGTCGCAGCCGGTGCACGTCGACCGGGACATGTGGGAGAAGGTCGTCCTCAACCTGCTCTCCAACGCCCTGAAGTTCACCTTCGCGGGCGGCATCACCGTGCGGGTGCGCGAGGAGGACGGTGCCGCCGTCCTCACCGTCGCCGACACCGGCACCGGCATCCCCGCCGCGGAGCTGCCCCGGCTGTTCGAGCGGTTCTCCCGCGTCTCCGGCGCCCGCAGCCGCTCGGGGGAGGGCAGCGGCATCGGGCTCGCGATGGTCCGCGAGCTGGTCGGCCTGCACGGCGGGTCGATCGAGGCGGAGAGCACCCCCGACGTCGGCACCGCCTTCACCGTCCGCGTGCCGCTGGGCACCGCGCACCTGCCCGCCGACCGCCTCGCCCCCGCGACGGCCGAGGCGCCGGTGATCTCGCCCGGCGCCACCCCGTTCGTCGCCGAGGCGCTGCGCTGGCTGCCGGGGGAGTCCGACGACGCCCCCGCGGCGGCACCCGGCGCGCAGGGTGGCCGCGCCGGCCGGGTCCTGGTCGCCGACGACAACGCCGACATGCGCGACTACGTCGTGCGGCTGCTCGCGCCGCTGCACGAGGTCCGGGCGGTCGGCGACGGGCAGGCGGCGCTGGAGGCGGCCCTGGCCGACCCGCCGGACCTCATCGTCAGCGACGTGATGATGCCGCGGCTGGACGGCATGCAGCTGCTGGCCGCGCTGCGCGCCGACGCCCGCACCTCCCGCGTGCCGGTGGTCCTGCTCTCCGCCCGCGCCGGCCAGGAGGCCGCCGTCGAGGGCCTGGCCGCCGGGGCCGACGACTACCTGGTCAAGCCGTTCTCCGCGCAGGAGCTGCTCGCCCGCGTCGACGCCCACCTGCAGCTCGGCCGCGCCCGCCGGGAGGCGGAGGAGCGGTTCACGACCATGGCCGACCTCGCGCCGGCGCTGATCTGGGTCGCGGGCGACGACGGCCGGCGGCAGTTCCTCAACGCGGGGTGGACCGCCTTCACCGGCCGTGCGGTCGAGGAGGAGCTCGGCGAGGGCTGGCGGTCGGGGCTGCACCCGCAGGACGCGCAGCGCTACGCGGGCACCGTGGCCGCCGCGGTCGCCGCCGGGGAGGGCTGGGAGGTCGAGTTCCGGCTCCGCCGCGCCGACGGCGCCTACCACTGGCTGCTCGAGCGCGCCGTGCCGATCGGGGGCACCGCCGGCGGCTGGGTGGGCAGTTGCACCGACATCAACGCCCGGTACCGGGAGACCGAGCGGCAGACCCTGCTCGCCGAGGTCGGCACCGCGCTGGACCGCGAGACCGAGACCGAGCGGCAGCTGACGGGGCTCGCGCGGCTGCTGGTCGACCGGCGGCTGGCCGACGCCTGCACCGTCCGCGTGGTCGGTGACGACGGGCGGCTGCGCTACGCCGGGCGCGCCGGCGTCGACGGCGACGTCCGCGCGGCGCTCGCCGGGCTGGAGCCGCACGGCGGGCTGGGCCGCGAGGTGCTCGAGACCGGGCGACCGGTGCTGCGGCCGCTCCTGTCCGGGGCGGGGGACGGGGGCGTCCGGCTGGACCTCCGCTCGGCGCTGGTCGTGCCGCTCACCGTCCGCGGCCGGGTGCGCGCGGTGCTGGCGATGGGCCGCCGCGACGACGCCCCGCCGTTCCACGACGACGACCGCGCGCTGGCCGAGGAGATCGCCACCCGGGCCGCGCTGGCCCTGGACAACGCGCTGCTGCTGGCCGACGAGCGGGCCACCGCCCGCCGGCTGGGGCTGCTGCAGCGCGTCACCGCCGAGCTGTCGGCCGCCACCACGCCGGTGGAGGTCGCCGAGGCGGCGGCCCGGCACGTCGAGGCCCTGACCGGCCGGGGCAGCGCCGTGGGCGTCTACGAGATCGACGACGCCCGGCGGGCGCTGCACCTGCTGTGGAGCAACGCCGGCGACCAGGACGCGCAGCAGTGGTCGGAGATCCCGCTCGGCGCGTCGCTGGCGGTCACGCGGGCGGCCGCGGAGCGGCGTGCGGTCTGGATCGAGGACACCGCCGCCTCGCCCGGCGTCGAACCCGTGCCCGGCGGTCCGGGCGCGGTGGTCGCGCTGCCGCTGCTGGTCGCCGGCCGCGTCGTCGGTGTCGTCGGCGTGGGTGCGCCGGCGGCCCAGCGGTTCCGGGCCGTGGAGCGCGGCATGCTCCTCGCCGTCGCCGAGCAGTGCGCCTCGGCGCTGGAGCGGGCCCGGCTCTACCGCGCCCAGCAGGACATCTCCTCCACGATCCAGCTCAGCCTGCTGCCCGCCGCGGTGCCCCGGCTGGAGCGGCTGGCGCTGGCCGCGGAGTACCTCCCCGGCGCCGTGGGCACCTCGGCCGGCGGCGACTGGTACGACGTCGTCGAGCTGGGCCGGAGCCGGGTGGCCATCGCCGTCGGCGACGTCGTCGGGCAGGGCCCGGCCGCCGCCGCCGTCATGGGGCAGCTGCGCAGCGCGCTGTCCACGGCGCTGCTGCAGGGCAGCTCCCCGGCCGAGGCGCTGGAGCTGCTGGACCGGTTCGCCGCGCGGCTGCCCGGCGCCCTGGCCTCGACGGCGGCCTGCCTGGTGCTCGACTGGGCCGCCGGCACCGTGCGGTGGGCCCGCGCCGGCCACCCGCCGCCGCTGCTGGTGGCCGACGGCGCGGCGACCTTCCTCGAGGCGGGCGCGGGCGCGGTCCTCGGCGCGCCGGGCCGGCGGCCCTACGCCGAGGGCAGCACCCCGATCACCCCCGGGACGACGCTGCTGCTCTACACCGACGGCCTGGTCGAGCGCCGCCGGGAGCCGCTGGACACCGGCCTGCGACGGGTCGCCGACGCCGCGGCCCGGCTCTCCGACGTCGAGCCGTACCGGCTGACCCGCGCGCTGCTGGCCGAGGTGCTCGACGACGACGCGCTCCCCGACGACGTCGCGGTCATCGCCGCCCGGCTGGTCCCGCCGCCGCTGCACGAGGTGCTGCCGGCCGACCCGTCCCGGCTGCGCGGCGTGCGGCGCACCGTGACCGCCTGGGCGCGGGCGGCCGGGGTGGCCGGGGACTGCCTCGACGACCTGCAGCTGGCCCTCGGCGAGGCGCTGGCCAACGCCGTCGAGCACGCCTACGCCACCACCGCCGGCGAGGGCCGCTGCGAGTACCGGCTCGAGCGCACCGCCGACGGCAGCGTCGACGTCTGCGTGCGGGACGAGGGCGTGTGGCGCCCGGCGCCGGCCGACCGCGGGTACCGCGGCCGGGGGCTGGAGCTGATCTCGGCGCTGGCCGACGACGTCGAGGTGGCCCGCTCGGTCGACGACAGCGGCGCCGAGGGCGCGGGCACCACGGTGCGCTTCCGCTTCGTCCCGGCCGGCCCCGGGCCGGGGGAGCCGGTGCCCCGGCGCGCCGTCGCCCGCACCGACGCCGGGCCGGCCCGCCTGACCGTGCGCCGGGGCCCTGGCACCGGGGGCTCCGGCGGCGTGCGGCTCGAGTTCGCCGGCGACGTCGACCTGGCCGCCACCCCGGTCCTGCGTGCCGAGGCGCTGCAGGCGCTCGACGGCGTCGCGGCCGGGTCGCGGGTGGTGCTGGACCTGCGGCAGGTGCCCTACCTGGCCAGCGCCGGCGTCGGGCTGGTGCTCGAGCTGATCCGGCTGGCCGAGCAGCGCCGCGCGGTCCCCGAGGTGCGCACCGCGGAGGGCTCCGCGCCGGCCCGCGTGCTCGCCCTCGCCGGGGTCCCGGCCGTCCCGTCGCCCGCGCCGTAGTGCCGCCGGCCCACCCGGACGGGGCCGTACCGGGCACCCCGCGAGCGGGCTCCCCGCACCGTGCCCCACAATCGGGAGCGATGGGCCGGAGCAGTTCCGGACCGGAGACGGTCGAGGGGCCAGTGGAACCTGGGACGGAAGCGGCCGTCACGCGGTCGGCACCGACGAGCGGCGCGGCGGCGCAGGGCTCGTCCACCACCCCGTCCCGGTCGGCCTTCGCCCACACCGCCGCGCTGGTCCGCGGGCACGACGAGGCGGTGGCCGTGGCCGCCGCCTACCTGGACGAGGGCCTGGCTGCCGGGGACCTGTCGGTCCTCGCCTGCCCGCCGGAGACCGTCGCGGCGGTCCGCCGGGCGCTCGGCATGCGGTCCGACGAGCTCGAGGACGACCCCCGGATCTTCCTCGTCGGCGCCCGCGTGCCCGACGCCTTCGCCGTCATCCGGCAGCGCGTCGAGCACGCCGCCACCCGCGGGTCGGGCCGGCTGCGCATCCTCGCCGAACCGCTGTACGGGTCGGTCCGGCGGCGCTGGCGGGAGATCCTCCGGTACGAGGCGGCGTCGAACGCGCTCGTGCAGGGGACGCCGCTGTCCTGCATGTGCGTCTACGACCGGGACCGGGCGCCGGCCGAGGTCCTCCGGAACGCGCGGCACACCCACCCGGAGCTGTGGATGGGCGGCATGCGGGTGAGCAACTCCGAGTACCGCGACCCGGTCGCCTGCCTGCAGGACCTCGCCGCCGTCCGAGAGCCGGTCGAGGCCGGGGATCCCGTGTACGCCGTCGACGGCGCGCCGGCGCTGGCCGGTCTGCGCGGCGAGCTGCGGCGGGTGTTCGCCGAGGTCGTCCCCGACGAGGACCAGCGCGCGGACCTCCACCTGGGCGTGAGCGAGGTGGCGGCCAACGCCTTCCGGCACGGCCGGCGGCCGATCTCCGCCCGCGTGTGGGCCGACCGCGACACCCTGGTGGTCACGGTCACCGACTCCGGCACCGGCTTCGCCGACCCGCTCGCGGGCTTCGTGCCGGCGCACGGCGACGACCTCGCCGTCGGCGGCATGGGCCTGTGGCTGGCCCGCAAGCTGTGGGACGCGGTCGACCTGGTGGCCGGCCCGGCAGGGCTCACCGTCCGGCTGGCCTCCGGCCTGGTGGAGCCCGCGGCGCGGCGCGGCGTGGCTTGACGCTGCCGTTCTCTCACTGCTGAGGTACCTGCGTGGAGGACGCGGTCGACCTCATCCTCGAGCAGTGGGCCCGGGAGCGTCCCGATCTCGACTGCTCGCCGATGGGGGTCATCGGCCGGATCACCCAGCTGCAGCGGGAGGTCCACCTCGCCCAGCGCGCGACCTTCGCCCGGCACGGCCTCGACGCGCCGTCCTTCGACGTGCTCGCCGCGCTCCGGCGCGCCGGGGAGCCCTACCAGCTCACGCCGACGGCGCTGATGCGCACCGCGCTGGTCACCTCCGGGGCGATCACCCAGCGGCTGGACCGGCTGGAGGAGAAGGGGCTGATCACCCGCACCCGCAGCGAGGCCGACGGGCGGGCCGTCGTCGTCACGCTCACCGACGCGGGGCGGGCGGCGCTGGACGCGGCGCTGCCGGACCACCTGGAGACCGAGCGCGGCCTGCTGGCCGGTCTGTCCGAGGACGAGCTCGCGCAGCTGGCCTGCCTGCTGCGCCGGTTCCTCGTCTCGCTGGGCCGGGTGCCGCAGCGGCCCTAGTCCGCGGGCGGCACGTCCGCGGGGCGCAGGTCGGGGCGGACCCGGACGAAGCGCAGCGGGTGCCGGAACACCCCGGCGGTGAGCGCGGCGTCCGCGCTGACCTCGACGACGGCCGTCGGCTGCACGCGGGTGAGCGCCACCGACAGCCGCCCGCCGCCGAACCGGCCGGTGCCGATCCGCTCGGGCCAGGGGTGGTCCTCGCCGGCGGGGGTGAGGACGGCGGCGAGCTCCGCCGACTGCGCGGGGGAGAGGGGCCCGGTGCGGCCGACGACGACCAGCTCGCCGTCCCGCCAGCGGCCGGCGACCAGCTGGCTGGGGCGGTCGACCGGCCCGATGACGCCGCCGGCGAGCACCTCCGTCGTCTCCCAGGACTTGACCTTGAGCCACTCGCGGCGCCCGCCCGCGTACCGGGTGGCCGCGCCCTTGGCGACCAGGCCCTCGACGCCGAGCGGGCGCAGGTCCGCGGCCCAGCCGCGGGCCTCCTCCGGGTCGGCGGTGACCGGCGAGAGCTGCAGGGGCGGCGCCCACCGCCGCGCGAGCTCCTCGAGGGCGGCGCGGCGGACGCGGAACGGCCGGCGGCGCTGGTCGGCGCCGCCCGCGGCGAGCAGGTCGAAGGCCACGTAGGAGGCGGGGTGCGCGGCGGCCAGGGCGGCCATCCGGGAGGGGGCGGTCGCCATCCGGCGCTGCAGCAGCCCGAAGTCCAGCCGCTCGCCGTTCCAGACGACGACCTCGCCGTCGAGGACCGTCCCGGCCGGGACCTGGGCGAGCGCGGCCGCGGCGAGGTCGGGGAAGCGGTCGGTGAGGTCGCGGCCCTGCTTGGACCACAGCCGGGTGCCGGCGCGGCCGCGGACCACCACCAGCCGGTAGCCGTCCCACTTGGGCTCGTAGCGGCAGCCGCCGGGCAGCGCGGACGCGACGGGGAGGTCCCGCACCGGCCGGGCCAGCTCCACCGCGACCGGCCCGGCGAGGTCCGGCGGCAGGTCCGGCAGACCGGGAGCGGAGAGCGGCACCGGGACAGCGTCGGGGGTGTGCGCCCCCGGCGCAGGCCCCTGAGCTGCGAACTCACCCGTTCAGGGTGGGTCGCCACCCTCCGCGACGACTCCGGCCGGAGGCACGACGCGGGTGCCGCCGTCCAGGCACGATCGGGTCACGGCAGCCGCCGGCTCAGTGCGTCCCGGTGAGCTGCCCCGAGTGCCGCTCGTAGCGGGCCGCCGAGTGGGGGTCCAGCCCGGTGATCTCCACCGTCGTGCCGTGCGCGGCGTAGCGCTGGGTGAGCGCGTCGAGGGTGGCCACGGTGGAGGCGTCCCAGACCGAGGCGGCGGAGAGGTCGACGACGACGCGGTCGGGGTCGCCGGCCACGTCGAACCGGTCGAGCAGGTCGTTGCTGGAGGCGAAGAACAGCGCGCCCGAGACGCGGTACACCCGGGTGCCGTCGGGCGCGGTGTCCGGGGTGACCCGCACCAGGTGGGCCACCCGGCGGGCGAACAGCACGCACGCCACGAGCACCCCGGCGCCCACGCCGATGGCCAGGTTGGAGGTGGCGAGGACGACGGCCACGGTCGCGAGCATGACCGCCGTCTCGCTGCGCGGCATCCGCGGCAGCGTGCGCAGGCTGTGCCAGTCGAAGGTGGCCGCGGAGACGAAGACCATGACGGCGACGAGCGCGGCCATGGGGATCACCGCGACGACGTCGCCGAGGGCGACCACCAGCACGAGCAGCAGGGCCCCGGCCAGGAAGGTGGACAGCCGGGTGCGGGCGCCGGAGCGCACGTTGATCATCGTCTGGCCGATCATCGCGCAGCCGCCCATCCCGCCGAACAGGCCGGTGACGACGTTGGCCACGCCCTGGCCCCACGACTCGCGGGTCTTGTCCGAGCGGGTGTCGGTGAGGTCGTCGACCAGTCGCGCCGTCATCAGCGACTCCATGAGCCCGACGAAGGCGACGCCGAGCGCATAGGGCGCGACGATCCGCAGCGTCTCCCCGGTCAGCGGCACGTCCGGCAGCGCGAACCCGGGCAGGCTGTCGGGCAGCGCACCCTCGTCGCCGACGTCGGGCAGGTCCCAGCCGGCCAGCACGGTGACCGCGGTGAGCAGCACGATCGCCACCAGCGGCGCCGGGACGGCCGTGGTCAGCCGCGGCAGCAGCACGATCACCGCCAGGCCGGCGGCGACCAGCGGGTACACCAGCCACGGCACGCCGACCAGGTGCGGCACCTGCGCGGCGAAGATCAGGACAGCCAGCGCGTTGACGAAGCCGACCATCACGCTGCGCGGCACGAAGCGCATCAGCCGGGCCACGCCCGCCACCGCGAGCAGCACCTGGAACACCCCGCCCAGGACGACGGCGGCGAGCAGGTACTGCAGGCCGTGGTCGTGCACGAGCGGGGCGACGACGAGGGCGACCGCCCCGGTGGCCGCGCTGATCATCGCCGGCCGGCCGCCGGTGAACGCGATGACGACGGCCATGGTGAACGAGGCGAACAGGCCCACCTGCGGATCGACGCCGGCGAGCACCGAGAAGCTGATCGCCTCCGGGATGAGCGCCAGCGCGACGACGAGACCGGCCAGCACCTCGGTGCGGGCGACGCGGGCCGACGTCAGCCAGGCGGGACGGGACGGGCGCGGGGCAGGGGAGGACATCGGGTCCGTTCGGGTCGCGGGTGCTCGGGTGGGCACGCGCGCGCGTCGTCGGGCCGGTGCACTCGGGCGACCATCCTCCCCTCCCGGAGCAGCGCGGTCCGTGCGGCGCTCGTCACCCTCCGGAGGCGGAAGCAGTTGGTCGCCGCAACGGTTGAGTCGCTCAACGAGCCTGTCCCGTCGTCGTCCCGGAGGTCCCGGTGTCCCGTCCCGTCCTGCAGGTCATCGCCGCCAGCACCCGCCCCGGCCGCCGGGGCATCGCCGTCGCCCGCTGGGTGCAGCGCCTGGTGCAGGAGCACGGCGGCTTCGACGTCGAGCTGGTCGACCTCGCCGAGGTGGGCCTGCCGGTGTTCGACGAGCCGAACCACCCCCGCCTGCAGCAGTACACCCACCAGCACACGAGGGACTGGAGCGCGACGGTCTCCCGCGCCGACGCGTTCGTCTTCGTGACCCCGGAGTACAACCACTCCTTCCCGGCGTCGCTCAAGAACGCGCTGGACTACCTGTCGGTCGAGTGGGCCGACAAGGCGGCCGGGCTGGTCACCTACGGCGGCGTCTCGGCCGGCCTGCGGGCGTCGTCGGCGGTCAAGCCGGTGCTCGGCGCGCTGCGGCTGCACACCGTCCCCGAGGCGATCTCGGTGCCCTTCTTCGCGCAGTTCCTCGACGACGAGGACGAGTTCGCGCCCAACGCCGAGCTCGAGGCCGGCGGCAAGGCGATGCTCGACGAGCTCGCCCGCGTCACCCCGGCGCTGCGCTCCCTCCGCGCCGCATGACGGGGTCGGCTCCGGCGCGCTGGTAGGCCCTCAGCAGGAGCAGGGCCCAGGCGGCGAGCGAGGGGCCGTCGGTGAACCGGCCGTCGCGGACCATCGCCCGCAGCTCGGCCTCGGGCACGAATGCCGCCACCATGTCGGCCTCGGTCACCTCGCGGGCGGTCGGGCCGGGCGTGAGGTCGGTGGCCAGCCAGACGTCGAACTCCTGCGTGGACAGCCCCGGCGCGAGGTCCGCGTGGCCGAGGTGCTCCAGCCGGCCGGCCCGCAGCCCGGTCTCCTCGGCCAGCTCGGCGCGGGCGAGCTCCTCGGGCGTCCCGCCCGTGCCCGCTGCCCAGGTCCCCTGGGGGAACTCCCAGGCCCGGCGGCCCAGCGGGTGGCGGAACTGCTCGACCAGCCAGAAGCCGTCCCGCTCGGCGGCGATGACGATGGCGAAGTCCGGCTTCTCGACGACGGAGTAGACGCCGGTGGAGCCGTCGACCCGCTCGACGGTGTCCTCGCGCACCCGGATCCACGGGTTGCGGTAGACCTCCCGGCTGCCCGTCGTCCGCATGCACGGCAGCCTGGCAGAGGCGGAGCATGGAGGCGGAGGTGGGAGGGTGACCCAGCGGAAGCCGCCCGGGGTGTCGTTCGAGACCTGGGTCGAGCGGCAGATCGGCCAGGCCCAGGACCGCGGCGACTTCACCGGGCTGCGCGGCGCCGGCAAGCCGCTGCCGGCGTTCGACCCGAACGAGACCGCCTACGACTGGGCGGTGGCCAAGGCCCGCCGCGAGGGCGTGGCGCCCGCGGACATGCTGCCGCCGGGCCTGGCGCTGCGCCGGGAGCGCGACGAGCTGCCCGCGCGGGTCGCCGCGCTGCCGGCGGAGGACGCCGTGCGCGCCGTCGCCGAGGACTACAACGCCCGGGTCGAGGCCTTCTGGCGGCGGCCGGCGGAGAGCCGCTGGTCGCCGGTGCCGGGCCTGGCCGACGTCGACGCGCTGGTGGAGGGCTGGCGCCGCGACCGCCCGCCGCCCGCGCCCGAGCCGCCGGTCGCCGCGGCGCCGCCCACGCCGCAGCGCCGCCGCTGGTGGCAGCGGCGGCGCTGACCCCTTCCGCGATCATGGCGCCGTGACCGTCGTCCGGGGGGTCCCGGTGGTCACGGCGCCATGATCGCGGCGTCGTTCAGGCGGGCACCCGGTCGAGGAAGCCGAGCACGGTGCGGATGCGGCCGTCCCCGTCGGTGACGGCGACGTCGAACCCGGTGACCGGCGGCTCGGCGCCGTCCGGGCCGAGGTGCCACGTGAAACGCACCTGGCCGTGGTGGGCGTCGGCCGGGCCGGCGAGCCGGAAGACGGAGCCCGGGAACTGCGCCTGGACGGCGGCGATGGTCGCGTCCAGCCCGTCGCGGCCGGCGACGTCGGCCAGCGGGTCGGTGTAGGTGACGTCCTCGGTGAACAGCGCCTCGACCAGCGCCCGCCGGGCGGCGGGGTCGGTCTCGTTCCAGGCGGCGAGGTAGCGGTCGGCGAGGTCGGGCGTGGCGGTCATGGCGGTCTCTCCTGTTCGTGGGATCAGCGGGTGTGGAGGGCGGTGAGCTGCAGGGCGGCGAACCCGGCGACGACGGCGGCCTGGAGCAGCACCCAGACCGTCCCGGCGGCGGTGAGGTCGAAGCGGCCGGCGACGACGACGGCGACGCTGCCGGCGGCCCACAGCGCGTTGGCGCCGACGACGACCTCCGTGGCGCCCCGCGGGACACGGGGACGGGCGGCGACGAGCGCGACCCCGGCGGCGAAGACGGCGAGGAAGGTGCCCAGCCCGCGCAGCGCCCCGGCGGGGACGCCGAGCAGGCCGGACAGCAGCGGTGCGGCGGCCAGGTAGGCCAGGCCGTTGGCGCCGGTGACGACGGCGTCCAGGCGCAGCGCCACGCGGAGCAGGTCGAGGGAGGGGCGGGGAGGAGCGGTGGCGGTGTTCGTCATGGCGCAGACGCTCCCGCCGGCGGGGAAGGGCGTCGATTACCTCGCGGGTAGGCGACGCGGGGCGCCGGCGTCGCTAGCGTCCGCGCCGTGACCACCGTGGTGCGCCCGGACGTCGGGGAGCTGCTGCGCGGCTGGCGGCAGCGCCGCCGGCTGTCCCAGCTGGACCTGGCCAACGACGCCGGGGTCTCCGCCCGGCACCTGAGCTTCCTGGAGACCGGCCGGTCGCGGCCGAGCCGGGCGATGGTGCTGCGGCTGGCCGAGCGACTGGAGGTGCCGCTGCGCGAGCGCAACGACCTGCTGCTGGCCGCGGGCTTCGCCCCCGCCTACGGCCGCCGGGGCCTGGACTCGCCCGACATGGCCGCCGTGTCCCGGGCGCTGGACCTGGTGCTCGCCGCCTACGAGCCCTTCCCGGCGCTGGTGGTCGACCGGTCGTGGGAGCTGGTCACGGCGAACGCAAGCGTGGCGCCGCTGCTCGACGGCGCCGCCGGGCACCTGCTCGAGCCGCCGGTCAACGTGCTGCGGCTGAGCCTGCACCCGGAGGGGCTGGCGCCGCGGATCGCCAACCTGCCGCAGTGGCGGGCGCACGTCCTGCACCGGCTGGGCCGCGAGGCGCACCTGACCGGCGATCCGCAGCTCGCCGACCTGCACCGCGAGCTGGCCGCGCTCCCCGGCGGCACCGACCGCTCGACGCCGGACGGCATCGCCGTGCCGCTGCGGCTGCGCGCCGGCGACACGGTGCTGTCCTTCCTCAGCACGGTGACCACCTTCGGCACCGCCGTCGACCTCACCGCGGCCGAGCTGTCGGTCGAGGCGTTCCTGCCCGCCGACGAGGCCACCGCCGCGGCCCTGCGCGCCCCGTTCACCGGCGGCGAACCGGCGCCTGCCCGGGCGGCGGCGGGGTAGGGGACCGGCACGCGACGACGAGGGAGGACGACCATGACCGAGGTGCCGGGCACCGACCGCGAGCAGGCCGAGGAGCAGGTGCTGGAGGAGACGCCGATCCGGCCGGAGGGCGTCGAGGAGGACACCTCCACGCAGGGCGACGAGGGCCAGACCGGCGACAGCGCCAAGCCGGGGGCCGGCAGCACCGACCCCGTCACCTAGTCCGCGGCTGCTCGTGCTCTGCCCACAGACGTGGGCAGAGCACGAGCGTGCCACGAGTCGGTCGGACGGCCCTCGCGAGTCGCGAACGGACCGGCTCGGCCCGCGGGTGGCCGGTGCACGCCCGACGGTTCAGGCGCTGTTCGGGCAGGAGTGCGTGCGGTGGTGCCAGATGACGATGTCAGCGGTCCGCAACAACGAGAGAGGGCGCCCGTCGGGAGTGCGCCGACGGGCGGCCAGGTCCGCCAACCACTCGCGGTTGGTGTCGATGTCGGAGTGCAGGGCTCGGTAGAGGACCGGGCGGTTCGGACCGGCCCCGTAGAACGCGCTCACCTCGGAGTCGACCACGGGGACGAGGGCGGGCCTGAGACGGTGGAGGACCTTGGAGACGGTGACTGCGGTCCAGTTCCGGACCTTCGGTTCCGTCTCGGTCGCATCCGTCGCGGCGCAGGCAGCGCGGAAGTAGGTGAACGGCGCCTCGTCGATCGATGAGAGGTCCTCGAAGGACTCCCCGCCCTCAGCCGGCACCTCGTCGAGCACGCGCTGCAGGGCCGCGAGCAGCCGGGTGGCCGGCGTGTCACCGCGCGCGAAGAGAGGCACCACGTCTGGCGCGGTCAGCCGCAGGCTGAGGCAGTTGGCCATGAAGACCTCGGCGGGCGTGATGCGGTCCGGGGAGCGGTCCCACCACGAGTCGTAGGTGACGAAGGCGCTGCGACCGGCTGGATCGGTGTAGGCGTCGAGGTGACCCTCCGCGCAGTCCCGCAACGTCTCGATGCTCGTCATGGCCTTCTCCGTCCCCCTCGTGGCATCGGCGCCTCTGGTCGCCTCGGCCACGATGACCGACGCGTCGGCCGACCTCGCGGAGGGCCGCCTACAGGACGTCGAACTCGTTGCAGGCCGCGCCGCCGGAGAGCAGGGCGTAGCCCGGGCCGCGGTCGAAGAACGGCTCGTCGCCGGTGCGGGCGGCGCGCATCTCGTCGCGCAGCGCCTCGGTCGCGGCGTCGTCGGCCGACCCGTCCTCGAGCACGACCACGCCGTAGTCCTCGCGGGCGCCGGTGACGCTCACCTTGCGCCAGGCGACGTCGCGGAGGACCTCCTCGACCGGCCGGTCCAGCGGGTCGCCCCACCCGCCGCCGCCGGTGGTGCGGATCCGCACCACCGTGCCCGCCGGCAGCGGCTCGGCGTCGGCCAGCGCGTCGACGTCGTGCTCGTCGGGACCGCCGGGGTCGACGGTGACCTGGAACGGCCGGCCCGCGCGACCGCCGTTGACGCCCCAGCAGGACAGGATCGAGCGGTCGGCGATCGACATGAAGTGCGCGTCGCGCAGCACCCGGATGTGCTTCTCGTAGCCGCAGCCGCCGCGGTACCGGCCCGGGCCGCCGGAGTCCAGCGCCAGGCCCAGCCGCTCGACCCGCAGCGGGAAGCGCGACTCGGTGAACTCGGTGGGCAGGTTCCGCGAGTCCGGGACGACGTGGATGGTGTCCTCGCCGTCGGCGTACCAGCGGCCCCCCGAGCCGCCGCCGAGCACCTCGCGCATGAGGTAGGGGTTGCCGTCGAGGTCGGTGCCGTAGACGCCGGTGTAGCGGATCGTCTCCTGGTCGGCGGGCATCCGGCCGCCGGTGGCCTTGGCCAGCACACCGGCCAGGACGCCGAGCAGCCGCAGGATCACGAACGTCCGCGCGTTGGTGGGCGCCGGGAAGACCGGCGTGAGCAGCGTGCCCTTCTCGGGAAAGCGCATCTCGATGAGCGGGACGACGCCCTCGTTGACGTCGAGCTCGGCCATCCGCTCGGGCGTCTCGGCGAGGTTGCGCAGGATCGGCGCCAGCCACTTCTTGAGGAAGTTGCCGTCGGCGTAGTCGCCGCAGTGGTTGATCGGGCCCTTGGCCTGCGGGCCGGTGCCGGTGAAGTCGATGACCAGCGGCGTCTCGCGGGTCGAGTCCATCGTCAGCGTGATCCGCTGGCGGTGGAGCTTGGGCTCCTCGACGCCGTCGTGCTCGGCGTAGTCCTCCCAGACGTAGGTGCCGTCGGGGATCTGCGACAGGATCTCCCGCCGGTACACCTCGGTGGAGTTGGCCAGGATCGCCTCGAAGCAGGCCTCGACGGCGGCCACGCCGTAGCGGTCGAACAGCTCGCCCAGGCGCCGGGCGCCGGCCAGGCACGCGGAGCACTCGGCGTCGAGGTCGGCGGCCAGCGAGTCGGGCATCCGCGAGTTGCGGGTCATGATCTTCAGGGCCGACTCGTTCGGCACGCCGCGGTCCCACAGCTTGATCGGGGGGACCATCAGCCCCTCCTCGTACACGCTGGTCGCCGCCGACGGCATCGAGCCGGGCACCGCGCCGCCGATGTCGTCGTGGTGGCCGAACGCCTGGATGAAGGCGACCACCTCGGGCTCCCCGGTCTCCGGCGACGCCGCGAACACCGGCACGGTCACGCACAGGTCGGGCAGGTGGCCGATCCCGCCCTCGGACAGGTAGACGTCGTTGTGGAAGAAGACGTCGCCGACGTTCATCGTCTCGATCGGGTAGTCGCGCACCACCGGGTGCACGAGCGCCGAGTACGAGCGGCCGGTGAGCTTGCGCAGCCGCCGGTCGTGGATGCCGGCGCGGAAGTCGTGCGCGTCGCGGATCATCGGCGACCGCGAGGTGCGCCCGATGGAGGTCTCGACCTCCTTCTCGATCGCGGCCAGCGTGCCGGCGACGATCTCGACGAGGACCGGGTCGGCCTCGACCTTGCCGTTCGTCAGGGTCATCAGGACTCCTTCGTGAGCAGCAGGTTGCCGTGGGCGTCGACGGTCGCGGCGAAGCCGGGGTGCACCGGGACGGTGGAGCCGAACTCCTCGATGACCGCGGGGCCGCTGACCACGTCGCCGGCGCCCAGCCGGGTGCGGTCGTAGGTCGGGGTGTCCACCCAGTCGTCGAAGAAGACCCGGCGGGAGCCCGTGACGGCCCGGTCCGTCCCGCCGTCCCGCTCGGGCAGCCGGACGACGTCCGGACGGCGGATCGGCCCGATGCCGCTCACCCGCAGGTTCACCCACTCGACGGCCTGCCGCGGGTCGGTCGCGAAGTCGTAGCCGTAGAGCTGCCGGTGCGCGGCGTGGAACGCCTGCGCGACGTCCTCGGCGGCCGCCCGGTCGAGCTCGCCGTCGGCCACCGGCACCCGCACCTCGAAGGCCTGGCCCACGTAGCGCAGGTCGGCGGTCCGCTGCATGCGCTGCTGGTCGCGGGCGAAGCCCTCGCCGTCCAGCGCCGTCCGCGCCTGCGCCTCCAGGTCGGCGTAGACCGACCGGACCCGCTCCAGGTCCAGGTCGAGGTGCCGGGAGACCACGGTCTGCACGTAGTCGTTGCGGACGTCGACGGTGAGCAGCCCGAAGGCGCTGACGTTCCCCGGGTTCGGCGGCACCAGCGTGCGGGGCAGGGAGAGGATGTCCATCAGCCGGCAGGCCAGCAGCGAGCCCGAGCCGCCGAACGTGGTGAGCGTGAAGTCCCGGACGTCGAGGCCCCTGGCCACGGTGACCTGGCGCAGCGCGTTGGCCTGGTTCCACGCGGAGATCTCGAGGATGCCGGTGGCGGTGCGCTCGAGGTCCATGTCGAGCTTCGCGCCGAGCTGCTGCAGCCCCTCGCGGGCGGCGTCGACCGACAGCGGGATCTCGCCGCCGAGCAGGTGCGGGGGGATCCGGCCCAGGACGACGTGCGCGTCGGTGACGGTGGGCTGGTCGCCGCCGTCGGGGTAGCAGATCGGCCCGGGATCCGCGCCGGCCGACTTCGGCCCGACCTTGAGCGTGCCCTCGGGGGAGAGCCAGGCGATCGAGCCGCCGCCGGCGCCGACCGTGACGACGTCGATCATCGGGATCTTCGACGGGTAGTCGCCGACCGAGCCCTCGGTGGTGAGCGCCGGCTCGCCGTCGATGACCACGGTGACGTCGGTCGAGGTGCCGCCGCCGTCGCAGGTGAGCACCCGGTCGAAGCCCGCGGCCCCGGCGATCAGCGCGGCGCCCAGGGCGCCGGCGGCCGGGCCGGACAGCATCGTGGTGATCGGCTGGTGCACGACCTCCTGCGCCGACAGGACGCCGCCGTTGCTCTTCATCACGTAGAACGGCACGCCCGGGGCGATCTCGTCCAGCCGGGTGCGGATGTTGGTGACGTAGGCGCCGACCTTCGGCTTCACCGCGGCGTCGACCAGCGTGGTCACCGAGCGCTCGTACTCGCGGTACTCGCGCAGCACCTGCGAGCTGATGCTGACGACGGCGTCCGGGTGCTCCTCGCGCAGCACCTCGAGCATCGCCCGCTCGTGCGCGTCGTCCGCGTAGGAGTGCAGGAAGCAGACGCCGATCGTGGTGATGCCGGCGGCGCGGAAGAAGCGGGCCGCGGCGACGGCGTCGTCGCGGTCGAACGGGCGGACCTCGGCGCCGGTGTGGTCCAGCCGCCCGCGGACGGTGCGCACGAGGTCGGCCGGCACGATCCGCGGCGGCTTGACCCAGAAGTAGCTGTTGCCGTAGCCGTCGGGCACCGACTGGCGGGCGATCTCCAGCACCGACTCGTAGCCCTCGGTGGTGACGAAGCCGATCCGGTCCAGCTTGCCCTCGAGCAGCTGGTTGGTGGCGACCGTGGTCCCGTGGCTGACCGCGGTGACCGCGGAGCCGTCCAGGTCCAGGAGGCCGAGCACCTTGCGGACGCCGGCGAGGAAGCCCTCGGCGGGGTCGGCCGGGGTGGACGGCGTCTTGGTCGTCGTCGTCCGCCCCGTCTCCTCGTCGACGGCGACGACGTCGGTGAACGTGCCTCCGGTGTCGATCCCGATCCGGACCCGGCGCGCCGCTGCCATGGGCAGATACCTTAGCGCTGAGGGATCTCGGCGGGAAGGGACGCGCCCCGAGTCGCACCCGAGCCCGGTGCCAGCCCCGGTGGCGACGGTCCTGGGCGTGGCCCGACCCTGCCTGCGCGCCGCTCCGCTGTCCGCCGGGCTGCTGCTCGTCCTGGTGCCCGTGCTGGTCACGGTCGACCTGGCCACGGGGGAGGTGACCGACTCGGGTCCGCTCTGTCCCGGGGGGCCGATCTCGACCACCTGCGGCTCACCGCCGCCGGGGCCGTCGCCGTCGGCACGTGCGAGGGCCGCGCCGAGGGCCTGTGGGTGGTCCGGTGAGCCGGCGGGACCGGACGGTCCGGGACCGTACCGATCGACGGGTGTCGTCCGGGCGTGCTGTGATCGCCTGCGCGGGGCGTCTCGTCCCGCCGGCGCGGGGAGGGAGGCGGCCCGGGGTGCACGGCAGCAGCGGGGACCGGCCCTCCGGGGTCCGGTAGCGCCCGGGTGGACGGCCGGCTGGCGCACGAGTTCGTGGAGGGCACCGACGCCCTCGTCTGCGTCGTGGACGGGGAGGGCCGCATCCTGCTGGCCAACCCGGCGCTGCAGCGGTTCACCGGGCGCACGCTCGACGAGCTGGTGGGACGCTCCTTCGTGGACGTCTGGGTGGTCCCGGAGCACCGCGCCCTCGCGGTGGACGCCGTCGCCCGGGCCGTCGCCACCGGCCGCGCGTTCCCGCAGGAGGGCGACTGGCTGACCGCCGACGGCACCCGCCGCCTGATCTCGATGCAGAACAACGTGCTCACCGGCGCCGACGGCCGCCCCTACGCGGTCGCGTGCGTGGGCATCGACGTGACCGACCAGCGGCGGCGGGAGGCGGTGCTGTCGGAGTGGGCGCGCACCGACCGGCTGACCGGGATCCTCAACCGGGGCGCGCTCTTCGAGGAGCTGACGCGCCGCCTGGACCCGGCGGCCGGCCGCGACTGCGGCGTCCTGTTCTGCGACCTCGACGGGTTCAAGGTGGTCAACGA
Source organism: Geodermatophilus sp. SYSU D00684 (assembly GCF_054050455.1). Lineage (NCBI taxonomy): Bacteria > Bacillati > Actinomycetota > Actinomycetes > Geodermatophilales > Geodermatophilaceae > Geodermatophilus > Geodermatophilus sp. SYSU D00684. Next base: position 59,732 of record NZ_JBJGZI010000008.1, on the reverse strand, counting down.
CGTGCACGGGCACGCCGTCGGCGACGCGGTGCTGGTCGAGGTCGCCGCCCGGCTGTCCGCGGAGGCCGGGCCCGACGGGGTCGTCGCCCGGTTCGGCGGGGACGAGTTCGTGGTCCTGTGCCCCGGCTGCGAGGAGACCGCGCTCGCCGACCTCGCCGCCGGGGTGCGCGAGCGGGTCGGCGCTCCGGTGCCCACCGCGGCCGGCCCGGTGGTGGTCGGCGTCAGCGCCGGCTGGGCGGTGGGCCGGCCCGGGGCCGCGCCGGACGAGGTCATCGCCCGGGCCGACCGCGCGATGTACGGCGCCAAGACCCGCCAGCGCCGCCGCTCGGAACGATGAAGGACCCCGTCCCTCTCACCCCACTCGCAGGCTCGCGGCGAGCCTCCGGACGGGGCCGGACGAGCCCTATCTCCTGGGCCGGCCGATCCCGGTGGCGTAGAGGACGGCGAGGACCGCCCCGGACGGGGCGAACCAGATGAACCACGGGTAGGCCGGGTCGCCGCTGCCCAGGGAGACCAGCAGCCAGACGACGACGTTCACCGCGACCGCGGCGGCCCACACGATGGTGAGCACCCGCATCGCCGTGCCGCCGCCGGTGTCGGAGAAGACCCGGTGCCGCGGCGCCGGGCGCGGCGGGGGCGGCGGCACGGGCAGGTCGCGGGTGATCCGCTCCAGCTCGCCTCGGGTGCGGGCGGCCCAGGCCGCCGTGACCCGCTCGTCGAACTCGTGCAGGTCGAGCTGGCCGGCGCCGACCGCCCGGTGCAGCCGGTCCTGCACGATCCGCCGCTCGACGTCGGAGACCCGCAGTTCCTCGGCCCGCACCGGCTCGCCCATGCGCCTGATCGTGGCACCGCCGGTCGCCCCGCGGGGTCCGTCGAGCGGTGGACCGCTCAGTCCGCGACGGCGCGCAGCAGGCGGCTCAGCTCGGCGCGCTCGGCGGCGGTCAGCCGGGCGAACAGCTCGCGGGTGTCGGCCCGGCGGGCGGCGTCCACCTCCGCCTGCACCCGGCGCCCCTCGGCGGTCGCCCGCAGCAGCACGGCGCGGCGGTCGGTCGGGTCCGGCGTGCGCTCCAGCAGCCCCCGCTCCTGCAGGGCGTCGGCCACCTCGGTCGCCGAGCGGGGCGCGATGTGCAGCGCCTCGGCCAGGTCGGACAGCCGCACGCCCTCCTGCAGCACCACCACGCGCAGGGCCCGGGCCTGGTGGGGGGACAGCGCCCACGGTGCCAGGACGTCCCGCCAGCGCCGGCGCTGGGTGCGGGCGGCGCGCATCACCAGCTCGCCCAGCTCGGCGCCCTCGTCGTCCACGGGGGAATGCTACCGGCGATGGTGCGGTTACCGGAACGTGAGGTAGCCTCAGCAACCACGGGAGGTGGTCACCATCGAGGAGACGGGGAGTGGTCGCGGGAGGGGCGGGTCCGGGCGGACCGTCGACCCCGCGGACCGGGCGCAGCTGGAGCGCGCGCCGGTCTCGCTGCGCCGGGTCGCGGCGCTGTTCCGCCCCTACCGCTGGCAGGTCGGGACCGTGGTGGCGCTCATCGTCGCCTCCTCGGTCGTCGCGCTGGCGACGCCGTTCCTCGTCCGGCTGGTCATCGACGAGGCCCTGCCCCGCCAGGACGTGCGGCTGCTGGTGTGGGCGGTCGCCGGCATGGTCGCCGTCACCGGCGTGACCGCCGTGCTCGGCGTGGTGCAGACCTGGCTGTCCACGACGGTCGGCCAGCGGGTCATGCACGGCCTGCGGACGGCGGTGTTCACGCACCTGCAGCGTCAGTCGCTCGGCTTCTTCACCCGCACCCGCGGCGGCGAGGTGCAGTCGCGGCTGACCAACGACATCGGCGGCATGCAGTCGGTGGTCACCTCGACGGCGACGTCGCTGGCGGCCAACGCCACCACCGTCGTCGGCACCGTGGTCGCGATGGTGGCGCTGTCCTGGCGGCTGTCGCTGCTGTCCCTGGTGGTGCTGCCGCCGGCGATCGCGCTGACCCGCAAGGTGGCGCGGATGCGCCGCGCGGTCACCGCGCAGCGGCAGCGGCACCTCGCCGACCTGCACGGCCAGGTCGAGGAGGGGCTGTCGGTCAGCGGCGTGCTGCTGGGCAAGACCCTCGGCGCGGGCCCGGCCGCCTCCCGCCGGTTCGCCGCGACGTCGGAGGACCTGGTCGGCCTCGAGGTCCGCTCACAGCTGGCCGGACGCTGGCGGATGGCCTCGATGAGCGTCGTGTTCGCCGGCATCCCCGCGCTGATCTACCTGTTCGCCGGGCTGCCGGCGACCTCGGGCGGCATGACCATCGGCACGCTCGTCGCCTTCACCGCACTGCAGGGCACGCTGTTCCGCCCGCTCATGGGCCTGCTCGACGTCGGCGTCTCGGTCACCAGCTCGATGGCGCTGTTCAGCCGCGTCTTCGAGTACCTGGACCTGCCGGTGGAGATCGACGACCCGGCGTCCCCGGTCGAGCTGGACCCGGCGGCGGTGCGCGGCGAGGTCCGCTGGGAGGGCGTGGACTTCACCTACCCCGACGGCGCCCGCCCGGCGCTGCGCGGCGTCGACGTCGCCGTCCCCGCGGGCACCACGCTGGCGCTGGTGGGGGAGACCGGCTCGGGCAAGTCGACGATGGCCTCGCTGGTCGCCCGGCTGGCCGACCCGACCGCCGGCCGCGTGACCATCGACGGCGTCGACCTGCGCGACCTGCGGCTGGCCACGCTCGCGCAGGTGGTCGGCGTCGTCTCGCAGGAGACCTACCTGCTGCACGCCACCGTCCGGGAGAACCTGCGGCACGCCCGCCCCGGCGCCACCGACGCCGAGATCGAGGCCGCCGCCCGCCGCGCCCGGGTGCACGACGTGATCGCCGCGCTGCCCGACGGCTACGACACCGTCGTCGGCGCCCGCGGGCACCGGTTCTCCGGCGGGGAGAAGCAGCGGCTGGCGATCGCCCGCACGCTGCTGCGCGACCCGCGGGTGCTGGTGCTCGACGAGGCCACCAGCGCGCTGGACACCGCCACCGAGCGGGCGGTGCAGGCGGCGCTGGACGAGGCCCGCCGCGGCCGGACGACGATCACCATCGCGCACCGGCTGTCCACCGTGCGGCACGCCGACCGGATCGTCGTCCTCGACGCCGGCCGGGTGGTGGAGTCCGGCACGCACGCGGAGCTCGTGGCCCGCGGCGGCCGCTACGCCGAGCTCGTGACCGCCGGCGACGACGCGCAGGACCTGCTCGCCGCCTGAGCCCGGATGGCAGAGATGGCCATTTCTGCCGCTAGGAGACCTCGACCGCCTTCAGGCGGACGCCGCGGAAGGCGGCCAGCCGCTCGGCCTGCTCCTCCACGGCGGCCCGGACGGCGCGGGAGAACGGCGCCCACGGCTCGACGGCGACGGTCAGCGACGAGCCGGCCTTGCGCGGCCGCCACAGCCCGGCGAGCGCGCCGTCGGCGAGCACCGCGCCGGGCCGGCCGAGCACCGGCCACATGGCCTTGCGGCGGTCGGCGTCGGGCACCAGCGTCTCGCGGTCGCGGCCCTGCAGGAGGAGGTCGAACGGGCCGAGCAGGCGGACCCCCCGGGGAGCGCCGGCGCCCAGCCGGCCGGCGTCGTCGGCCAGCACCCACCGCCGCTGCCCGTCGACCTCCACCTCGACGGCGTCCTCGGGCCAGCGCGCCCTGACGTCCCTCACCGCCCCGTCGAGGTAGCCGGCGACGTGCTGCGGGGTGGCCGGGCCGAGCAGGTGCAGGTACGCGCGGACGACGTCGAGCCGGCCGGGGACGCTGCCGGCGGGCGCGAACCCGGGCACCGGCTGCAGCACCGGCGGCGAGGTGCCCGGCTGCAGCTCCAGCCCGGCGCGCAGCGCGGCCAGGCGGAACGGCTGCTCGTAGAGGTGCACCGCGTCGCACGGGCGGCAGTAGCGGTTGTAGGGCTCCTCCATCGCGTCCGACAGCCGCCGCGACATCTCGCCCTTGACCGTCGGCGCGGTGACGATCTCCCGCATCCGCCCGGCGATGGTGTCCAGCGCGGTGAGCACCGGGATGCCCGCGGCCCTGAGCGGCTTCGCGGCGTCGAAGACCCGCTTGGCGGCGTCGGCCTCGGAGAAGGGCGCGGTGGCCGCGGCGACGGCGGGCAGGTCGGCGCGGCGGTACAGGTGCGGGGCGCCGCGCAGCGTCCACGCGGTGGCCAGCTCGCCGTCGTCCGGCACGACACCGCGGATCGCCAGCGCCCACAGCCCGCCGTCGGGCCCGGTGTCCTGGACGCCGAGGTCGAGGACGGCGGTGTCGGCGGACGTGCCGGCGACGCGGTCGAGCTGCTGGGTGGTGACGCGGTACGCGAGGACGTCGTCGGCGGTCGCGGTCGGCACGCCGCGGACCCTAGGCCCGGCCGGGCACGGGCGGCCCGTCCCCGGCCGGGGGAGTCAGTCGCGCCGGCCGCGGCGGAGGCTCTTCACGCCGTACATGGCCATGTCGGCGCGGTTCATGACGCTGTCCGGGTCGTCGCCGGGCCCGCCGGTCGCCGTCCCGGTGCTCACGCCCACCCGGACCTCGCCGTCGGCGACGTCGAACGGCTCCTGCACCGCGGCCTCGATCCGGCGCGCCCGGTCGGCGGCCGCGTCGGGGTCGAGGCCGCGGGAGACGACGACGAACTCGTCGCCGCCGAGGCGCGCGACGACGTCGTGCGGGCCGGCGAGCGCGCGCAGCCGCCGGGCGACGGCGACCAGCAGCCGGTCGCCGGCCGCGTGCCCGAAGCGGTCGTTGACCGCCTTGAAGCCGTCGAGGTCGCAGAAGACCAGGCTGCACCCGTCGCCGGTCTCGACGTCCAGGCGGGCGGCGAGCACGGCGAACAGCGCGCTGCGGTTGGCCAGACCGGTCAGCGGGTCGGTGACCGCCTGCCGCCGCACCTGCGCCTCCCGCTCGCGGTGTGCGGTGACGTCGATGCCGATGAAGGCGACGGCGTAGGGGGTGCCGTCGTCGCGGGTCAGCACGCTGGTCTGCAGCTCGACGCGGCGCTGCCGGCCGTCGCCGGTGCGCCAGTCGACCTCGCCGGGGATCGCCGGCCGGCCGGACAGGACCATCGCCAGCGCGGCGCGGGCCAGCTCGACCTCCTCGGAGAGGGTCACCACCTGCCAGAAGGGGACGCCGACCAGCTCGGCGGCGCGGCGGCCGGTGAAGCGCTCGAGGGCGGGGTTGGCGAGCAGGACCCGCCCGTCGCCGTCGCAGACGAGCACGAGGGCCGCCGTCGCCTGCACGGTGGCGCGGGCCAGGCCGTCGAGGGCGGTGGGCGTCACGGACACGGTGGCACCGGACCGGGCGCCACGGGGGCCGGCCGGCCGGTCGGGGGTCCCGGCCGCGGACGGCCGTCGGGGTGCGTGCACCGGAGCTCCTCGGGGTGGCTGCTGACCTCCTCTGCATCGGCGCGTCCGGGCCGGTCCTCGAGGGCGCCTCCCCCCGTCGGGTGGGCTCGAGTGGCGCGCGCGGCCGGTCCTGGCGTAGGGGAGCCGGTCACGTTCCGTCCGCTGACCCGCGCGGACCTGCCGCTGCTGGGCCGCTGGCTCGAGGAAGCGCTGGTCGCCCGCTGGTGGGCGCACGAGACGACGCCCGAGGCGCTGGAGGCCGACCTCGGCCCGAGCGTCGACGGCACCGACCCCGGCGAGGGGCTGCCGGCGCTGACCGGCGGGCGGCCGTTCGGGCTCGTGCAGCGGTGCCCCGATCGCCGACTTCCCCGAGTACGCCGAGGAGCTCGGGCCGGTGGTGGACGTGCCGCCGCGGGCGCTGTCGATCGACCACCTGCTGCGCCGGCCGGCGCCCGGGGGTCAGGCGGCGGGCAGGGCCATCGGCGGCATCACGGGGGACAGCGCCTCCGGCGGGCCGGGGCGGCCGTAGTACCAGCCCTGGCCGAGGTCGACGCCGAGGTCGCGCAGCCGGGAGGCCTCCTCCGCCGTCTCGATGCCCTCGGCCACCAGCGTCACACCGCAGCCGTGGCCGAAGGTCACCAGCGACCCGACCAGCGTCGACAGCACCGGGTCGGTGTCCAGGCCGCTGACGATGCTGCGGTCCATCTTGATGACGTCGGGGCCGGTCACCACGATGTGCCGGAGGGAGGAGAAGCCGGCGCCGACGTCGTCGATGGCCAGCCGCATGCCGGCCGCGCGGAAGGGCACCAGCGCCCTGGTGAGCGCGTCGTAGTCCTCGACCGGGTCGTGCTCGGAGAGCTCGAGCAGGACGCGGTCGAGCGGCAGCTCGCGCAGCAGCGCGGCGCACTCCGGGGTGAGCAGGGTCTGCGGGGACACGTTCATCGCCACGTAGCCGCCGACCCGGTCCAGGTGGGCGGCCGCGCCCCGGAGGGCGAGCAGCTCCACCTCGGAGCCGCGGCCGACGCTGTGCGCCTCCTCGAAGACGACGTCGGGGCCCTTGGCCCACTCGCGCGGGAAGCGGCTGAGCGCCTCGGCGCCGACGCGGACGCCGGTGACCAGGTCGACGATCGGCTGCAGGACCACGCTCGGGCCGCCCGCGGCGACCAGCGGGTCGAGCCGGCCGTCGATGTCGTCGCGGCGCTGCTGCTCGCGGATCTCGGGCTCGATGATCACCGACGCCGCCGACGCGAGGACCTGCATCAGCGCCTCGTCGCGGCGGGTGAGCTCCTTGTCCGAGGTGAAGCCGAAGGCGCAGAAGGTGCCGTAGAGGCTGCCGTCGGAGAGCGTGACCGGCGTCGACACGTAGCTGCGGATGCGGGGGATGCGCGCCGAGGGCAGGGACATCGCCAGGGGGTGGCGCGTCACGTCGTCGATGACGGCGGGCAGCTTCCCGTCGAGGATCGCCTGGCAGAACGAGGTGTCCTGGGCGACCTTCGCCTTCTCCCGCACGAGCAGCGGCACCCGGGTGTCGACCACCTCCAGGTGCTGGGTGGTGCCGTCCAGGCGGCTGAGGAACGCCACGCTCATGTGCAGCGACGTGCGGGCCGTCCGCAGCAGGTCGGCGATCTGCTGCTCTGCGTCGGTGCGCTGTCGGGCCATCGGGTGCTCCTCGTCCGGAACGGGTGACGTCCTCCCATCGACACCGGTCGTGCACGGCTGGAGCGGGCGCGATGGGGCTCACCCGGACCGATGAGTCCCGGCGCCGCCCGCCGTCTGCACCTGCGACCGCACCACCCCGGAGGAGAGACCGATGCGCCCGCTCACCGTCACCACGTTCCTGACCCTCGACGGCGTCGCCCAGGCCCCCGGCGGGCCCCAGGAGGACCCGTCCGGCGGCTTCCCCTACGGCGGCTGGCTGGTGCCCTTCGCCGACGAGGCGATGGGGGAGCAGATGGACGCCTGGTTCCGCCCGGCCGAGGACTTCCTGCTGGGCCGGACGACGTACGAGATCTTCGCCGCGCACTGGCCGCACGTGGACGCCACCGGCGACCCGGTGGCCCAGGCGCTGCAGACCAGGACCAAGCACGTCGCGTCGCGGACGCTGACCTCGCTGGAGTGGTCCACCGCCCGGCTGCTCGGCGCCGACGTGCCGGCCGCCGTCCGGGAGCTCAAGGCCGCCGACGGCGGTGAGCTGCAGGTGCACGGCTCGATCGGGCTGGTGCGGACGCTGCTGGCCGAGGACCTGGTCGACGAGCTGCGCACCACCGTCTTCCCGGTGGTCCTCGGCACGGGCAAGCGGCTGTTCGAGGGCGGCGCCGCGCCGCGCACCTGGGAGCTGGTCAGCTCGACGACCACCTCGACCGGCGCGGTGATGACCGCCCACCGGCGCACCGGCGAGGTGGTCACCGGCTCCTTCGCGCTGGAGGACGCCGACACGACGGTTTGACATCCGTACCGACGGGTGTACGGTCCTCCCGTCCCGGTTGGAGAGTCCAACCGGGATGGGGGGAGGGACCCGTGACCGCCATCGCTCTCGAGGCGTCGCCGCTCGTCTTCGACCCGTCCTGGCGGTCGTTCACGCACGTGCAGGGCGGCCTGGTGGCCGGGCACCTGATGGCCGCCGCCGCGGACCGCACCGGCGCCGCGCCGCGGGCGGTCACCGCCCACCTGCTCGCCGGGGTCGAGCCGGGCGTGGAGACGGCGGTCGACGCCGTCCTCGACCGCGCCGGGACCACCGGCAGCGTGCGGGCCACGATGAGCCAGCAGGGCCGGGTGCTCGCCGTCGCCCAGGTGCTCACGCTGGCCCGCTCCGCCTCCCCGGTCTCGGAGAGTGCACCGCCGGCGCCCGGGCCGACCGTGCGCGAGGGCGTGCCGTTCCGGCTGCCGCGGGAGTTCGTCCCGATCGCCGACCACACGGAGATCCGCGCGCTGGGGGCGTCCCGGCCGCTGGCCGGCGGGCCCGAGCCGCGGCTGTCGGCGTGGGTGCGCATCGACGGCGACCTCGAGCCGCTGGTCCAGCTCGGCGTGCTGCTCGACGCACTGCCGCCGGCGCTGTTCGCCGTCCGCACCACGCCGGCGGTGATGCCGACCGTCGAGCTCACCGCGCACCTGGCCGGCCCGCCGCCGGAGACCGGCGCGTGGGTGCGGATCGACCAGGTCACCACCTGGGCCGACGCCGACGTCGCGGTCGACGACGCCGAGCTCCGCGCCGTCGACGGCTCGCTCGTCGCCCGGGCCCGCCAGACCCGCCGCCTGCTCTCCCGCTGAGCGGGGCCGGTCAGCCCTCGAGCAGGCCGGCCTCGTGGGCGAGGATCGCGGCCTGCGTGCGGTTGGCGAGGTCCAGCTTGGTGAGCAGCCGGGAGACGTAGGTCTTCACGGTGGCCTCGCTGACGAACAGCCGGCCGGCCAGCTCGGCGTTGGAGCCGCCGCTGCCGAGCAGGGTGAGCACCTCGCGCTCGCGGTCCGACAGCGTGGCCACCCGCTGCAGCGCCTCCGCCCGGCGCGGGGTCGCGCGGCTGTCCACGTAGGAGGCGATCAGGCCGGCGGTCACGGCGGGGGAGAGCGTCGCCGTCCCGTCGGCCACCGCCCGGACGGCGGCGGCGATCTCGCGCGGCGGCGTGTCCTTGAGCAGGAACCCGGCCGCGCCCGCGGCCAGCGCCGCGTACACGTACTCGTCGACGTGGAAGGTGGTCAGGACGGCGACCTGCGGCGGATCGGGCAGGGCGAGGATCGCGCGGGTGGCGGCCAGCCCGTCCATCCCGGGCATGCGGACGTCGGTGAGCACGACGTCGGGCCGCAGCTCCCGCGCGGCGGCCACCCCGGCCGCGCCGTCGCCGGCCTCGCCGACGACCTCCACGTCGCCGGCCGCCTCCAGCACGGTGCGCAGGCCGAAGCGGACCAGCTCCTCGTCGTCGACGAGCAGCACCCGGATCCGGCGCCCGTCCCCGCTCACGTCGGCAGCACCGCCTCGACGCCGAAACCGCCGTCCAGCCGCGGTTCCGCGGTCAGCCGCCCGCCCAGCGTGCGCACCCGCTCGGCCACGCCGACGAGACCGAAGCCGCCCCCGGGGACGGCGTCGGGGGTGCGGGCGGGCGGTCCGTTGACGACCCGCACGTGCAGCTCGCCGGGCCGCCGCTCCACGGTCACCCGGACCGGCGCGCCGGGGGCGTGCCTGCCCGCGTTGGTCAGGGCCTCCTGCACGATGCGGTACGCCGCCCGGCCGACGACGGGGTCGACCGGTGCGGTCCCCTCCGCCGGGCCGGTCCAGGCGACGGACATCCCGGCCTCGCGGGCCGACCCCACCAGCCGCGGCAGGTCGGCCAGCCCCGGCTGGGGACCCAGCGGCGCGGCCTCGTCGAGCTCCCCGGCCCGCAGCACCCCGACCATCTGACGCAGCTCCTCCAGTGCCTGACGCCCGGCCGTCTGCACCTGCCCGGCGAGCTGCTCCACCCGCGGCCGGTCGCCGGCGGCCACCTCGATGGCGCCGGCCTGCAGCACCATGAGGCTCACCCGGTGTCCGACGGCGTCGTGCATCTCCCGCGCGATCCGCGTCCGCTCGGTCACGACGGCGTCGTGTGCCAGCCGCTCCCGCTCGGCCTCGGCCCGCACCGCCCGCTCGCGCAGGGCCGCGAGCAGCTGGGCGCGGGTCCGCTGCCAGATCCCGAGCGCCGCGGGGAGCACCAGGGCGAGGGCCACGCCGCCGAGAGCGCCCACCGCCTCGTTCGCGGTGCCGATGGTCCAGGGCTGGACGAGCGCGACCGCCCCGAGCACGCCGGCGACGACGCGCACCGGCCACCGGCCGTCGTAGCGGCCCACCGCGTAGGCGGTGAGCAGCAGGCCGACCGACAGCGCCGGGACCAGCGCCGTGAGAGCGGCGCTGACGACGAAGGGCACCACGGGCGCCGAGCGCCGGAAGAGGAACAGGGTCAGCACCAGCAGCACGCCGCCGGCGACGAGGACGGCGTCCGGCGCCAGGCGGGCCTCCGGGGTGACGACGCCGACCGTCACGGTGGCCGCGCTCGCCAGCGCGACCAGCGCCTCGAACCCGACGCTGCGTGCGCGCAGGCCGGGCCAGACGCGCTCCCGGATCCCCACGGGGCGGAGCGTATGTCCGGCCGGTGCGCCGGCGGGTCGCCCGTCCGGCGCGGACCGGATCACCTTTCGGATGACACGGCCGCGCCGTCCGTGGACCCCGATCGGCTGCCTCCGGCCGACGCGGGGAGCGGGCCCGGCCCGGCAGGTTCGTCGTCGACAGCAGCGACTCCCCGGAGGCAGCCATGATCGAGGTCAGCGGACTGACCAAGCAGTACGGCTCCCGGACCGTCGTCGACGACGTGTCCTTCACGCTCGAGCCCGGCACCGTGACCGGGTTCCTCGGGCCCAACGGCGCCGGCAAGAGCACGACCATGCGGATGATGACCGGCCTGGTCCCGGCCACCGCGGGGACCACCCGCATCGACGGCCGTCCCTACGCCGGCCTGCCGAACCCGGCCGCCGTCGTCGGGACGCTGCTCGACGCCTCCGCGGTCCACCCCGGGCGCACCGGGCGGACGCACCTGCGGCTCGCGGCCTCGGCGGTCGGCGTGCCGGCGGCGCGGGTCGACGAGGTGCTCGAGCTCGTCGGGCTCACCCCGGCCGCCCGGCGCCGGGTCGGTGGCTACTCCCTCGGCATGCGGCAGCGGCTCGGCATCGCCGGGGCGCTGCTGGCCGACCCGCCGGTGCTGGTCTTCGACGAGCCGGCCAACGGCCTGGACCCGGAGGGCATCCGCTGGATGCGCGACCTGCTGCGCGGCCACGCGGCCCGCGGCGGGACGGTGCTCCTGTCCTCGCACCTGCTCGGCGAGGTCGAGTCGACCGTCGACCGGCTGCTGGTCATCGGCGCCGGGCGGATCGTCGCCGACGGCCCGGTGGGCGACCTGCTCGGCAGCGAGGGGACCTCGGTGCGGGCCGCCGATCCCGCCGCGCTGACCCGGGCGCTCGAGGCCGCGGGGTTCCACGTGCAACACGGGCCCGACGGCGCGCTGGTCGTGCCCGGCGCCGAGCCCGGCGCGGTCGGCGCGATCGCCGCGGCCGGCGGCCACGTCCTCACCGACCTGCGCCCGGTCCGCCGCGGCATCGAGGACCTGTTCTTCCAGCTCACCACCGCCTCCTGACCCTCCCTCCTCCCTGGAGACCGCCATGGCCACCGTCCTGCCCGCCGTCGTCCCCGCCCCGGGAGCCACCCCCGCCGGCACCCGTCCGCCGGTCCGCGCCGGGGCGCCCTCTCCCGCCGCGCTGGTCGGCATCGAGGTCCGCAAGTCCCTGTCCACCCGCTCGGGCCGCTCGCTGGCCGTGGCCTCGGTGCTGCTGGCCCCGGCCGCGACCGCGGTCGTCGCCGCGGCCAGCGAGGAGGGCCTGGCCTCGGTCACCGGCCCGATCGGCGTGATGGGGGTGCTCACCGGCCTGGTGCTGGTGGCGCTCGGAGCGCTGTCCACCGCGGGGGAGTGGAGCCACCGGACGGTGCAGACCACCTACCTGCTCGTCCCGCGCCGCGGCCGGGTGCTGGCCGCCAAGGCGGTCGCCGTCGCCCTGCTCGGCGCGGCCCTGGCCGCGCTGTCCGCGGCGCTGACCGCGGGCGTCCTGGCGGTCCTCGTCGACGGCGCGTCGTGGGAGGGCGCCGGGCGCGCGCTCGGGGTGGTCGTGGCCGCCGGAGCGGTGCTCGCGGTGACCGGCGCCGGCGTCGGGGCCGCGCTGGCCAACACCCCGGCGACGCTGACCTCGTTCTACCTCGTCGTCCTCGGGGTCCTGCCCCTGGTGCGGAACTTCGAGCCGGAGATCGGGTCGAGGCTGGACCCGGCCGACGCGGTGGTGGCACTGGCGATGGGTCAGGCGCAGACCCGGCCGGTGCTGGTGCTGACCGGGTGGGTCGTGGTGAGCGTGGTCGCCGGCGCCGTGGTCACCCGCCGCCGCGCGGTCGCCTGATCCCGGCGGACCCCGGCCCCATCCCCTCCCTGTCCCGTCCCCGGCGGTCCCGGCTCCGGCCGGGGCCGCCGGTCCGTGCCGGCGTCCCCGCGTCAGTCGCCGGACGCCCGAGCCGACAGCCGGGGCAGGCGTGCCGCGAACCAGGCGTCGTCGTCCTCGGGGAACGGCTCGCCGCGGGGGTCGTCGGAGGAGCCGACGGCCAGGTCCTCGTCGAGGTCCTCGGTGTCGACGCCGGCCTCCTCGAGCACGTCGGCCGGCACGTAGGCCAGCGACTCGGCCTCGCTGAAGACCTCGCCGTCCTCGTCCCACTCCAGGTCGGCCAGGGCGTCGGGGTCGGCGAGGACCCGCTCGAACGCCTCCCTGCCCTGGGCGACCAGCCAGACGCGGAAGTCGAGGAAGGCGTCGTCGCTCATGCCGCCGGCGGCCACGTACCCGGCGGCCCACACCCGCCACTCGTTCGCCCGCTCGACCTGGTCGTGCAGGTGCCGCGCGAAGGCGACGACTTCTTCCGTCCCGCGCGCGGACAGCTCCTCGGTGAGCGCCTCCACCTGGGAGGCGACGGGGTCGTCGGACCCGGGCGCGGGCCGGCTCCGCTCGATCACGGTCCAGAAGACGTCGAGGTCCATGCCGGGACCGTACGGCCGGGCGCCCGCGGTCCCGGCAGGGACGCGGCCGGCGGACGATCCAGCGGAACGCCCTCAGTCCAGGCCGCCCCGGGCGACGAGCTGGCGGGCGATGACGTCGCGCTGGATCTCGTTGGTGCCCTCGCCGACGATCATCAGCGGGGCGTCGCGGAAGTAGCGCTCGACGTCGAACTCGGTGGAGTAGCCGTGCCCGCCGTGCACCCGGATGGCGTCCAGCGCGACCTTCATCGCCGTCTCGGAGGCGAACAGCTTGGCCATCCCGGCCTCCATGTCCGACCGCTGTCCCGACTCGTGCCGCTCCGCCGCGTACAGCACCAGCTGCCGGGCGGCGGTGAGCGAGGTGGCCATGTCGGCGAGCAGGTTGCCCACCGCCTGGTGTCGCCAGATCGGCTTGCCGAAGCTCTCCCGCTCCTGGGCGTAGCGCAGCGCGTCGTCGAAGGCGGCCTGCCCGACGCCGAGCGCCCGCGCGGCCACCTGGATCCGGCCGGTCTCCAGCCCGGTCATCATCTGCGCGAACCCGCGGCCCTCCACCCCGCCGAGGACGGCGTCGGCCGGCGCCCGGTACCCGTCGAAGGACAGCTCGCAGCTCTCCACGCCCTTGTAGCCGAGCTTGGGCAGGTCCCGCGAGACGGTCAGCCCGGGCCCGTGCTCGACCAGCAGCACCGACACCCCGCGGTGCCGCGGCTGGGCCTGCGGGTCGGTCTTGCACAGCAGCGCCACCAGCTGCGACCGGCGCGCGTTGGTGATCCACGTCTTCGCGCCGTCGACGACCCAGCCCTCGCCGTCCCGCCGCGCGACGGTCCGCATCGCCTGCAGGTCCGACCCGCCGCCGGGCTCGGTCAGCGCCATCGTCGCCCGCACCTCGCCGGTGGCCATCCGGGGCAGCCAGCGGTCCTGCTGCTCCCGCGTCCCGAACGCCAGCAGCAGCGTGGCGACGACGGTGTGCCCACCCATCGCCCCGGCCAGCGACATCCACCCGCGCGCGAGCTCCGCGGTGACCAGGGCGTAGCAGGGCATGGACACCGGCGCCTCGCCCCACGGCTCGGGGATCGCCAGGCCGAAGACGCCGAGCTGTTTCATCCGCTCGATCAGCGCCTCGGGATAGGTGTCCGCGTGCTCGAGCTCGCGCGCCACCGGCCGGACCTCGCGGTCGACGAAGGCGCGCACGGTGGCGACGACGTCGCGCTCCTCCGGGCTCAGCACGGGGCGGCCCCCGCGAGCACCGCGGTCCCCGTGACCGACGCCGGCTGCCCCACCGCCGCCGCGGTCAGCGCGAACCGGTCGCCGTCCAGCCGGCCGGTCGCCCGCACCGGCGTGCCCGCGTACGCCGGCCGGGTCAGCCGGTGGCTGAAGGACGTGACGGACCGGTCCGGGGTGTGCCGGCGCGGGACCTCGAGCAGCAGCAGGGCGAGCAGCGGCCCGTGCACCACGAGGCCCGGGTGGCCCTCGACCTGCGTCACGTAGGGCTGGTCGTAGTGGATGCGGTGCGCGTTGTAGGTCAGCGCGCTGAACCGGAACAGCAGCGGCGGGTCGGGCAGCACCTCGGCCACGTGGTCGCCGACGTCGGCGGGGGAGCCGGCTCCCGCCGGGGCCGGGGACGAGCCGGCCTCCTGGGAGCGGTAGACGACGTCCTGCTCCTCGGCGACCAGCAGCGCGCCGTCCGCCCGGTACTCGCTGCGCACGGTGACCAGCAGCATCTCCCCGCTGCGGCCGGCCTTCACCTCGCACCGGGCCAGCGACGAGGTCCGCTCGACCACGGCGCCCACCCGCAGCGGCGCGGTCACCTCCATCCGCCCGCCGGCGATCATCCGGCGCCGGTGCGGCAGCGGCGGGAGGAAGTGCCCGGCGCGGGGGTGGCCGTCGTCGCCGAGGTCGGCGGTGGCCGGCCGGTCGAGGAAGGTGAACCAGTGCCAGCCCGGCGGCAGCGGGTCGCCGTCGGCCAGGGGCGGGGCGGGCCGGTCGAGGACGGCGGCGAACGCGGCCGCGGGCCCGGGCGCGACCAGCGCGGAGTCGGTCAGCGGCCCCGGGGACCAGCCCGCGACGGCGTCGGACAGGAGCGTCACCGGGTCATCGTGCCGCCTGTGACGCCGCCCGCATCCCGGAATGGCCCGGCGCCGGGCGGTGTCGGAATCCCCGTGGACCTGTTCTCTCCCGTGAAGCTCGGCGACCTCGAGCTCGCCAACCGCGTCGCCATGGCGCCCCTGACCCGCATGCGCTCCGGCAAGGCCGGCGTCCCCGGCGACCTCGTCGTCGAGCACTACGAGCAGCGCGCCGGCATCGGCCTCATCGTCACCGAGGGCACCTACCCGACCCACGAGGGCCAGGCGTTCGTCGGCCAGCCCGGCATCGTCACCGACGAGCAGGTGGCCGGCTGGCGCCGCGTCGCCGACGCCGTGCACGCCCGCGGCGGCCGGATCGTCGTGCAGGTGATGCACGGCGGCCGCGTGACCCACCCCGACGTCAACGGCGGCCGCCGCGTCGTCGCCCCCAGCGCCATCGCCATCGACGGCGCCGGCCACACCGAGAAGGGCAAGCAGCCCTACCCGGTGCCGCACGCGCTGACCACCGACGAGGTCCGCGAGGTCGTCCGCGACTTCGTCCGCGCCGCCGAGCGCGCCGTCGAGGCCGGCCTGGACGGCGTGGAGATCCACGGCGCCAACGGCTACCTGCTGCACGAGTTCCTCTCGCCGGCGTCCAACGTCCGCGACGACGAGTACGGCGGCTCCCCGGAGAACCGCGCCCGCCTGGTCGTCGAGGTCGTCACCGCGGTCGCCGAGGCGATCGGCGCGGGCCGCGTGGGGCTGCGCATCTCGCCCGAGCACAACATCCAGGACGCCCTCGAGACCGACCGCGAGGACGTGCGCGCCACCTACGGCACGCTGGTCGACCAGCTGCGCCCGCTGGGCCTGGCCTACCTCTCCGTGCTGCACCGCGAGCCGGCCGGCGACCTGGTCCAGGAGCTGCGCAGCCGGTTCTGCGGCCACCTGATGGCCAACAGCGGCTTCGGCTCGGTCACCACCCGCGAGGAGGCGCTCGCGCTCATCGAGGCCGCGCACGCCGACGTCGTCGCCGTGGGCCGGGCGGTCATCGCCAACCCCGACCTGGTCGAGCGCTGGGCCGGCGAGCACCCGGAGAACGAGATCCGGTCGCACCTGTTCTACGCGTCCGGCGCCGAGGGCTACACCGACTACCCGACGCTGCGCGCCGGCTGAGCACACACCACGAGGGCGGTCCCGGCGAGCACGCCGGGACCGCCCTCGTCGGGTCTCACACCGCGTAGACGCCCGCGAGGTGCTCCCGCAGCACCTCCTCGGACACCGGCCGGGTGCGGAAGCCGACGTGCCCGTCGGGCCGGACCAGGTAGGCGGCCGTGCCCGGGCCCGCGATCCCGTAGGCGGCGCGGAAGCCGTCGCCGGGGTCGGTGAGCACCGGCAGCTCCACCAGCGGCGGGACGGGGGTGCCCGGCGCGAGCAGCAGGTACGGGTGCACCTGCCCGCGGGTCGCCGTCCGGACGCCCACCGCCAGCTCCTCGAGCGCCGCGGGGTCGGCCGTCGCGTCGGCCGACAGCAGCAGCGTCGCGTGGGTGCCGCGGGTGAGGTCGAACAGCCGCACGTCGTGCGCCACGCCGAACCGGCGCAGGCCCGTCACGTCCGGCGCCCGGTGGCCGGGCTCCGGCCCGCCCGCGAAGCCGCCGTCGACCTGCCCCACCAGCGGGCTCCCGGCGTAGTTCATGGTCATCTGCATCTCGAGCAGGAACTGCGCCTTCTCGTCCTCCATGTCCATCTCGTCGGTGAACGCGATGGCCACGGCCCGGTCGACGATCGCCTTGCCCGCCGGGCGCCGCTCGGCCTCGTAGCTGTCGAGCAGCCCGGGGGAGCCCTGCCCGCGGACGGCGAGGGCGAGCTTCCAGGACAGGTTCCACGCGTCCTGGATGCCGGTGTTCATGCCCTGGCCCCCCGCCGGCGGGTGCAGGTGCGCGGCGTCCCCGGCGACGAACACCCGCCCCACCCGGTACCGGTCGACGATGCCGTGCTTGATCCGGAACACCGACGACCAGCGCAGGTTGCTCGCCGTCGTCCCGGGCGGGCCGAGGTCGTCGATGGCGGCCTGGATGTCGGCCAGCCCCGGCGGGTCGTACTCCTTCCAGAACCCGGCGGGGACGACGCCGCTGCCGATCGTCTCCTGCAGCCGCTTCGGCGCCAGCGTGGCCACCCGGAACCGGTTGCGGCCCCGCAGCGGGACGCAGACGAGCATGCCGGTGAAGTCGCCGTCGTCCTCGATCCGCACCCACCGCAGCAGGTGGCCCGGCGGCATCTCCCAGTCCACGTCGACGTCGCCGAGCATGAACAGCTGCGGGAACATCGACAGCCCGCCGTCGAACCGCAGCCCCAGCTGCGCGCGCACCGCGCTGGAGGCGCCGTCGGCCCCGACCAGGTAGGCCGCCCGCGCCGCCTCGACCTCCCCGGAGGCGTGCGCCAGCTGCGCGGTCACGCCCTCGTCGTCCTGGGTGAAGCCGGTGAGCTCGACGCCGCGCTCCACCTCGACGCCGAGGGACCGCAGCCGGTCGCCGAGGATCCGCTCGGTCTCGTACTGCGGCAGGCCGAGGTGGGCGTAGGGCAGCTCCTCCAGCCCCGACCAGTCGACCTGGTGGGTGAGCTTGCCGTTGACGAAGACGGTCTGGCCGTAGAGCCAGCTGCCGGCGTCCATCGCCTCGGTGACGATGCCCTGGTCCTCCCAGATCTCCATCGTCCGGCAGTGGATGCCGATCGCCTTGTCCGCCTGCGTCGAGGCCTCGGGCCGCTTGTCGACGACGCGGACGGCGATCCCGCGGCGGGCCAGCTCGATCCCGGCGGTCAGCCCCGCCGGCCCGGCGCCGATCACGAGCACCTCGGCGTCCGGCCGGGTCCGCCGGGCGGCGGGGGCCGCCGGCACGGGGAGGGGGGAGGGCAGCGAGCCGAGGTCGATCGGCGCGGTGACCGGCTCGGCCAGCGCCGGCCGGGGCGCCGGCACCTCGGCGGGGGCCTCGACCGGGGCCTCGACCGGCGCCGGGGCCGGCGGTGCCGCCGCCCGCACGCCCCGCACGCCGGCCTCCTGCGGGCGGAACCGGATCTCGTAGAGCTTGCGCTGGAAGAACACCGACAGCCAGCGGATGAGCGGGCCGCTCTGGTCGGCGTGCGAGGGGTCCTCCACCCAGTTGCGGAAGTCCTCGTCGGACTCCCACTCGGCGAAGATGTGGTATAGGTCCGAGTCCGGCTCCCGGAGCAGCTCCTCGCGGATCAGCCCCTTGGTGCCGCGCAGCCGGTCGGTGACGATCGCGTAGGCCCGCTCGAACGCCTCCTCCTCGCCCGGCGCCACCTTCGTGCTGATGTCCACGCGCACGTGCGAGGCCTGCTCGCCGCCGGTGATCCCGTACAGCACCTCGTAGGTGCTGCGGTCGGCGTCCTCGCGCAGGTCCCGCAGCGCCGCGGTCAGCGTCTCCCGGGCGGCGGAGCGGCCGAAGCCGTCGACCGCCGCCCGGTCCACCCAGTCGGCGACGACGAGGAACGTCCGCGGGTCGGCCGCGTCCCGCATCAGCTCCTGCCGCAGGTTGCCGGGCACCGAGGCGATCTGCGCCGCGGCCTCGCGCCAGGCGTCCTCGAACGCCTGCTCGCAGCCCTCCCGCACCCGCATGCGCAGCAGCGTGCGCACCGCGCCGTCGTGGGTCGTCGGCCGCTCCTCCAGGGTGGTCATGAACGAGCTCCTCCAGCGTGTCGGCGCAGCACGAGGCTGCTGTTGAAGCCACCGGCGCCGCGGGCGAGGACGACCACGGTGGCCAGGTCCTGCACGCGGCCGGCGCGGACGAGGTCGACCCCCGGCGGCGTGTCGACCGGGTCGTCCAGGAAGGCGGTGCCGGGCACGATCCCGTCCCGCATCGCCAGCAGCGCCGTCGCCACGTTCAGCGCCGACCCGCCGGCCATGAGCCGGCCGGTCCACGACGACGGCGCGGTCACCGGCACCGGGGCCGACCGCCCGCCGAACACCGCGCCGATCGCCTCCAGCTCCAGCCGGTCCAGCGCCGGGACGCCGGCGCCGTCGGCGACCACCAGGTCGACCTCGTCCGGGGAGACGCCGGCGTCGGTCAGCGACAGCCGGATCGCCCGGGCGTACTGGGTCGCGTCGGGGGCCGGGTCCTCGTGGTGGTGGGCGTCGTGGGTGGCGCCGTAGCCGGCGACCTCGCCCCACACCTTCGGCGCGCCGCGGGCCGCGGCCGCGCCGGGCTCCTCCAGCAGCAGGATGGCCCCGCCCTCGCCGACGACGTGCCCGTTGGCCCGCCGGTCGAAGGGCTTGTAGGCGTCCTCCGGGCGGTCGGCGCCCGACAGCCGGCCGCCGGTGGCCTGGCACAGCACCGCGTACGGGCACAGCCCGGCCTCGGTGCCGCCGACCAGCACCGCCGGGGTGCCGCGGCGGACCACCCGCCGCGCCCAGCCGATGCTGTCCAGCCCGCCCGCGCCCTCGGTGACGACGACGCCCGAGGGGCCCTTGAAGTCGTCGCGGATGGACACCTGGCCGGTGGAGGCCGCGTAGAACCAGGCGATCGACTGGTAGGCGCCCACCGACCGGGGCCCCTTGGCCCACAGCCCCTGGATCTCGTGCTGGCTGAACTCGTTGCCGCCCGAGCCGGAGGCGAGGAACACCGAGGTGGCGTAGACGTCGTCCTCGGGGGCGGTGTAGTCCGCGTCCTGCGCCGCGAGGGTGGCCGCCGCCAGCGACATCCACGTCCACCGGTCGGTCTGCACCATCAGCTGCGGCGAGACGTGGTCGGCGGGCACGAAGTCGCGCACCTGCCCGGCCAGCGGGACCCCGTAGCGGTCGGCGTCGAAGCCCTCCAGCGGCCGGATGGCCGGCTCCCCGCGGACCAGCGAGGCCCAGTGCTCCTCGACGCCGACGCCGGTCGGGGCGACGACGCCGATCCCGGTGACCAGCAGCCCGCTCACGACTCCCTCCGGGTGGGGCCGGCCAGCACGATCGCCGACTGGAACCCGCCGAAGCCGCTGCCCACCGAGATGGCGACGTCGACCTTCTGCTCCCGCGCCACCTTCGGCACGTAGTCGAGGTCGCACTCGGGGTCGGGCACCTCGTAGTTGGCCGTGGGCGGCAGCACGCCGCGCTGCACCGCCAGCGCGGTCGCGGCGATCTCGATCGACCCGATCGCGCCCAGCGAGTGCCCGACCATCGACTTGATCGAGCTCATCGCCACGCTGCCGGCGGCGGGACCGAGGCTCTTCTTGACCGCCGCCGTCTCGTGCCGGTCGTTCTGCTTGGTGCCCGAGCCGTGCGCGTTGACGTAGCCGACCTCGTCCGGCGCGATGCGGCCCTGGTCCAGCGCCCGGGTGATCGCCTCGGCCATCTCGGTGCCGTCGGGCTTGAGCCCGGTCATGTGGAAGGCGTTGCAGCGGTTGGCGTAGCCGGTGATCTCGCAGTACACCTCCGCGCCGCGGCGGCGGGCGTGCCCGAGCTCCTCGAGCACGAGCACCGCCGCGCCCTCGCCCATGACGAACCCGTTGCGGCGGGCGTCGAAGGGCTTGGAGGCGTGCTCGGGGTCGTCGTTGCTGTCGGTGGTCGCCCGGATGGTGTCGAAGCAGGCCATCGAGATCGGCGAGATCGGGGCGTCGCTGGCCCCCGCGATGACGACGTCGGCGTCGCCGTCCTCGACCAGCTGCGCGCCGTAGCCGACCGCGTCGATGCCGGAGGTGCAGCCGGTGGAGACGACGGTGGCCGGGCCGTGCGCGCCGAACCGGACGGCGAGCTCGGTGGCGCCGCAGCTCGGCACCAGCGCGGAGGCGAGGAACCGCGACGCGTACCGCGGGTCGACCTCCCACAGCCGGCCCGAGTCGCTGACCTGCACGTACTCCTGCTCCAGGCGCATCGTCGCGCCGACGGCGCTGCCCAGGGTGACGCCCACGCGGTCGCCGTCGGGGCCGTCGTCGGCGCCGAACCGCAGCCCGCTGTCGGCGACCGCCTCGTCCGCGGCGACCATCGCCATCTGGACGAACCGGTCGTTGCGGAACACCTCGTGGGCGGTCAGGCCGAGCTTGCGGCCGTCGAAGTCCACCTCGGCGGCGACCTGGGAGCGGAACCGGGCCGGGTCGAAGAAGGTGATCCGGCGGGTCGCCGTCCGCCCCTCGGTGAGCATGTCCCAGAAGCCCTCGCGGCCCATCGAGCCGGGGGCGACCACCCCGATGCCGGTGACGACGACCCGGCGCCGGTCGGTGCTCACCGCACGCCCGGGGGCAGCTCGGTGTCCACGTGGCCCAGCTCGGGCCGCGGCGCCAGCGGACCGCACAGGAAGACGAACGTCGCCGTCGTCCCCGTGTCGTTGACGATCCGGTGCCGCACCCCGATCGGGATGTGGACGGCGGACTCGGCGACCAGGCGGCGCTCCTCGCCGTCGAGGGTGACCAGGACGTCGCCCTCCTGGCAGTAGAGGAACTCCTCCGAGTACGGGTGCCAGTGCTCGGTCACGACCTCGCCGGGCTCGAGGGTGAGCGTGCCCATGAAGCCGGCGGTCGAGCCCACGCTGGCCGGGGACAGCAGCACCCGGATGTCCCCGCCGCGGCGGCGGTTGGGCGCGGTGTCGGCGCGGTGGACGGTGGGGCCGCAGCGCGTCGGGGTGGCCGGCGCGTGCTGGATCGTCGTCATGTCTCTCCTCGGGAGCGGGTCAGGTGGGGAGCGAGCCCGCGAGCGCGGGGCCCGGGACGTCGGCGGGGACGGGGGCGGGCGCCCCGGTGGCCAGGGAGAGGGGCAGGTCCGGCTGCACCTGGGCGACCAGCGGCCCCAGCACCGGGACGGCGCCGATCTCGACGACCGACGTCGCGCCGGCGCCGGCCAGCGCCCGGGAGGTGGCCTCCCATAGCACCGGCGCGGTGAGGTGGCGGCGCAGCGCCGAGCGCAGCCGCCCGGGGTCGCGGGTCGGCTCGCCGTCGGCGTTGGGGACGACGGGCACCAGGGGGACCGACCAGTCCAGGTCGGCCAGCGCGGTCGCCAGGTGCGCGGCGACCGGCGCCATCAGCGGCCCGTGGCACGGCGCCCGGCCGGGCAGCCGCACCAGCTCCAGGCCCGCCCCGCGGACGACCTCGGCCGCGCGGGCGAGCTCGGTGCGGCCGCCGGACAGCACCGCGCGCTGCGGGGCGTCGAGGGCGGCGACGCACAGCGGGCCGTCGTCGCCGACCGCCGCGACGGCGGCGCGGGCGACCTGCTCCGCGCCGGGGCCGAGGACGGCGGCCAGGCCCGCGCAGGAGGGCCTCGGCGCCAGGCACAGCAGCTCGGCGCGCCAGTGCACCAGCTCGACGACCTGGTCGAGCTCGAGGGCGCCGGCGGCTACGAGCGCGGCGAACTCGCCCACGCCGTGCCCGGCGACGACCGCCGGGAACAGGCCGCGGGCGGTCAGGCTGCGGTAGCCGGCCACCCCGGTCACGACGACCTCGAGGTGCGTCGCGACGGGGTCGGGTGCGGTCGCGGGGTCCCGCCACCAGGCGGCGACGTCGCGGCCGACGACGGCGTCGACCTCGGACACGGTGGCCGCGGCCACCGGGTCGGCCAGCCACGGGTCGACCATGCCCGGGCGGGAGCCCTCCTCCCCGGGCAGGACGACCGCGGGACCCCGCGCCGCGGTCACCCCACCGCTCCCCGGGTCGCGGCCGCCTCGACCTTGTCGCGGATGATCCCCATCTGGACCTTGCTGTTCGCGTCGATCCGCCGGGTCATCGTCTCGGTGTCGACCGGGGCCTCCGGCCGCATCCGGAAGTCCTGCACCCAGCGCATCCGGGTGCCGCCGTCCTCGGCCGTGTAGCTCCAGTGGATGTCCATGAACTCGAACGGCCCGGGCTCCACGCGGCGCGCGCGCACCTCGTGGGTGGCCGGGTCGAGGGTCCGCTCGGACACCCAGCTCCACACCCGGCCGGACTCGTCGGGGTGCATGGTCAGCCGGAACCGGAACCAGGTGTCGGTGGACTCGAGGACCTCCACGCTGCGGTACTCGGTGAACAGGTCCGGCCAGGACCGCAGGTCGTTGGTCATCGTCCAGACGTGCTCGAGGTCGGCGTCGATGAGGATCGAGTTGTCGGTGTGGCCGACGGTCAGGGCGCGCGGGTCGGTGCTGGTCATGTCGGGTGCTCCCTCGGGACGGGGTGGGCTACGCCGGCTGCGCCTGGGCCGCGCACACGGCCTCGACGATGTCGCCGAACGTGTAGTTGTCGGGGCTGTCGTCGGGCATCGCGGTGCCGAAGCGGTCCTGCAGCTCGGTCTGCATGGACAGGAAGGCGAGCGAGTCCAGGCCGACGTCGGCGAAGCGGGCGTCGGGGTCGGCGGTGTGCGCCTCGGCCGGCAGGCCCGCCTTCTCGGTGAGCAGCTGCATGAGGTCGGCCTGGGTGAACGGGGCAGCGGACATGGGTGGGTCCTCCTCGGGACGGGAGTGGGGGACGGACGCCGGACCGGCGGGGGCGCCGGACGGGACGAGGTGCAGCGCGCCGCGCGAGGCGGGCAGGGCCGGCTCCCGGGACGCGGCGATGGCCACGGCGCGGGCCACCAGGTCGGGCAGCCGGCGGTCGAGGAACTGGACGTCGTGCCGGTCGGCGCGCACGTCGGGGTCGCGCAGCAGCGCGCGGTGCAGGGCGGCGGTGGTGTGCACGCCGGGGCCCTCGACGCGCAGCTCGGCCAGCGCCCGGTCCATCCGGCGCACGGCCTGCTCGCGGTCGGGCGCCCAGACGACGAGCTTGCCCAGCAGGGAGTCGTAGTGCGGGCTGACCTCGTCGCCCTGGCGGTAGCCGGTGTCGAAGCGGGTCCACGGGCCGTCGGGGACGCGCAGCACGTCGAGCCGGCCGGGGGCGGGGGCGAACCCGCGGGCGGGGTCCTCGGCGTTGATCCGGCACTCGATCGCCGCGCCGCGCACCACGACGTCCTCCTGCCGCAGCCGCAGCCGCTCGCCGCCGGCCACCAGCAGCTGCTCGCGGACCAGGTCCACGCCGGTCAGCAGCTCGGTGACCGGGTGCTCGACCTGGATGCGGGCGTTCATCTCCATGAAGTACGCGCGCCCGGCGTCGTCGACGAGGAACTCCACGGTCCCGGCGCCGGTGTAGCCGACCGACAGCGCGCCGCGGACCGCCAGCTCGCCGAGCCCGGCCCGCTGCTCGGGCGTGAGGTGCCCGGCCGGGCCCTCCTCCAGCAGCTTCTGGTGCCGGCGCTGCAGCGAGCAGTCGCGCTCGCCGAGGTACACGCCCGCGCCGTGGGCGTCGCAGAGCACCTGGACCTCGACGTGCCGGGCGCCGGACAGATAGCGCTCGACGTAGACGGTGGGGTCGCGGAACACCGCCCGGGCGACGGTGCGGGTGGTGGCGAACGCCTCGGCGAAGTCGGCGGGGTCGTGCACCACCGTCATGCCCCGGCCGCCGCCGCCGGCCGCGGCCTTGATGATCACCGGATAGCCGATCTCCGCGGCGATCGCCAGGCCCTCCTCGGCGGTGCGCACCGGGTCCACCACGCCGGGCAGCAGCGGCAGGCCGGCCGCGGCCATCAGCCGCCGCGCGGTGGCCTTGTTGCCCATCTGCTGCATGACCTCCGGCGGCGGGCCGACGAAGGTCAGCCCCTCGGCCTCGCAGATCTCGGCGAAGTCGGGGTCCTCGGAGAGGAAGCCGTAGCCGGGGTGCACGGCGTCGGCGCCGCTGCGCAGGGCCGCCTCGACGACGTTCGGCACGTGCAGGTAGCTCGCCCGGGGCGCCGGGGGGCCGATGTGCACCGCCTCGTCGGCCATCTCGACGACGGCGGAGCGCCGGTCGGCGGTGGAGTAGACGGCGACCACCTCGATGCCGAGCTCCCGGCAGGCGCGGGCGACCCGGACGGCGATCTCGCCGCGGTTGGCGACGAGCAGCCGGCCGATCACCGCGGCCCCCCGGACGGGCGCAGCAGCAGCAGGACCTGGTCGTACTCGACCGACTCGGCGTCGCCGACCCGGATCTCGGCCACCGCGCCCGCGGAGTCGGCCACGATCGGGTTCATCAGCTTCATCGCCTCGACGATCCCGAGCGTCTGGCCGGCCTCGACCTCGTCGCCGACCCGCACGAACGGCTCGGCGCCGGGGGAGGGTGCGGCGTAGAACGTGCCCACCAGCGGCGCCCGGACGGCGACGGTGCCCTCGGGGACCTCGGGCTCCTCGCCCGCCGGCTGCGGGACCGCGGCCGGGCCGGGCGGCGCGGCCACGGCCTGCAGGCCGCCGGGCACCGGCGCCGGCGCCGGCGGGGCGGCCGCGGGG
Source organism: Geodermatophilus sp. SYSU D00684 (assembly GCF_054050455.1). Classification (NCBI taxonomy): domain Bacteria; kingdom Bacillati; phylum Actinomycetota; class Actinomycetes; order Geodermatophilales; family Geodermatophilaceae; genus Geodermatophilus; species Geodermatophilus sp. SYSU D00684. Next base: position 34,524 of record NZ_JBJGZI010000008.1, on the reverse strand, counting down.
ACGGCGTCGGCCGCCCACTCCACCTCGACGGCGCGGTCGCCGCTGCGGACGGTCAGCCGGCGCAGCGGCCCGGGCAGGGCGCGGGCGAGCTCGACGACCTCGTCGCGCAGGCTGCGGCCCTCGTCCCCGGCCACGGGTTCCTCCCCCGCCTGTCCCGGCCGCGCCGGCAGCTCAGCGGGCCGCATCCCCGCCACCCCCCTCGGGTGCGGGGGCGACGACGCGCAGCGGCCGGTCGCCGTCGCCGCCGATGCGGGCCAGCCGGGCGGCCCGGGTGCCGAGCAGGGTGCCGACGTCGAGCCGGGCGAGCTCGTCGAGCTCGCGCACCAGCGCGGCGCGGACCAGGCCGGCGGCCGCGAGCGGGTCGGCGTCCGCGCCGCCGGGCGGCTCGGGCACCACCGAGGTGGCGATGCCGCTGGCCCGCAGGTGCGGCGCGCCCAGGCGCATGGCCCGCGCGGCGGTGGGCGCGGCGGTCGCCGTCCGCCAGAGGATCGCGGCGCAGCCCTCCGGGCTGATCACCGACAGGTAGGCGTTCTCCAGGACCAGCAGCCGGTCGGAGGTGCACAGCGCGAGCGCCCCGCCGCTGCCGCCCTCGCCGGTCAGCACCGCGACGACGGGCACCCGCAGCCGGCTGCTGCGCATGATCGTCTCGGCGATCGCGTGCGCCTGGCCGCGCTCCTCGGCCGCCGGCCCGGGGTGCGCCCCGGGGGTGTCGACCAGCGTGACCACCGGCAGGCCGAAGGTCTCGGCGTGGCTCATCAGCCGCATCGCCTTGCGGTAGCCCTCGGGGTGCGGCATGCCGAAGTTGCGGGCCACCCGCTCGCGGACCGAGTGGCCCTTCTCGTGGCCGATCACCACGACCGGGCGCCCGTCGAGGACGGCCACCCCACCGACGACGGCCGGGTCGTCGGCGAACGCGCGGTCGCCGTGCAGCTCGACGAAGTCGTCGAAGACGGTGTGCAGGTAGTCCAGCGTCGTGGGCCGGCCCGCGACCCGGGCCCGCTGGACGACGTCCCAGGCGTCCGCGTCGGGCGCGTCGTCCGCCGGGGTCCCGTCCCGGGGCGCCTCCGGCGCCGGCGCCGGGGCGGTGACCGGGGGAGGAGCCGGACGGCGGCCGTGCAGCTCGAGCAGCCGCGCCAGCAGCGGGCGCAGCTCCGCGCGGCTCTCTACCCGGTCGACCAGGCCGTGGGCCAGCAGGAACTCCGCCGTCTGGAAGTCGCTGGGCAGCTCGGCCCGGATGGTCTCCTGCACCACCCGCGGGCCGGCGAAGCCGACGTGCGCGCCGCGCTCGCCGACCAGGACGGCGGCCAGGGTGGCGAACGACGCCGACACCCCGCCGTAGGTGGGGTCGGTGAGCACGCACACCGACAGCAGGCCGGCCTCGTGCAGCTGGGCGAAGGCGTGGCTGACCCGCGCCATCTGGAACAGCGAGAACACGCCCTCCTGCATGCGGGCGCCACCGCTGGCGCAGACGGTCACCAGGGGCAGGCCGCGCTGCAGGGCGAGGTCCGCGGCCGCGCTGACGCGGCGGCCCACCTCGATGCCCATGCTGCCGCCGAGGAAGCCGAAGTCCATCGCGGCGAGGACCACCGGGGTGCCGCCGATGCGGGCGGTGCCGAGCACGACGGCCTCGCTCTCGCCGGAGCGGGCGGCGGCCTCGTGCAGCCGGTCGCGGTAGTCGCGCAGGTCGGTGAAGGCCAGCGGGTCGGCGGGCCCGGGCGGGCAGGCGTGCTCGTCGAAGCTGCCGTCGTCGGCCAGCAGCGCGATCCGGGCGCGGGCGCCCAGCCGCAGGTGGTGGTCGCACTCGGGGCAGACCGACAGGTTGCGGTCCAGGCGCTTGCGGTACAGCAGCCAGCCGCAGCTGGGGCAGCTCACCCAGTCGACCGTCCCGGGCGCCGCGGCGTGCGGCCGGGCCGGCGTCGTCGCGGTCACGACCGCTCCGCCGACCACTCGTAGAACCGGCGCGCCATGGCGTCCCGCGGCGACCGCCAGTTCGGGTCGTAGGCGACGATGTAGGGCCGCAGCTCCTCGCTGACCGCCCGGAACGCCGGCAGCGACTGGGCGACCGCCATGGCCTCCTGCTCGGGGCGGTCGAACTCGATCAGGTGCACGTAGAGGTCGTGGAAGGTGAACAGCGACCGGTGCCGCACCCCGATCTCGTACGGCATCGACGTCGCGTCGGAGCGGGCGAAGACGTCGGCGACCTTGTCCGCGTCGGCGGGGGTCATCCTCGCGATGATCATCGTCTGGTGCACGGGCACTCCAGCGTCGCTGTGGGCCGGCAGGGGGCCGGCGGACCGGTGCGGCCGGCGGGCCGGGGACGGATGCCCGGCGACGCTAGGGCGGCGGCGCGGCCGTCCGACAGCGCCACGGGTCGGATCCGTCGCGCCCGCCCGGGGGAGGGTCCGGCCGGTCGCCGGGGCGGGCACCGGCCGGAGGGGGTGGCGCGTCCCCCGGCCCAGCGCCCGCGGACGGGGGCGAGGCCGTCCTTCTGGCCGGGGGACCACGACCCGGGTATGAAATCCGGCGGCTCATCGCGCTCACCGCGTCGCAGACCGGTGGCGTCAGGTCACCGTCCGTCGCTAGCTTCCGGGTCCTGGGAGAACGGCACGGGGGCCGGACCTGAGCGGAGCGGACGCATGGGCGGCGAGCCAGGGGAGAGCGTTCCCCCACCGCGGGACGGGGTGCGGCCCCCGGGGGCCCCGGCGCGCGTCCTGATCTGCGACGACCACGAGGTGCTGCGGCACGGCCTGCGCGCCGTGCTGCGCTGGGCGCCGGACCTCGTCGTCGTCGCGGAGGCGGCCGACGCGACGCGGGCGCTGGAGCTGGCCACCGAGCTGCACCCCGACGTCACGCTGCTCGGCCTGGGCGCCCAGGGGCCGGCGATGACCGACCTGGTGCGGGACCTGACCGCGGCCGGCACCCGGGTCGTCCTGCTCGGCGAGGCCGGCAGCGGCAGCGACCTGGTCGAGGCGCTGCGCGCCGGCGCGCGCGGCTACGTCTACACGACCGTCAGCTCCGACCGGCTGGTCGAGGGGGTGCGGGCCGTGGTGCGCGGCGAGACGCTGCTCGACGCCGCCGTCACCGGGGAGCTGCTGCACCACCTCGACGGCGCGCGGAGCTCGGCCGGGACCGACGAGCCGGGTGGGCGCAACCCGCTCACCGCCCGGCAGCAGGCGGTGTCCGAGCTGGTGGCCGAGGGCCTGACCAATGCGGAGATCGCCACCCGGCTGCAGGTGAGCCGGGCGACCGTGAAGGGCCACATCACCGTCGCGCTGCGCCGGCTGGGACTGCGCGACCGGACGCAGCTGGCCATCCACGTCAACCGCACCGCCCGGCCCGGCAGCGGGTGGGAGGCCGGGCCCGTCGGCGGCTGACCTCCGTGCCCGGTCCGACACTCTCCGTACAGGCCCGGCGTACACGCCGGGAGGACTCCCGCGCCGCATGCACACGAAGCTGGACGCCACCTGTGAACGCCGTGCAGATTGCCTGGCAGCACCGGACGGTTGCGCGCTACCGTTCGGCACGTCCGATTGAGACGGACGGGTTCCACCCGGCCGGAGACCCCGGTCCAGGGCCCGTCAGCCACCCGGACAGGGGGAATGCATGAGCTCCGACGACGTCCTGCGGGGTCCAGGCCCCGCCGCGCCGAGACCACGGCGCCCCGTCGGCCCGGCACCCGGCGTGCCGCTCACGGGACGGGGCGCCCCGCCCCGCCCGCGCCCGGTCCCGCACCCGGTGCGCCCGCTCGCCATCCGGCCGCCGTCCAGCCTGGTCCGGGTGCTGCTGTGCGAGGACCGGGAGGTCTTCCGGCTGGGGCTGCGGGAGGTCCTCGAGGCCGAGCCGGACATGGCCGTCGTCGCCGAGACCCACCACCTGCCCGGGGCGCTCGCCGCCGTCGACGACGTGCCCACCCAGGTCGTCGTCGCCCGCCAGGGCCTGGTCGAGGGCGCCACGCTGCCGCTGCTGCGCGACCTCTGCCGCCGGGGGACCGCGGTCCTCGTGCTGGCCGAGCCGCGCGAGGCCGGGCCCGAGCTGGTGCACGTGCTGCGGGCCGGGGTGCGGGGCTACCTGCCGCGCTGCTCGGCCGCCGCGCGGCTGGTCGAGGCCGTGCGCGCGCTGGCCCGGCACGAGCCGGCCATCGACTCCTCGGCCACCAGCCAGCTGGTGCGCTACCTGACCGACCCCACGCCGCCGGCCGAGGCGCCCGACCGCGCGCTGGACCGGCTCACCGACCGGCAGCGGGAGGTCGCCGAGCTGGTGGCCCAGGGGCTGAGCAACGAGGAGATCGCGCGCCGGCTGTTCCTGAGCCTCGCGACGGTGAAGAGCCACCTCACCGCCTCGATGCGGCGGCTGGGCCTGCGCAGCCGGACCCAGCTGGCCATCCTCGTCAACCGGGACCACTCGCCCGCGGCGTGAGGCGGCCTCCCTGCGGGGAGGCCGCCTCAGCTGAGGTCGCGGCGGGCCAGCAGCACCGCGGTCAGGGCGACGGCGCCGGCGAGGAAGGCGCCCAGCACCCAGGCGGCCTGGCCGCCGTCGACCACCGCGACGACGCCCGGCGTGCGCACCGGATCCCCGGCCAGCGCGGCCACCAGCGACCCGGCGTTGACCCCCGGCAGCGCCCGCTGCACGGTGTCGAAGACCTCGAGCAGCGGCGCGGCCACGTTGACCACCAGGCTCTCGACGGCGAGCACCCACACCAGGCCCAGCCCGATGGCCAGCGCGGTGCCGCGCAGCGCCGTCCCGAGCAGCATGCCGAGGACGCCCCACGTGGCGGCCACGAGCAGGCCGCCGCCGAAGCCGCGGGCGACCTCCCCGATCCCGGGCCAGTCGGCGGGCGCGGACTCGACCCCGGCGATCAGCGCGCTGACCCCCGCGGTGAGCGCGAGGCTGAACGCGACCGTGCCGGCGAGGACGGTGAGCAGGGCCAGCACCTGGCCCGCGAGGACGGTGGTCCGCCGCGGCCCCTGGGCGAGCAGCGTCTTGAGCGTCCCCCAGCCGTACTCGCTGCCGGCCAGCAGCGCGCCGAGGGTCAGCAGCAGCGCGCCGCCGAACAGCGGCAGGCCCGACAGCGCATTGCCGACCAGCCGGTCGGGCAGCGTGTCGGCCAGCAGCGCCTCCGGCGGGCTGCCCTCGTAGGAGGAGCCGCGCCGGTAGCTGGTGTAGGGGATGACCAGGCTGAACACCAGCTGCAGCGCGGGCCACAGGCCGAGCAGCACCCAGGTGGCCGGGCGGCGGCGCAGCTTGAGCAGCTCGGCGCCGACGATCGCCGGCAGGGAGCCGGCGGAGCGGGGGACCGGCCCCGCGACGGCGGCCGCCGCGCTCACCGGGCACCCCGGCGGGTCCGGCGCGTGGGCGCCGGCTCCGGAGGCGGGTCCCCGTCGGCCGCACGGTCGTCGGTGAGCTGCAGGAAGACCTCCTCCAGCGTGCGCGCCTCCTGCCGCAGCCCCGTGACGTCGACGTCGGCGCGGACCAGCGCGCGGTTGACCGCCGCCGTCTCGTCGGGCGCGGCCTGCAGGTGCAGCGCGCCGTCGACGACCGACACCCGGTCGGGCCCGAGCAGCCGCGACGCGACCGCCACGGCGGCGTCCAGCGGCTGCGCGTCGACGACGAGCCGGCCCAGGCCCCGCAGCTCCTCGACGGTGCTCTCCACCACCAGCCGGCCCGACGCCACCACCGCGACCCGGTCGCACAGGTGCTCGACCTCGCCGAGCAGGTGGCTGGACAGGACGACGGTGCGGCCCTCCGCGGCCAGCCGGCGGAGCAGGCCGCGCACCTCGCTGATGCCCGCCGGGTCCAGCCCGTTGGTGGGCTCGTCGAGGACGACCAGCTCCGGGTCCTTGAGCAGCGCCGCGGCGATGCCCAGCCGCTGCTTCATGCCCAGGGAGTAGGTGCCGAAGCGGTCGCCGGCGCGGTCGGTGAGGTCGACGGTGCCGAGCACCGCGTCGATGCGCGCCGTCCCGACGCCGGCGTACCGGGCGAGGACCCGCAGGTTGTCCCGGCCGGAGAGGAAGGGGTAGAGCCCGGGGCCCTCCACCAGTGCCCCGACCCCGGCCACCGACGTGCCCGCCGGGCGGCCCAGCACGGTGGCCGACCCGCTGGTCGGGCGCACCAGGCCGAGCAGCATGCGCAGCGTCGTCGTCTTGCCGGCGCCGTTGGGCCCGAGGAAGCCGAAGACCTCGCCGCGGCGCACCTGCAGCGACAGCGCGTCGACGACGGTCCGGGAGCCGTAGCGCTTGGTGAGCCGGTCGGTGGTGACCACCGTGTCGGCGAGGGACGGACCGGGCGCCGCCACTGGCGGTGCGGGGCGCCGGCCGACGGTCTCGGGGGCGGTCGTCATGCGGGGACTCTGCCCGCGCGCGTCTCGCGCTGTCGACGCTGCGAGGGTCCTTCGTCCCGAATCCGACCGGGGGCGTGCGACCTGGGGCGGAGGAGCCCTCCCGGGGTCGGTCGCCGTCCTCGCCCGGCGGTGGAACGGGCCCCTCCCCGGGCCGGTCGTACGACCTCGGGCGGGCCCAGGTTCACACCCCTGACCCGTGGACGCTCCTGTTCCGCCCGTGGATGGTGTGCCGCGTTGCCAGGTTCCTCACAGGTTCCCCGAGCGCTCCTCACAGGTCGCCGGGGCCCTGTCCCCGCCCCCGGGGCTGCTCCCGGGAGCGGCCGCAGACCAGAGAGGCCACGCCATGGACCCATCCACGACGACGAGGACGAGGACCCGCGCCCGAGCCGCACGCGTCACGGCGGCCGCGGGCGCGGGGGTCCTGCTCTTCGCCGCACTGCCCGCCGGGATCGCCTCGGCGAACGGCGGCCCCCGGACGTGGGACGTCAAGCCCGGTGAGTCGATCCAGGCCGTCGTCGACCAGGCCGCCTCGGGCGACACGATCCGGATCGCGCCCGGCACCTACACCGAGGCCGTCTGCGTCGTGGACAAGGGCCTGACGATCCAGGGCGCCGGCCGGAGCCAGACCACCATCCGGTGGAAGGGCGGGGAGCCCGCGCCGACGCCGTGCTGGGAGGCGACGAACGCCGCCGACCTCGAGGACGACGACGCCACCCTCGCCGACAACGTCTCCGGGCTGTTCTTCCTCAACCCGGACAGCCCCGTCGTGGTCAAGGACCTGCGCACGAAGAACCACACGGCGAACGGCATCGCCGCCTGGGGCGCCGACGGCTTCACGGTCACCAACACCAAGGGCATCGGCCACGACCGGTACGGCATCCTCGCGGCCGACTCGCGGCACAACCACATCGTGGGGAACATCGAGCAGGGCGTGGACCGGGCCGGCCCGGGCGAGGCGCCGGACTCCGGCACCGCCGGCATCTCCGTCGGTGACTCGGCGAACTCCGAGTCGCTCATCGCCCACAACCAGGTGGACGGCTACAACCTCGGCATCTTCCTCCGCGAGTCCAGCGGCGGGAAGGTCGAGGCCAACACGGTGACCGGCAACTGCATCGGGATCCTGACCTTCGACGACTCCGGCACGGAGATCCCCGACCGCACCCGCAACGTCGAGGGCGGCGACTGGCGGATCACCGGCAACACGTCGGCGGCCAACAACCGGTGGTGCCTGCAGGGCCGCGAGGGAGACCAGCGGATCTCCGGCGTCGGCATGGCCGTGGTCAACGCATCCCACGTCCAGGTGAGCGGCAACGTCATCCGGGACCACGTCCCGACCATCCCGCCCGCGCGGTTCATCCCGCCGAACGCGCCGCCGCTGACCTTCCCGACCGGTGGACTCGTGCTGCTGACCTTCCTGCCGCCGCCCCCGCCGGCGCCGCAGGGCATCGCGAACCCGGGACAGGTGTCCCACGTCGCGGTCGTGGCCAACACCTTCGGCGACAACCGCGGGTTCGTGTTCGACCCGGCGACGGGTGGTTCGCAGCTCGGAAGGGTCGACATCCACGTCGTGCCGCCGATCCCGCCCTTCATCGGGGCGCCCGGTCCGGGCCTGCAGTTCCGCGACAACGCCTGCGACGGCAGCATCCCGCCCGACATCTGCGGGAACCCGCTGCCGCTCTGATCCGCACCACCCCGCCCGAGGGCGGTCCCGGCACCCGCCGGGGCCGCCCTCGGCGCGCGTCTAGCGGCGGCGGCCGAGCAGCCAGCCGACGAGGACGCCGAGCAGGGTGAGCCCCGCACCGCCGAGCGCGCCGACGGCGAGGGTCTGCAGCTCCGACGACGGCGCCGCCGCGGGGGCCTTCGCGCCGCGGAAGACCTGCGGCTCGGGTGCGGCCGGCGCCCCCGCGGGAACGGCCGCGGGCACCTCGGTGGAGCTCACCGCGGCCGAGGTCGCGCGGGCGGCGGCCGGCGCGGCGGCCACGGGGGCGCCCTCGGTGAGCTCGCGGTCGATCGCGGCGAAGAACTGCCCGGCCATCCGCTTGGCGACGCCGGAGATCATCCGCTGCCCGACCCCGGCCACCGGCCCGCCGACGACGGCGTCGGCCGAGTAGCTGAGCGTCGTCCCCTCCTCGTGCGGCTCCAGGGCGATGTCCACCTTCGCCCGCACGTTGCCCGGGGCGCCGGCGCCGGAGGCGTGCATGACGTAGGACGAGTGCGGCTGCTGGTCGGTCAGCCGGACCTCGCCGGCGTAGGTGCCGCGGATGGCGCCCACGCCGACCGAGACGTCCATCCGGTACTCGTCCTCGCCGGTGCGCTGCAGCGACTCGCAGCCGGGGATGGTCCGCGCGAGCACGGCCGGGTCGGTGACGACCCTCCAGACCTCCTCGGGCGTGCCGTGCAGCACCGCCGAGCCGTCGAGGTTCACGCGGGCACTCCCGTCTGGAGGGACGTCTGCGTCCGCTCCGCCGTCTCGTCTCTCATCAGGTCGTACAGCTCGGTCGGCGAGATCGGCATCGACGCGATCCGCCGTCCGGTGGCGTCCTCGATCGCCGAGGCGATCGCCGCCGTCCCGGGGATGACCCCCGCCTCGCCGGCGCCCTTGATCCCCAGCGGGTTCAGGGGCGACGGCGTCTCCTGGTGGTCGATGACCACGTCGGGCACCTCGGAGGCGTAGGGCATGAGGAAGTCCATGAACGACGCGTTCTGCAGCTGCCCGTCGGCGTCGTAGGCCATCCGCTCGTACAGCGCGCCGCCCACGCCCTGCGCGACGCCGCCGTGCACCTGGCCCTCGACGATCATCGGGTTCACCACGTTGCCGCAGTCGTGCACGACCGCGTACCGGACGACGTCGATCTCCCACGTCCGCGGGTCGATCTCCACCACGGCGGCGTGCGCGCCGGACGCGAACGTCGAGCGGATCGGCGAGTAGTAGTCGCGGTGCTCCAGGCCCGGCGCGTCCCCGGGCGCGACCGGCGGCTTGCTGTCGTCGTGCGTGGCGAACTGGGTGGCCTGCTTGGCCGCCTCGTCGAAGGCGTAGCGCAGCGGGTTGGACAGGACGGCGACCGTGCGCAGCGGGATCGACGCCCCCGGCGTCCCCTTGACCTGCACCTGGCCCTCGTCGATCTCCAGGTCCTCGGGGTTGGCCTCGAGCACCTCGGCGGCGATCCGCAGCGCCTTCTCCCGCACCCCGCGGGCGGCCAGCGCGACGGCGTTGCCGCTCATCACCGCGGCGCGCGAGGCGAACGTGCCGACGGCGTACCCGAAGCGCCGGGTGTCGCCGGTGTGCACCTCGACGTCCTCGATCGGCACCCCCAGTTCGGAGGCGACGATCTGCGCGAACACCGTCTCGTGCCCCTGGCCCTGCGAGGTGAGCCCGGTGGAGACCAGCACCTTGCCGCTGCCGAGCACCTGCACGTGCCCGCCCTCGTAGGGACCGGGCCCGGTGCCCTCCACGTAGAGCGCCATGCCGACGCCGAGCAGCTTCCCGCGCGCCTGCGCGTCCGCGCGCAGCGCGGCGGCCTCGTCCCAGCCGACCAGCGCGACGAGCTTGTCCAGCAGCCCGGGGTAGTCGCCGGAGTCGTAGATCACCGGCCGGCCGTCCTGGAACGTCAGGCGGTGGTCGTAGGGGAACCGGTCGGGCGTGATCAGGTTCCGCCGGCGCACCTCGGCGCGGTCGAGGCCGAGCGCGTCGGCGATGCGGTCCATCGTCCGCTCCATCGCGTAGCAGCCCTGCGGCCGCCCGGCCCCGCGGTAGGGCGTGACGATGACGGTGTTGGTGTAGACGCTCTCGACGACCACCCGGTACACGGGGATCACGTACGGGCCGACCAGCTGGGTCGCCGTCACGATCGGGACGATGATCCCGTAGGGCGTGTAGGCGCCGTTGTCGTGCCAGACGTGCACGTCGAGCGCGGTGATCCGGCCGTCGTCGTCGTACCCGACGGTGATCTCCTGCCGCTGCTGGCGCTCGTGGGCGCTGGAGACGAAGTGCTCGCGCCGGTCCTCGGCCCACTTGACCTCGCGGCCCAGCCGGATCGCCGCCATCGGCACCAGCAGTTCCTCGGGCCACGGGTGCACGATCTTGACGCCGAAGCCGCCGCCGACGTCGGGGGCGATCACCTCGACGCGGTCCAGCGACAGCTCGAGCTTGGCGGCGATCGCCGCGCGCACCGACGTCGAGGCCTGGGTGCTGGAGTGCACGCGCAGGCTGCCGTCGTCGGCGTCCCAGCGGGCGTGCACGCCCTTGCCCTCCAGGGGCGTGCAGGCGCTGCGCTCGATGTACTGGGTGAACGACAGCGTGTGCGGGGCGGCGGCCAGCGCCGGCTCGACGTCGCCGGTCTCCTGGTGGTGCCGGGCGGCGACGTTGTCGGGGATCTCCTCGTGGACGGCGTGCTCGGCGGCCCGGGCGGCGTCCACCCCGACGACGACCGGCAGCTCCTCGTAGGTGACGACGATCCGCTCGGCGGCGTCCTCGGCGACGTACCGGTCGGTGGCCACGACCATGACGACCGGCTCGCCGACGTGGTTGACCTCGCCGTTGGCCAGCGGGTACCCGGTGCGCGGCGCGTGCAGCTGCGGGTGGGGGATGAGCACCGGCAGCGGCTCGGCCATCGGGCCGGTGAGGTCCTCGTAGGTGTAGATCGCGACCAGGCCCTCGACGTCCAGCGCCGCCTCGACGTCGACGTCGACGACGCGGGCGTGCGCGTGCGGGCTGCGCACGAAGGCCGCGGCCAGCGCGCCGGCGCCGATGTCGTCGAGGTAGCGGCCGCGGCCGGTGATGAGGCGGGCGTCCTCGCGCCGGCGGACCGGCTCCCCGAACAGCTTGGTGGTCACGGTGCCTCCTCCCGCATCGCGGCGGCGGCGTGCCGGACGGCCTTCTTGATGTTGGCGTAGCCGGTGCACCGGCAGAGGTTGCCGCCGACGAGCTCGTCGACCTCCTCCTCGGTGATCTCCGTGCCCGCGTCCCGCGCCTCGAGGCCCGCGGCGATCGTCACCAGGAAGCCCGGCGTGCAGAACCCGCACTGCAGGGCGTGGCACTCGCGGAAGGCCTCCTGCACCGGGTGGAGCACCTGCCCGCTCTGGTGGTCCTCGCGGGCCAGGCCCTCGACGGTGGTCACCTCCGCGCCGTCGACCTGCACGGCGAGCACCAGGCAGGAGCGCACCGGGTCGCCGTCGACGAGCACCGTGCACGAGCCGCAGACGCCGTGCGCGCAGCCGACGTGCGTGCCGGTCAGCCCGAGGTCGTCGCGCAGCGCGTCGGCGAGCACCCGGCGCACCGGGACGGTCACCTCCCGCGGGACGCCGTTCACCGTCACGCGGACGGTCCGCTCCGTGTCGACGGAGGTCATGCGGCGGTCCTCTCGATCGCCTCGGCGGCCGCCTCGGCGAGCGTCCGTTCCGTGAGCACGCCGACCAGCAGCCGGCGGTAGTCGGCGCTGGCGTGGATGTCGGTGTCGGGGTCGACCAGCGTGCGGGCCAGCGCGCCGGCCGCGGCCCAGTCGGCGCTGTCGACGGGCTTGCCGGCGACGGCCTCGGTGAGGTCGTGCACCTCGGGCACCAGCCCGACCGACAGGTAGGAGGCGCGGACGGCGGCCACCCGGCGCTCCGCGTCGAGGGTCACGACGACGCCGGCCCCGCAGACGGCGTAGTCCCCCTTGCGCCGGGCGATCTCGGCGAAGGCGGTGCCCGAGCGCTCGGGCAGGGCGGGGAAGAACGCGTCGACGACGACCGCGCCGCCGGGCAGCGAGGTCTCCAGCGGCCCGACGAACAGGTCCTGCCAGCCGACGGTCTCCCGGCCGGCCGGCGTCGCCACGGTCACCGAGCCGCCGGTGAGGGCGAGCACCGAGGTCATCTCCCCGGAGGGGTCGGCGTGCGCGATCGACCCGACCGTCGTCCCGCGGTTGCGGATGGCCGGGTGGGCGACGTTCGCCGTCGCCCGGGCCAGCAGCGGCTGGACCCGGGCGGCGGCGTCGTCGCGGAGCAGCCGCGCGTGCCGGACGAGGGCGCCCACCCGCACGCCGTCCCCGGTCGCCTCGACGGCGTCGAGGCCGGGCACCCGGTTGACGTCGACCAGCGTGGCCGGCGCCGCCAGGCGCATCGCCAGCAGCGGCAGCAGCGACTGCCCGCCGGCGAGCACCTTGGCGCCGGGCTCGGCGGCCAGGACGTCGAGCGCCTCGTCGAGGGACCGGGGGTCGGCGTAGCGGAAGGGTGCGGGCTTCACCTGTCGAGCGTCCCCTTGCGGGTGTCGACACCGGGCCGGCCCACCTGGTCCACCGACGACGGGTCGGCGCTGTACTCGCGCGCCCCGGGGCCGTACTCGTGCGCCCCGGCGTGGCCGAGCGCGGGGCCCGTGCCACCGGCGTACTCGCGCTCGGCCAGGAGCGCGGCCTTCATCTCCGCCGGCGCGAGGGCGCGGGCGACGTGCCAGCCGAGCACCGCCACGATGGTGCCCAGGGCGATGCCGCCCAGCGAGAAGGTGTCGGTGATCTGCAGGTTCACGTTGCCGATGGCGATGATGATGCCCGCGGCGAGCGGCACGAGGTTGATCGGGTTGGCGAAGTCGACCCGGTTCTCCTTCCAGATCTTCGCGCCGAGCAGGCCGATCATCCCGTAGAGGACGACGGTGATCCCGCCCAGCACGCCGCCCGGGATGATGTTGATCAGGGCGCCGAACTTCGGGCAGAGGCCGAGCAGGATCGCCACGAGGGCCGCCACGTAGTAGGCCGCCGTCGAGTAGACGCGGGTGGCGGCCATGACGCCGATGTTCTCGGCGTAGGTGGTGGTCGGGGAGCCGCCGACCGAGGAGGCCACGACGGTGGCGACACCGTCGGCGGCGATCGCCCGGCCCATGTACGGGTCCAGGTCGCGCTTGGTCATCTCGGCGACGGCCTTCACGTGGCCGGCGTTCTCCGCGACCAGCGCGATGACGGCGGGCAGCACCAGGAGGCTGAAGTTGAGGGAGAAGCTGGGCGCGGTGAAGTCGGGGAGGCCGAACCAGTCGGCCTGGGTGACGGAGTCGAAGTTGATCCGGTCGCGGGTGACGACCTCGCCGGTGCCGTCGGGCGAGGTGATCTGGCCTGCGGTCGCGTCGAGCAGGATCGACAGCAGGTAGCCGAAGACGAGGCCGAGCAGGATCGAGATGCGGGCCCAGAAGCCGCGCAGCAGCAGCGAGGCGACGATGACGAAGGACATCGTGGCCAGCGCCACCCACTGGTCCTGGGGCCAGTAGATGCCGGCGACCACCGGGGCCAGGTTGAAGCCGATCAGGAGCACGACCGCGCCGGTCACCGCCGGCGGCAGGATCGCGTGCAGGAACCGGACCCCGGCGAAGTGGATGAGCACGCCGACCAGCGCCAGCACGACGCCGGAGACCAGGATCGCGCCGACGACGTCGCCGGAGTCGCCTCCCTGCGCCCGGACGGCGACGACGCCGCCGACGAACGAGGCGCTGGTGCCCAGGTAGCTCGGCACCTTCCCGTTCACGATGAGCAGGAAGATGATCGTCGCGATCCCGCTCATCATGATCGCCAGGTTCGGGTCCAGGCCCATGACGATCGGGAAGACGAAGGTCGCGCCGAACATCGCGACGACGTGCTGGGCGCCGATGCCGATGGTGCGGGGCCACGACAGTCGCTCGTCGGGCGCGACGGCCTCGCCCAGTGGCGGCGTCTTGCCGTCGCCGTAGAGCTTCCAACCGAACGCCATGGGGTCCTCCTCGCGAGGCACAGCCGATGCGGGCCGGGAGGTGCCGCCACCCCCGGGAGGCCGTCACAGTGTCACGCGACACGCCGCCGCGAAAGTGCCTCACCGCTAAATCTTCGACCGGAAACAAGATCGTTGCGCCGCCGATATCTCACCGCTGAGGGATCTCCCGGTACGGTCGGCGGGGTGAGCGATCCAGGCCCCGGAGAGGGCGTCCGGCACGTCTCCCTGCGCAGCGGTGTCTACGCCGACTCGGTGCGGTTGATGCAGGTCAGCCGCGACGTCGGCGCCCGCGAGGGCGTCACCGCCGTCCTCGTGGCCATGGCCACGCCGCTCAACGTCGAGCTCGCCGCGGGCATGAGGCTGGCGCCCGAGGGGACCCCCGCGCCCGACCAGCTGCTGATCGCCGTCCGGGCCGTCGACGACGACGCGCTGGCCGCCGCGGTGGCCGCCGTCGACGCCGCCCTGGCCGAGCGCGAGCGCTCCCGCGCCACCGCCGACGCGCAGCCGGCCCGCACGATCGGCGCCGGCCTCGACGACCTCGAGCCGGGCGCCCCGGCGCTGGCGATCGTCAGCGTCCCCGGGCAGTACGCCGCGCTCGAGGCCGCCGACGCGATCGCCGCCGGCCGCAGCGTGCTGGTCTTCTCCGACGGCGTCCCGGTCGAGCAGGAGGTCGCGCTCAAGCGCGCCGCGCACGCGGCCGGGGTGCTGGTCATGGGCCCCGACTGCGGCACCGCGATCGTCTCCGGCGTCGCGCTCGGCTTCGCCAACGTGGTGCGCCCCGGCCCGGTCGGCGTCGTCGCGGCGTCGGGGACCGGCGCGCAGCAGGTGTCCTGCCTGCTCGACGCGGCCGGCGTCGGCGTCTCGCACGTGATCGGCGTCGGCGGGCGCGACCTGTCCGAGGCCGTCGGCGGGCTGGCCACCCTCGACGCGCTGGCGGCGCTGGACGCCGACCCGGCCACCGAGCGGGTGCTCGTCGTCTCCAAGCCGCCGGCGCCGTCGGTGGCCGAGGCGGTGGAGCGGGCCGCCGCGGGGCTGGCCACGCCGGTCCGGTCGGCCGCGCTGTCGCCGGAGACACCCGACCTCACCGCCGCCGTCGAGGCGCTGCTGGCCGACATGGGGCTCGACGTCCCGGTCTGGCCGTCGCGGCCCGGCCCGGGGGAGGCCGCGCTGCCCGGCGCGGTCCTCAAGGGCCTCTACTCCGGCGGCACGCTGGCCGACGAGGCGATGCTCCTCGCCGCCCCGGTGCTCGGCGACGTCCGCTCCAACACCCCGCTGCGGCCGGAACTCGGCCTCGGGACGGACCTGTCCGCCCGCGGGCACGTGGTGATCGACTTCGGCGACGACGCCCTGACCGTCGGCCGCGCCCACCCGATGATCGACCCGACGCTGCGGCTGGAGGCGATCGCCCGGCTGGCCGACTCCGGCGAGCCCGCCGTGCTGCTGCTCGACGTCGTCCTCGGCCACGGTGCCGACGCCGATCCGGCGGCGGCCCTCGCGCCGGCGCTGACCGCCGCGCGCGAGCGCGCCCAGCTGCCGGTGGTGGTCGCACTGGTCGGCACCGAGGCCGACCCCCAGGGCTGGAGCCGCCAGGCCGACGCCCTCGCCGCGGCCGGCTCCGCGGTCTTCGCCTCCAACGCCGCGGCCACGCGGTACGCCCTCGACCTGCTGGGAGCGCAGCGATGAGCCTGGGTGGTCTGCTGGACGGCCCGCCGGCGGTGGTGGCCGCGGGCGTCGACGTCTTCTCCGGCGCGCTGCGCGCCCAGGGCGCGTCGGTGGCCGACGTCGACTGGCGGCCGCCGGGCTTCGGCGACGCCGCCGACCTCGCCGCGCTGGCGCTGGACCCGCGCCGCGCGGCGGCCAACCGGACGGCGGTCGAGCGGGTGCTGGCCGCGGGCTCGGTCCTGGTCGACGTCCGGCCGGCCCGCGAGGTGCTCGGCCTCGAGGGGCGCACGCTGCTGCACTCCGGCCCGCCGCTGACCTGGGAGGCGGCGTCGGGCCCGATGCGCGGGGCGCTCGTCGGCGCCTGCCTGTTCGAGGGCTGGGCGTCGACGGTGGAGGAGGCGGAGGCGCTGCTCGCCTCGGGCGGCGTGGAGCTCGAGCCGTGCCACCACCGCTCCGCCGTCGGCCCGATGGCCGGGGTGACCTCGCCGTCGATGTGGGCGTGGTGCCTGGAGGACCCGGTCAACGGCGGCCGGGCCTACTGCAACCTCAACGAGGGCCTCGGCAAGGTGCTGCGGATGGGCGCCTTCAACGAGGAGGTGCTCACCCGGCTGGCCTGGATGCGCGACGTCCTCGGCCCGCTGCTGGCCCGCGCGGTGCGCTCGATGGCCGAGCCGCTCGACGTCAAGGCCGTGCTCGCGCAGATGCTGCAGATGGGCGACGAGGGGCACAACCGCAACCGCGCCGGGTCGCTGATGACCCTGCGCGAGCTGTCCCCGGCGCTGGCCGCGCTCGACGCGCCGTCCGACGACGTCGCCGCCGCGCTGCGCTTCATCGGCGGCAACGAGCACTTCTTCCTCAACCTCGGCATGCCGACGGCGAAGCTGGCGATGGACGCCGCCCGCGACGTCCCCGGCTCGACGCTGGTCACCGTGATGGCGCGCAACGGCACCGAGTTCGGCGTGCAGACCGCCGGCACCGGCGACCGCTGGTTCACCGGCCCCGCGCAGACGCCCGTCGGCCTGTTCCTCGGCGACTACGGCCCCGAGGACGCCAACCCCGACATCGGCGACTCCGCGATCATGGAGACCTACGGCGTCGGCGGGTTCTCGATGGCCGCGGCGCCGGCGATCGTCCGCTTCGTCGGCGGCACCGTGCCCGACGCGCTGGCCACCACCGAGCGGATGTACCAGCTCACCCTGGCCGAGAACCCGGCGATGGCGATCCCGATCCTCGGCTTCCGCGGCGCCCCGACCGGCATCGACGTCCTCGCCGTGGCCCGCACCGGCTGGCTGCCGCAGATCAACACCGGCATGGCCGGGCGGGTGGCCGGCACCGGTCAGGTGGGCGCGGGCCTCGTGCAGCCGCCGCGGGAGTGCTTCGAGCAGGCGCTGGCCGCCCTCGCCGAGGAGGCCCGCGCCGCCGCCTGACCCGCGCCCGGTCACCTTGCCGGGGCCCGGGCGGTCGCACCAGGCTCGCTGCATGTGGACCAGCGCCTGGCCGGACGGCGAACCGGACGACGACGACCTGCGGCGGATGGGCGCGCCACAGAACGAGCTGCCGGTGGCCCTGCCGCAGAACGTGCTGCTCGCCCGCACCGACGACGCCGTGGTGGCCCTGGTGGGGATGCAGGTCCACTCGACGGGCCTGGCGTTCGACCTCGCCGTCCGCGTCCGTCCTGGGACGCTGTCCGGGACCGAGCTCCACGAGGTGCTCTGGCAGCCCGGCCCCGGGGCGCCACCGCTGCTCCTCGGACTCGAGCTGGCCGACGGCACCCGGGTGGACAACACCGGCGAGGCGGAGTGGGGCGGCGACGTCGTCTTCACCCAGGGGAGCGGCTCGGGCAGCGAGTACTCCGTGGACCACTCCTGGTGGCTGTCCCCGTTGCCGCCGGCCGGGCCGCTGACGGTCGTCGTGTGGTGCCCGGAGCTCGGCCTGCCGGAGACCAGCACGGTGATCGACGGGACAGCGATCCGCGCGGCCGCCGAGGGCGTGGTCGAGTTGTGGCCGTGGGAGCCGCCCCGACGGCGCGGCCCGGATCGACCGCGGCCCGCGCTGGAGATCCCGGAGGGCAGCTGGTTCGCCCGGCGATGACCGCTACGTCGGACCGCAGGTGAGCAGGGTGTCCAGCGCGGCGGCCAGGCCCTCCCCGCCGGTCAGCGGCGCCCGGAACGGCACGCGCAGGTCGTAGCAGGAGCGCCGCGCCTCGACGCGGAACCGCACGCCGTGCCGGTCCAGCCCGAGCAGGCGGACGTCGTCGCGCGGGCCGGCCCAGGCCCGCACCCGGCCGAGCAGGGTGTCCAGCGCCCCGGCGTGCGCGGCGGCGAGGCCGGACTCCGCGGCGCTCACCGGGTCCGGCCGCGCGTGCGCGAAGTCCTCGGGCTCCACCTCCGCCGCCGTCCCGGCGTCGGTGAGCAGCACCTCGGCGAGGTCCAGGCGCAGCAGCACCGCGCTCAGGCCGACGTCGAGCAGCGCGTCCGAGGGGCGGACGTCGGCGAGGTCCAGCAGCGCGGTCTGCACGCCGGCCGGGTGGACCGGGGTCAGCCAGCCGGACAGCTCCACCTGCCCGCGCACCGGGTGCTGCACCGGGAAGGGCGCGCGGTCGGTGACGGTCAGCCGCGCCGGCAGGTCGCCCAGCGGCGAGGTCCGCAGCGCCGCCGCCAGGCGCCCGTCCGCGGGGACGGCGACGAGCACCTGCCCGGCCGCCGTCGTCCCGGTGACCGTGACCTCGACCGCGCCGACGCCGACCGCGTGCAGCGCCGCCGAGGCGCAGGCGGCCACCGTGCGGGCGCGCTCGGCGGGGGAGGGCTGGGGGATGCCGGTGGTGCCCGAACCGGCGCGGGGGGAGGGGCCGGCGGTCATCGATCACCTCGGGGTCGGGATGCGGGTAAGGTGACCCTAACCTAACTCGACCACGGAGGTCCGGTTGAACACCCCGCGTCCCAAGGTCCGGCTCAGCCGCCGGCTCGGCCTGCCGCTCACCCCGAAGGCCGTGAGCTACTTCGAGCGCCGCCCCTACCCGCCGGGCGAGCACGGCCGCAAGCGCAAGCAGCAGAGCGACTACTCGACCCGGCTGCTGGAGAAGCAGCGGCTGCGGGCGCAGTACGACGTCAGCGAGACCCAGCTGCGCCGGGCGTTCGACCGGGCGCGGCGGACCGGCGGCAAGACCGGCGAGGCGCGATCCAGGACCTCGAGTCCCGGCTGGACGCCATGGTGCTGCGCGCCGGGTTCGCGCGGACGATCTACCAGGCCCGCCAGTTCGTCACCCACCGGCACGTGCTGGTCAACGGCCGCCGGGTGGACCGCCCGTCCTACCGGCTGCGCCCGGGCGACTGGATCTCGATCGCCGAGCGGTCGCGGACCCGGGAGCCGTTCCAGGTCGCCGCGGCCGGCGCGCACGCCACCGCCCCGGCCTACCTCGAGGTGCGGCTGGCCGACCTCGCCGCCCGGGTGGAGCGCGTGCCCGCCCGCGAGGAGGTCCCGGTGGTGTGTGAGGAGCAGCTGGTCGTGGAGTACTACTCCCGCTGACCCGGCACCAGCACGCCGACGTCGTCGGCGAAGGACAGCCGGGCGGCCGTGGCGCCCTGCAGGTCGTCGCGGCTGAGCCCGGCCACCATCTCGCGCACCAGGAACCCCTCGGCGGTGACGTCGAGGACGGCGAGGTCGGTGTAGACGCGGTCGACCACGCCGGCGGCGGTGAGCGGGTAGGTGCAGCGCGGCACGAGCTTGGGCTCACCGGCCTTGGTCGTGTGCGTCGTCATGACCAGCACCCGCCTCGCGCCGACGGCGAGGTCCATCGCGCCGCCGACCGCCGGCGGGTGCGTGGCGTCGTCGGTCGCCCAGTTGGCGAGGTCGCCGTGCTCGGAGACCTGGAAGGCGCCGAGCACGGTCACGTCGACGTGGCCGCCGCGCATCATGAGGAACGCATCGGTGTGGTGGAAGAACGCCCCGCCGGGCAGGAGGGTCACCGGCTGCTTGCCGGCGTTGATCAGCTCGGGGTCCTCCTCGCCCGGCGCCGGGGCGGGGCCCATCCCGAGGATGCCGTTCTCCGAGTGGTAGACGACCTCCTTGTCGTCCCCTACGCAGTCGGCGACCAGCGTGGGCAGGCCGATGCCGAGGTTGACGTAGGCGCCGTCGGGGATGTCCCGGGCGATCCGCCGTGCGACGTCCCGCGTGTCCAGCCTCACGCCCTGCCCACCTCCACGACGCGGTCCACGAAGATCCCCGGCGTCACGATCGCCTCCGGGTCCAGCGCGCCCAGCTCCACGAACTCGTCCACCTGGACGACCGTCAGCGCGGCGGCCGCGGCCATCGTCGGGCCGAAGTTCCGCGCCGCGGTGCGGTAGACGAGGTTGCCCCAGCGGTCGGCGCGCGCGGCCCGGACCAGGGCAACGTCGCCCGGCAGAGGCTCCTCGAAGACGTGCCGCCGGCCGTCGATCACCCGCACCTCCTTGCCCTCGGCGAGGCGGGTGTCGGCGCCGGTCGGGGTGAAGAACCCGCCGAGACCGGCGGCCGCGGCGCGCATCCGCTCGCTGAGCGTGCCCTGCGGGACCAGCTCCAGCTCCACCTCGCCGGCGCGCCAGCGCTCCTCGAACCAGATCGAGCCGGTCGAGCGCGGGTACGAGCAGACGATCTTGCGCACCCGCCGCTCGCGCAGCAGCGCCGCGACGTCGGTCTCGCCCGAGCCGGCGTTGTTGGTGACGACGGTGAGGTCGGTGGTCCCCCGGTCGAGCAGCGCGTGCACCAGCTCCACGGGGACGCCGGAGGCGCCGAACCCGCCGATGAGCACGGTCGCGCCGTCCTCGATGCCGGCGACGGCGTCGGCCAGTGACCTCACCCGCTTGTCGATCATCCGCACCCTCTCCGGCTCCGTCGGCGTGCCCCGACGCTAACGGGCCGGCGCCGTCCGGCCTCCCCCGGTCCCGCGCGGCCGCCCGGCCGCACAGACGCCACCGGCCGGCGCCGGGTGCCCGGAGGGGCCCCCGACGCCGGCCGGCGACGGTCGTTCAGGAGGACAGGCGGACCAGCCGCTGGATCAGCGACCGGCTGGGGAACCGGTCCTGGCGGATCTTGGCCAGCAGGATCTCCGCGTACTCCTGCTTGCGCCACGGCGTGAGGAGCGCCTCGACGTCGTCCATCATCGTCGCCGACGGGTAGTGGTCGGTCTCGATCTTCTCCAGGAGGACGTCGAGGACCTCCTCCCGGACGCTGAGCGAGATCGCCGCCTCACGCAGCGACGCCGGGACCTCGCCGTTCTCGGTCTGGGACATCGTCTCCTCCTCTCAGCGGGTCCCGGCGGGTGCCGGCCGTCGCGCCCGTCGCCGCTGGGGCGCCCCGCCCTCGGACCCGTCGCCCGAGGGCTCCTCCTCGGGGGCCGGCTCCTCCTCGGGAGCCTCCTCCGGGGCCTCCTCCTCGGGGGCCTCCTCAGCGCCCTCCTCGCCGGCCTCCTCCTCGCCGGCCTCTCCCTCCTCGGCTTCCTCGTCGTAGCCGGCTTCCTCGTCGTAGCCGGTCTCCTCCTGGTCCTCGGCCTCCTCCGGCGACTCGGCACCGGTCTCGTCCGGCTCCGGCTCGTCGGGTCCGCGGACCACCTCGCCGTCCCGGATCTCCCCGCGCCAGCTGCCGGTCGCCTCGCCGCGCATCATGATGAAGCGCCGGAAGTGCTTGAGGTCCAGCCGAGCGCGGCGGCCCTGGGCCCGCCAGATGTTGCCGGTCTTCTCGAACAGGCCCTGCGGGTAGTACTCCATGACCAGCAGCACCTGGGTGAGGTCGTCGGCCAGCGGGTGGAACGTGATGACGCCCTTGGTCGTGCCCTTGGCGCCCTCGGTGGTCCACACGATCCGCCGGTCCGGGATCTGCTCGGTGACGGTGGCCTTCCAGTTCCGCCGGGACTTGAACACCTTGACCCGCCAGTTGCTGGACACCTCGTCGGCCTGGTCGACCGAGTCGACGCCCTTCATGAAGCTGGCGAACTCCTGGTACTGCGTCCACTGGTCGTAGGCGACGTTCACCGGGACGCCGACGTAGACGTCCTCGACGATGTTGACGAACTTCTTGTTGCCGCCGGCGCCGCCGCCCTTGCGGAACAGGCCCTTGACCTTCTCCTTGACGCCCGTGCCCACGCCGCCGAGCACGGCCTTGACCGGGCTGTCGCCCTGGGCCACGCGGGAGATGGCGCCCATCGCGGCGGGGGCGACGAAGCCGCCGCCCTCGGCCTTGTCCTTGAGGTTGTCGGTGACGCCCCCGACCTTGCTGCCGAGCGACTTCACCGCGTCGGTGGCGCGGGCCTTGGCGTAGTCCTTCGCCGCGTCACCGAGGCGGCTGACCACCGGGTTGTGGGCGAGCCCGCCGAGCAGGCCCCCGCCACCTCCGCCGCCGCCGGTCTCCTGGTTCTCCTGGTTCTCGGTGCTGGTCATGCGCGGGTTCCTTCCGTGCGCGGACGACGGGGTGTGCGGCCCTGGGGCCGGGCGCGGCGTGCCGGCTCGGCCTCGGTCTGGCGGCCCTCGTCACGGCCGGCCGCCTCCTGGCCGCCGCCGGACGCGGCGTCACCGCTCGGGCGGGGCCGCCTGCGGGGAGCCTCCGAGGACTGCGCCCGGTCGCCCTGCGCCCGGTCGCCCCGGCCCTGACGGCTCTGCGGACGACGGGCGGCACGCCGCGGCGGCAGCGGGGTCTCCTGCTGCTCCCCGTCGTCGCCCTCGTCGTCGCCCCCGAGGTCCTGCGAGGCGTTGCCCCCGCCGGCGGTCCCCCCGGCGGCGCTGTCGGTGTCGCCACCGTCCGTGTCGTCACCGGGTGAGCCGCCGGCCTGGCCGGGGTCGACGTCGACGTCGGCGTGACCCGGGTCGGGGGTGCGGTCGCTGCCCTCGGCGGACGTCTCGTCCTCGGACTCGTCCTCACCGGACGTGTCCTCGGCCGAGGTGTCGTCCTCGGCGGTGGCGCCCTCCTCGTCTTCGGCGGTGTCCTCGGGGGACTCCTCCTCGGACTCCTCGTCCTCGTCCGAGGTCTCGTCCTCGGCGGTGAGGTCCTCGTCGCCCTCGTCCTCCGCCTCGTCGTCCTCCTCGTCGTCGTAGGAGTCCTCGTCCTCGTACTCGTCCTCGTCGGTGTCCTCGTCGGACTCCTCGTCCTCGTCCGAGGTCTCGTCCTCGGCGGTGAGGTCGTCGTCGCCCTCGTCCTCGTCCTCGTCGGACTCGGTGTCCTCCTCGGTGTCCTCCTCGGTGTCCTCGCCGGTGTCCTCGCCGGTGTCCTCGCCGGACTCCGCCTCGTCCTCGGCCGCGCCGGTGTCCTCCTCGGCCCGGTCGTCGGGGACGCCCTCGTCCTCGGACTCCTCGTCCTCGGACTCAGCGTCCTCGGACTGGTCCTCGGCGGTGCCGGTGTCCTGGTCCTCGGCGCCCTGGTCCTCGGCGGTGTCCTCGGCGCCCTGGCCCTCGGCGGTGTCCTCCTCCGCCTCCGCGGCCTTGCCGGTGTCCTCCTGCTCCTCGTCCTCCTTGCCCTTGCCCTTGCCGGTGATCGCCCGGAGGCCACGGCGGAGGACGCCGGTGCCGGACTCGGCAGCGCCACCCGCGGCGCCACCGGCCGCGCCGGCCGCCTTGCCGGCGGTGTCGGTGGCCGTGGAGGCGGCCTCGCCCGCGGTGTCGGTGGCCTTGAGCGCCGCCTCACCCACGGTGTCGACGGCCTTCCCGGCCTTCTCGTTCAGCGCGGCCGTGCGCTGCTCGAGCGCCTTGGTCAGCGCCGCGAGCTGGGTGTCGAAGGTGGCCGTCGCCGCGCTCCTGCCGGCCTGCAGCAGGGGCCCGCGCAGCTGGGTCAGCAGCTCCTTGGCCTCGTTGCTGCTGGCGACGGACAGGAGGGCCTCACGCAGGAGGCGCTTGGGGTCCAGGGCGGACTGCGAGCCGGCGACCCACATGGCGAAACTGAGTGCGGCCCGGCCCTTCTTCATGCGGCCCAGCAGGTAGCCACCGAGCGTGGCGGCTCCCAGCTTGAGCACGGACGGGGTGGGACTCTCGGTCACAGTGATCCTCTTCTCCGCTCGGGGACCCGGTCCCCGGTGCAACTGCTCGATCGACTGCCGCCGGCCCCCGTACCGACGGTGTGCTGCTTTCCCTCACCACCCCCATCGCGAACGGGGTGCGGGCTGCGAACCCACGACCACGTCGTCCAGGAAGCTGTAGACGGGCATCGGGCCCACGTACTCGACGCTGGCGCTGCCGGCGGCCGCCTCGCGCAGCCGGGCGACCGCGGCGTCGGCGTCGTCGAGCCGGCCGCGCCGGACGAGGTACGCCGTCCGCGACACCTGCTCGTCGACGTGCAGCTCACGCGACTGCTCGGCCACCCCCGACAGCTCCTGCGTCCAGGTCGCGGCGAGCTCGGCCTGCCGGTCGGCGACGCGCGCCGCCACCGCCTCGCCCACCGCCATCCGGTCGGCCAGCGAGGCCCCCGGCACCCGGGCGCGCGCGGCGAGCCGCGCGATGTCCGGGTCGTCGCGGCTCACCGCGGCGACCGAGGCGTCGGTGTCGAAGTCGAGGTCCAGCCGCAGCTCGACCAGGTCGGCCACGGCGTCCAGGCGCTGGGCCAGCTCGCCGGCCGACGGCTCGAGCACCTCGGCCCGGACGGCGTCCTCGTCGGGCGCGACGGTCCCGAACGGCAGCGGCAGCACCGGGACGGTCACGACCAGGGTCACCAGCAGGTCGAGGTGCGCGACGGCGTCGTCGCCCACCAGGTCGCCGTCCGGCGCGTCGGACACCACCGCCGCCAGCGGACCCGCGACGACGGCGCGCGGCTGCTGCAGCCGGCCGGGCGGCACCCGGCCGACGGCGACGGCGTCGGACCCGCGGACGACGCCGTGGACGAGCAGCACCGTCAGCTCCGGTTCTGCGGCCGCCGCGACGCCGGGGCGCCGCGCTCGCCGCCGCGCGAGCCGCCGTCGCCCTCCTCGTCCCGGTCCTTGTCGCGGCCGGTGAGGGAGCCGATGACGTCCTGGGCGGTCTCCCGCGCGCCGCTCAGGGCTCCTTTGGTCTTCGCCCGGGAGCCGCCCTGGGTGACCTCGCGGATGAGGCCGGGCAGGCCCGCGACCTGGTCCTGCGGCTGCAGGTCCAGCCGGTTGACCGCCTCGGCGAAGCGCAGGTAGGTGTCGACGCTGGCGATGACGATGCGCGCGTCGATGGTGAGCAACTCGATGCCCACCAGCGCCACCCGCACGTACGCGTCGATGACGATGCCCTTGTCGAGGACGACGTCGAGGACGTCCGCGAGGCCGCTGGGCCGGGGGGCGCGGTTGACGGAGGACGTGGACATGGTCATGGCTGTCTCCTGCTCGGGTCGGGGTCAGGGGGCCGTGCTCGGGTGCCCGTGGTGCCACCGCGCGCCAGCGCGGTGAGGTCGAGGGGCAGGTACAGGTCCTCGGGGACGACGCCGAACGCGTCGATCAGCTCGTCGAAGGTGGCCTCCAGGTCGATCAGCGCCCGGCCGAGCTGCTCGACCTGGGCGTCGGTGAGGTCGCCGGCGTCCACCCGCCGCAGCGCCTGGCGCTCGACGACCTGGCGGACGACCTCCAGCAGGGACACGACCAGCCGCCCCAGCGAGCGGCCGACCTCCTCGCCGCTGCCCTCGAGGCGGCGGGCGGCGCCGGACGGTCCCCTCCGCTGCGGTGGCGGGAGGTCGGGGCCGGTCACCGGAGGGCCTCCGTGCCGGCCGGCTGCGGCTCCCGGGGCTGGACGGCGGTGAGCAGCAGGCGCAGGTCCAGCCGGACCAGGTCGATGCCGGCCAGGGTGATGACGACGTCCCCGCCAACGTAGGCGCCGCGCTGCAGCACCCGGTCGAGCAGCTCGACCAGGCTCGTGCCCCGCGTGTCCCCGCCGAGGATCCCGGTCCGCTCAGCCACCGCTGCCCTCCGCGGTCAGCGCGGCGAAGGAGTACGGCGGCCAGGGGCCACTCACCTCCAGCGCGAGTCCGTCGTCCTCGAGCTCGGTCCGGAGCTCCCCGACCGCGGCGAGGAACGCCTCCTCGGCGTCGGGCGCCACCAGGCAGGCGAGGTCGAGCAGCAGCCCGGACGCCGGCGCGGCGCCGCGGTGCAGGCACTCCCGGACGTGCGGGTCCAGCACCTGCTCGAGCCGGTCGGCCGCCCGGGCGGCGTCACGGGCGGCCTCCTCCCGCTGGCGCAGCGCCTGCCGGCGCTGGGCCAGGTACGCGGTGCCGGTCAGCTCCTCGCGGTCGGGCCGGGGCCCGCCGTCGCCGGCCTCCTCGCCGTCGGCCGGGCGGACCAGCCGGACGCCCCACTCGCGGGCGTCGCCGATGCGGGTCAGCTGCTCGCGGGCGACGGCGGCGTGCTCGGCCAGGAGGCGGCGGGCGGCCGTCGCGTCGGGGACGGCGGTGCCGAGCCGCAGCGGCAGCACCGGACCCGCGGCGACGGCGGCCCGGACGACGGCGTCGTGGCCGCGGGCCAGCAGCGCCAGGCGCCCGCCCTCGGACAGGTCATCGGGGTCGACCTCCAGGTCGGCCCGCGGCACGCGGCGCACGAGCAGGCCGAGGTCACCGTCGGTGACCAGCTCGAGGGGGCGCCCGCCGTCGGGGGCGCCGGGCGGGTCCGCGGGCACCGGGAGGTCGGCGCGGGTCAGCGCGAAGGCGTACAGCACCTCGTCCGGCAGCGGTGCCGCGTCGGTCCGCGGCGGGGGCACGGGAGGCGGTGCCGACTCGGGCGGTACAGAGGGTCCGGGCGGCGCAGCGGGCTCCGGGCGTGCGGCCGCGGCCGGCGCGGGGGCCGCACCCGCGGCCCGGCCGGCGAGGACCTCCGCGACCAGGGCGTCGGCGAGCAGGCCGGCCAGCCGCTCGACCGCCAATTCGCGGCCCCGGACGACCGCGTCCGCCAGCACCTCGGGGCCCAGCTCGCGGGCTACCCGGGTGAGGCGGTCGGGGACGTCGGGACCGGTCACGGCTGCTCGGCCTCCCGCCGCTCCGTCGTCCGGTCCGTCGCCGCCGGGCCGGCCTCGAGGCCCTGCCGGCGGACCAGGTCCTCCAGCTCGGCGACGCGCGCCCGCAGCGCGGCGACCTCGCCGTCGTCGCGCTCGCCGTCGTCGCGCTCGCCGCCCTCGACGGCCGGCGCGGGCCGGCCGGAGAAGAACGGGTCGTGGCTCCACCAGTCCAGGCCCATCTCGCGGGCGGTCTCCGCGGAGGAGACGAACAGGCGCAGCTTGAGGGTCAGGAGCTCGATGTCGAGGATGTTCACGACGATGTCGCCGGCGATGACGATGCCCTTGTCGAGCACGCGCTCGAGCACGTCCGCCAGCGAGTCGGGCTGCCGGCCGAGCGCTCCGCTGCCGACGCCGACCTGACGGCGGGCGACGGGTCCGCTCATGCCTGGTCCACCTGGCCGCGGCTGAAGCGGCGCAGCCGCTCGAACCCGGTCAGGGTGCCGGAGCCGTCCATGTCGACCCGGTAGGTCGCCATGACGCTCGTCGTGGAGGGGATGCGCTCGAGCTCGACGACGTCGACCAGCACGGACCACCCGTCGCCGTCCCGGCGCACGCCGGTGGTGGCGACGGGTTCGAGGCCCGTCAGAGCCATGAACTGCTCCAACGCGCCTCGTACAGCGCCCACGAGTCCCCCGTGACCCTCGCGATGATCGGTGTCCATGAGCGGCCCACTTCACGTCGTCGAATGATCAGGATCCGCCCCTACCCGACCCCCATCCAGGGGAAACGGGATGATCACGGACGGGTGACGGTGTACCGGAGCGGGCCCGGGCGCGCCACCGCGGGGCCGGATCGCCGCGTGCGCCGGGACGATCGGGGGCGGCGCGGTGGTCGACCACCCGGGGAACACGACCGCGTCTGCCGGGAGCTGTTCGACCCGCGCCCGTCTGCCCGGGATGCGCGAGCGCGGCCGGGGCCGGGTGCAGTACACCGCCCGCGACTCCGCGGTCGCCATCCCGGCGGAGGTGGTCCCCCACGGCGTCACCGAGACGGCGCTGCTCGCGGTCTCCCGCGGCAACGCCTGCGGAGGCGGCCGGCTCCGGGGTCACGGTGAACCCGGTGATCGCCGGGCCCACCCCCACCGGCGGTTCATGCGCGAGCACCGCCCGGCCTCGCTGCTGCAGCGGCGCGCTGCGCGTCGACGGCGGGTACGTGGACGCGATCCTGCCGTGATCGGGACCCGCAGGGGAGCGCCCGGCGGGTCCCGCTCGGGCCTCAGGCCTTGACGATCGCGGCGACCGGGCCGCCGCCGGAGGGGCCCTGGTGCACCGCGGCCACCGA
Organism: Geodermatophilus sp. SYSU D00684; assembly: GCF_054050455.1. Taxonomy (NCBI): domain Bacteria; kingdom Bacillati; phylum Actinomycetota; class Actinomycetes; order Geodermatophilales; family Geodermatophilaceae; genus Geodermatophilus; species Geodermatophilus sp. SYSU D00684. The sequence goes on along the minus strand of NZ_JBJGZI010000008.1, from coordinate 6,588 downwards.
CACGAACACCGCCGGGTCGCCGGTCACCGACGCCGCGACGCCGCCGACCGTGGCCTTGATCTGCCGGTGCCAGAAGACGTCGGAGTCGTCGAGCATCGCGTTGCGCCGGCCGCGGACGTAGCCGGTCGGGTCGGCCTCGCACTTGAGGAAGACGTTGACCAGCCGGTCGCCGAGGTCGCTGACGTGCGGCCGCTCGGGCAGGTCGAGCCCGGCCTGGCGGATGGCGTCCCAGATGCCGTCCTGGTCCAGGGCGTCCTTCATCACCGAGTGGCCGATGCGGTAGTTCCCGCCGTGCCCGCGGGCGTTGCCGACGACGACGATCTGCGCCCGGTCCAGCTCCACGCCCGACGAGCAGGAGGCGACGGCGCTGTACAGGGACAGGTCGCGCATGACCTGCTCCTGCTTCGGCATCTCGATCTCGCCGAGCGCCACCGCGATGCCGAGCGCCGTCGTGCCGTTGGACAGGTCCATCGAGCCGTGCGGCTCGTCGTAGTACGTGTCCTTGCCGCGGTTCTTCGCGTCGCGGATGGTCTCGATGGTCAGCAGCGGCGTCTTGGTCTGCACGTAGTGGACGTCGGCCGGGTCGGTGATGCCGGCCGCCTCCATCGCGCGGCGCACGCCCTCGGCGACCTTCTCCACCATCGAGATGCGGCCGATGTCCTCGGGCAGCAGGACGTCGCTCATCGCGTAGCCCACGGTCAGCCGCGGCTCGTCGGTCTTCTCGACGGCGTCCTCGGGCAGCGTGGCGAAGATCGTGGCGTGCGGGCTGATGACGCCGTCGGTGCCGCCGGACCACACGATCGGGATCTGCGCGACCTCCTCCTTCGACCGGCTGCCCTTCTCCAGCAGCACCTCGCGGAAGGCGCGGTCGGCGATGATCCGGGTGTAGTCGTTGACGCCGCCGTTGCCCTCGGTCTTGCCGATGACGGCGACGACCCGGTCGGCCTCCATGACGCCGTCGTCGATGAGCTTGGCCAGCTCGCTGGCGTCGCTCACGTTGTGCAGCGGGACCTTGCGGACCTCGATCGGTGCGGGCACCTGTTCCTCTTCTCTACGCAGCGGTCAGGACGGTGCCGACGGCGTCCCCGGTGACGGCGTCGGCGATGTTCTCGAGCGAGGTGACGACGGCGCGCTCGCCGCCCGCCTCGACGAAGCGGAGGACGGCCTCGACCTTGGGACCCATGGAGCCCCGGGCGAACTGGCCGTCGGCGGCGTGCGCGCGGAGCTCGGCCACCGTGACCCGGCCGAGCGGGCGCTGCGCCGGCGTGCCGAAGTCGACCATCACGTTCGGGACGTCGGTGGCGATCACCAGGGTGTCGGCGTCCAGGTCGCGGGCCAGGACGGCGGCGGTGAGGTCCTTGTCGATGACGGCCTCGACGCCGCGCAGCGCGGCGCCGTCCCCGCCGTCGTCGGTCACCGGGATGCCGCCGCCCCCGGCGCAGACGACGACGAAGCCGGCCGCGGCGAGGGCGTGGATCGCGGGGGAGTCGACGACCGACCGCGGCTCGGGGGAGGCGACCACCCGCCGCCAGCCCCGCGGGCCGCGGTCCTCCCAGACCTGGCCGAGGGCGAGGAAGCGCTCGGCCTCCTCGCGCGGGAGGAACCGGCCGACCGGCTTCGACGGCTCGGCGAAGTGGGGGTCGGCGGCGTCGACCAGGGTCCGCGTGACCAGCCCGGCGGTGCGCTGCGGCAGGCCCCGGGCGGCCAGCGCCGCGTCCAGCTCGTCGGCGACGGTGAAGGCGATGGTCGCCTGGGTCTGCGCGACGTTCCAGTCCAGCGGCACCGGCGGCACGACGTGCGCCGCGAGCTCGTTCTTGACCAGCAGGTTGCCCACCTGCGGGCCGTTGCCGTGGGTGAGCACCACCTCGACCCCGGCGGCCACCACCTCGGCGACGTGGCCGGCCGCCTCGCGGATCGCGGTCCGCTGCGCCTCCGGGGTGGCCGAGCCGTCGGGTCCGGTCATGGCGTTGCCCCCGAGGGCGATCACCACGCGGCGGCACGTCACCCCGGCGACCCTAGCGGCGTTTCTCTTAGCGGTGAAGTAGTTGCCGGGACGACGTCCCACCCGTCGGCCCCCTGGGCAGGGGAGGATCCGCGGCAGCGGGGCCACCCGGAGGGAGACGGCCATGCGCGTGCGCTTCGGCTTCGACACCCGCGCCACCCCGGTCCAGGTCCGCGAGGCGTTCACCGACGTCACCGACCGGCGGCTCGAGGTGTGGTCGAAGACCCTCGACCCGGCGAAGTACGAGGTCCGCGAGCAGGGTGAGGGGTGGGCCGTCATCCGCGAGGGCAGCGCGGGCGTCCCGTTCTGGGTGCTGCTGCGCTACGAGTGGCCCGACCCCGACCGCGTCTCCTGGACGCTGCTCGACAGCGACCACTGCGACCGCGGCACCGGCGACGTCCGGATCACCCCGCGCGACGGCGGGGGCAGCCACGTCGACGTCGTCATGCACCACACCGGCGGCCGGGGGCTGCGCGGCCGGGCCGTCCTGCTCGTCCAGCGCCTGATCGGCCCGCCCGGCCTGCGGCGCAGGTGGCGCGACGCCCTCGACCGGGTGGCCTGCTGAGCCTCAGCGGCGCCAGAAGTCGAAGCGGTCCCGCCCGGGCCGGAAGCCGGCCGCCTCCACGACGTCGACGGCGAGGTCGAAGCGCTGCCCGACCGCGCCGGGCTGGTGGGCGTCGCTGCCGAAGCTGACCGCCTCGCCGCCCTCCTCGCGGAACCAGCGCACCTGGTCCACCGAGGCCAGCGGGCTGCTGGTGTTAACCTCCAGCGCCCGGCCGGTGCCGGCCAGCGCGCGGAACACCGCCCGGTACTCCTCCTCGTAGTCCTTCTCCACGTACCGGTGCGAGCCGCCGGGCCAGTACCGCCGCGGGAAGTCCACGTGCGCGAGCACCTGGAAGACGTCGCTGCTCTCCACCATGTCGACGATCTCGGCCAGGTAGCGGCGCATGGTGCCGTCGGCGTCCTGGTAGAGCAGCTGCCCGACGCCGTAGAGCCGGCCCTCGTGGTGCAGCGAGTGCAGCGACCCCAGGACCCGGTCGACGGGCGCGCCGGCCAGGTGGGCGGCGACGCTGGACTCGAACAGGTGCGGCTCGCCGGCCTCGACGCCGGACCAGATGCGCAGCTCGGGGAACCGCTCGCGGACCTCGGTGAGCTCGGCCCAGTAGCCCTCGGTGTCGATCGGCTCGTGCCGCGAGGCGTGCCGGTCGACCAGGCCGAGGGTGGTGGCCCGGTCGTCGGGGCCCCAGACGGTGAAGTCGAGGTGCTCGGTGAAGGCGATCGCGGGCAGTCCCTGGGCGACCGCCCGCTCGCACGCGCGGGCCATCGTGACCGAGCTGGGGGTGTCCCACGACCACCCGGTGTGCACGTGGTTATCCGGCGGTCGCATCGTCCCCATCCTGCCCGTCGTCCCCAGGTCCTGCTCACACGGTCCCGCTGTCGGGGGACGCACCTACTGTCGGGTGCCATGAGCACCGCCGCGCCGTCCGCCGACCTCGCCACCGAGGCCCTCGACGTCCTCCGGGAACTGACCGGCCGGCCCGACGCGGTGTTCCGCGAGGGGCAGGACGCCGCCGTCGCCGCGCTGGTCGAGCGGTCCGAGCGGGCGCTGGTCGTCCAGCGCACCGGCTGGGGCAAGTCGGCGGTGTACTTCGTCTCCACCGCGCTGCTGCGCCGCCGCGGCGCCGGCCCCACCCTGCTGGTCAGCCCGCTGCTCGCGCTGATGCGCGACCAGGTGGCCGCCGCGGCCCGCGCCGGCATCCGCGCGGTGGAGATCTCCAGCGCCAACGCCACCGAGTGGGACGACGTCGCCGCGGCCCTGGCGGCCGACGACGTCGACGTCCTGCTCGTCTCCCCGGAGCGGCTGACCAACCCGCGCTTCCGGGAGGAGCAGCTGCCCGGCCTGGTCGCCCGCTGCGGCCTGCTGGTCGTCGACGAGGCGCACTGCGTCTCCGACTGGGGCCACGACTTCCGTCCCGACTACCGCCGCATCCGCGACCTGCTCGGCACCCTGCCGGCCGGCACGCCCGTCCTCGCGACCACCGCCACGGCCAACGAGCGCGTCGTCGCCGACGTCGCCGAGCAGCTGGGCGCCGGCGGCGTCGGGGTGACGACGGTCCGCGGCCCGCTGGCCCGCGACTCGCTGCGCCTCGGGGTCCTGCGGCTGCCCACCGACCGCGCCCGGCTGGCGTGGCTCGCCGCCCACCTCGGCGACCTGCCGGGCAGCGGCATCGTCTACACGCTCACCGTCGCCGCGGCCGAGGAGACGGCGGGCCTGCTGCGCGACGCCGGGCACGACGTGCGCGCCTACACCGGCCGCCTCGACGACGCCGACCGCAAGGAGGCCGAGGAGGCGCTGCGGGAGAACCGGGTGAAGGCGCTCGTCGCCACCTCGGCGCTGGGCATGGGCTTCGACAAGCCCGACCTCGGCTTCGTCGTCCACCTCGGGGCGCCGTCGTCGCCGGTCAGCTACTACCAGCAGGTGGGCCGCGCCGGCCGCGCCGTCGAGCACGCCGACGTCCTGCTCCTGCCCGGCCCGGAGGACCTCGCCATCTGGCAGTGGTTCGCCACCTCCTCCATGCCGCGCGAGGACCACGCCGCCGCCGTCCTCTCCGCGATGGCCGACGCGAAGGCCTGGTCGGTGGCCCGGCTGGAGACCGTCGCCGACGTCCGCCGCTCCCGCCTGGAGTTGCTGCTCAAGGTGCTCGCCGTCGACGGCGCGGTGGAGCGGGTGCAGGGCGGCTGGCGGTCCACCGGCCGCCCGTGGGTCTACGACGCCGACCGCTACGCCCGCGTCGCCCGCACCCGGGAGGCCGAGCAGCGGGCGATGATCGCCTACGCGAAGCCGGTCGACGAGGCGCGCTGCCGGATGGCCTTCCTCCAGGAGGCGCTCGACGACCCGACCGCTGCCCCGTGCGGCCGCTGCGACGTCTGCGCCGGCCCCTGGTACCCGACCGACGTCCCCGCCGGCGCCGCCGAGGCGGCCTCCGCCGCGCTCGACCGCCCGGGCGTCGAGCTCGCCCCGCGGGCGCAGTGGCCCACCGGCGCCGACCGGCTCGGCGTCGAGGTGAAGGGGAAGATCGCGGCGGGCGAGCAGGTGGACCCGGGCCGGGCCGTCGCCCGGCTCACCGACCTGGGCTGGGGCCAGCGGCTGCGCACCCTGCTCGGCGACGACGGCGTCGGGGGCACGGTGACCCTCGACCTCGAGGCGCCCGGCATCGAGGAGGACCCGGACGCCGCCTTCGACATGCCGGTGCAGCGCTCGGTGTCCGACGTCCCGCCGGACGAGGACCTGCTGCGCGCCTGCGCCCGCGTGCTCGGCGCCTGGGACTGGGCCGAGCGGCCGGCGGCGGTGGTCGCGGTCCCGTCCCGCCGCCGTCCGCGGCTGGTGACCGGGGTGGCGCAGGGCCTGGCCCGGGTGGGGCGGCTGCCGTACCTGGGGGAGCTGTCGCTCGCGCACGGCGGCCCGACGGGGGGCCCGGGCGGGAACAGCGCCTTCCGGCTGGCGGGGGTGTGGCAGCGGATCGCCGTCGGACCGGAGCTGCGGTCGCGGCTCTCCGAGCTGGGGCCGGTGCCGGTGCTGCTCGTCGACGACCTCGCCGACTCGCGCTGGACCATGACCGTCGCCGGGCGGGAGCTGCGGCTGGCCGGCGCATCCCGCGTGCTGCCCTTCGCGCTCGCGCTCACCGCGTAGCAGGAACTCGTACACACGTTCGACCACGCGTAGCCTGCCGCCATGTCGCTCGCGCACCAGCCGTCGATGTTCGACGTCGCCGAGGAGGCCGCGCTCACCCCGCTACGGGGCCGGGTGCGGCGGCACGTGCTCACCAGGGGCGCGTGGGTCGACCACCTGCCGGGCTGGGTGACCGGTTCCGACGAGGTGCTCGAGGTGCTGCTCGGCGACATCGGCTGGCGGGCCGACCGGCGGCAGATGTACGACCGCGAGGTCGCCGTCCCGCGGCTGCTCCGCTGGTACGGGCGCGGCGAGACGCTGCCGCACCCGCTCCTGACCGAGGCCCGCGCCGCGCTCGACGCGCACTACGCGCCCGAGCTCGGCGAGCCGTTCGTCACCGCCGGGATGTGTCTGTACCGGGACGGCCGGGACAGCGTGGCCTGGCACGGCGACCGCCTGGGCCGGAGCCGCACCGAGGACACGATGGTGGCGATCGTCTCCTTCGGGTCGCCGCGGCCGCTCCTCCTGCGCCCGGCCGGCGGTGGCGGCGAGACGCTGCGCTTCCCGCTGGGGCACGGGGACCTCGTGGTGATGGGCGGCTCCTGCCAGCGCACCTGGGAGCACTGCATCCCGAAGACCAGCAGGCCCGTCGGGCCGCGCGTGAGCGTCCAGTTCCGCCCGGCCGGCGTGGCCTGAGCCGGCGAGGGCCGGCGGGAATGGCGCCACCTACCGAGCCGTTCCCACCTGTGTCCACCGCGGTCCACGACGGCCGCGGGGGACACCGGGACCCCCCCTGCAGAGCCCCTTGGGGGGCGTGTATGGTTCTTCCTGCACCGAGCGAGAACGGACCGGGCCGGAAGGCGCGGGAAACCGCCGGGCCGGCCTGGGGGCCGGACTGTTGCGGAGCCGGTGCTAG